>JAUSDK010000105.1 GCA_030650875.1 Polaromonas sp.
CGGGCCACCTCGATCGTCACCGGGTCTTGCAGGAAGCTGGCGGCCAGGCGCTTGATTTCAGGCGAAAAAGTGGCTGAAAACAAGAGCGTGATGCGCTGCTTGGGCAGGTAGCTCAGGATGCGCTGCAGGTCGGGCAGAAAACCAATGTCGAGCATGCGGTCGGCTTCGTCGAGCACCACGTACTCGACCTGGTTGAGCACGGTGTTTTTGGCTTCAATGTGGTCCAGCAGGCGTCCTGGCGTGGCCACCAGCACTTCGACGCCTTTTTTGAGTTCCAGCGTCTGGGGCTTCATGTCCATGCCGCCAAACACCACCGCGCTGTTGAGGTTGGTGTACTTGGCGTAGAGCTTGACCTGTTCGGCCACCTGGACCGCCAGTTCGCGGGTGGGCAGCAGCACCAGCGCACGCACCGGGTGGCGCGCGGGCGACGTGGAGGCGTTCTCGTGCTTCATCATGCGCTGCAGCAGGGGCAGTGCGAAAGCAGCGGTTTTGCCAGTGCCGGTTTGGGCGGCGCCCATCACGTCCCTGCCCTGCAGAACGACCGGAATGGCCTGTTCCTGGATGGGGGTCATGGATTCGTAGCCCATTTCAGCTACGGCGCGTGCCAGCGGTTCTGCCAGCGAAAGGTTCGAAAAAGATGATGTCATTTAGCCCGCCATTGTCGCACTTTGAGCGAATCAGAGGCTGTGACGTCAATGCTTGCTGAAAAAACGGGCCGAAAAGGCCTGGTATGGATGACAGAAATAGCGGCGGAATCGCATCAGTTTGCTATTATTTACATAGCTACCTGCACCGGCGCCGTAATGGCCAGGTGCATGTCTATTATAAATTCTTGGCGCTGAAGGTGTCGCAGGCCTTGACGCTGCCATTGTTCAGGCCGTTGTTGAACCAGCGCTGCCGCTGGGCGCTGCTGCCATGGGTAAAACTGTCGGGCAGCACGGCCCCGCCACCGCTGCGCTGCAGCGCGTCGTCACCGATTTTTGCGGCAGCGTTCATGGCTTCTTCGACATCGCCCTGCTCCAGGATCTGGCGCGCGCTCTGGGCGTTGTGCGCCCAGACGCCGGCAAAGCAGTCGGCCTGGAGTTCCAGCTTCACGCTGAGCCCGTTGTAGGCCACCTGGCTGACCCGGCCACGCATCTGCTCCATTTTTTCGGTAATGCCCATGAGGTTTTGCACATGATGGCCGACCTCGTGCGCAATGACGTAGGCCTGGGCAAAGTCGCCGGGCGCGCCCAGGCGGGTTTTGAGGGTTTCGTAAAAACCGAGGTCGATGTAGACCTTTTGGTCGCTGGGGCAGTAAAACGGCCCCATGGCGGCCTGGCCCTGGCCGCAGGCGGTTTGTGTCGCCCCGCGAAACAGCACCAGGCGCGGCTCCTGGTAAGTTGCACCGCCCTTGGTGAATTCGTTTTTCCAGACGTCTTCGGTATCGGCCAGCACAGTGGAGACAAAGCTGGCCATGCGGTCGTCGGCAGGAGGCCGTTGGGCTGGCGATTGCTGCACCTGGGCGGTCGGGGCGCCACCCGTCAATGCCCCCAGGATGGTGAGCGGGTTGATGCCCAGAATCCAGCCGCCCACCAGCGCCACCACGATGGTGCCTATGCCAATGCTGCGGCCACCCAGCATCCCGCCGCCCGCGCTGTTGCGCCGGTCTTCGACATTGTCTGATTGCCGATTGCCTTCCCATTTCATGATTGATTTCCTGGTTTGCGTCTAAAGATTTGCCCGACGCTGAGGTTTGCGGTCAGCAAAATCACTTGATTTTGAGGGTGGACAACTTCATGAGCCCCCCATGCTAACCATTTGGTGGCTAGCGGCCCGTCAGCAAGGCCGTTGACTGAAAGGCGCCTTCAGCGCTTGTGACGTCGGCTAGCGCCTGCTGGCTGCCGGTTTGCTGCACGAAGCTGGCAGCCGCCTGGACCCGCAGGACGCAGCTTTGCCGCTCGCTCCCCAGGCTGCTCTGGCTGCACTGGGCCAGGGCGGATCGCTCGGAGGCGTACTGAAACCCGCGCGCATCGGCTCTTTCGACTTGGCCGCCCACCACCAGCGCCATGGCCACCAGCTGGCAGACGATGACAAGGCCGGCGGCTACACCCAGCCAGACTTTGTAGGATGGTTCATCAGGCTGCTGGAGATGGTCGGAAAACATGGGGATTACCTCTTTATTACACTTGTTTCGATGCTAAAGCGGCGATTTCAAAAGCCATTCGGTGTTCTTCCCGGCCCTGTGTAGGATAAAAGCGCTGGCTTACCATGGCGCCATGAACGCCGACACATCCCCACCCCTTTCGCCCACCCTGCTTGACGCTGCCCGGACGGCGCAGCGCCTGCCCTACCCGCTGCTGGTAGAGGCGCTCGCCGCGCTGCTGCAAGACCCGTCGGTGCAGGTGCCGGCGCGCCTGGTGCTGCCGCTACACGGGGGTGGCAGTTTGTTTGTCATGCCCGCGCTGGATGGCATCACCGCCATCACCAAGCTGATCACCTTCACACCGGCCAATGCGGGCCACGGCCTGGCGACGATCCAGGGTGACGTGGTGGTGTTTGACGTGGCCACGGGCCAGCGCAGGCTGATTCTGGACGGCCCCACCGTGACCGCGCGGCGCACGGCCGCCGTGTCGGTGCTGGCGGCCCAACGGCTGGCGCCCAACAAGCAGGGGCCGCTGCTGATTGTGGGTGCGGGCGTGCAGGGCAAAGCCCACCTGGAGGCCTTTGCCGAGGGCTTGCACACCCGGGAATTTTTGATTGCCTCGCGCAGCGCGTCCAGCGCGCAGGCGCTGGCCCACTACGCACAGACGCTGGGCTTGCAGGCGCGCGTGGTGCTGGACGCCGATGCGGCCTTGGCCGACTGTCCGATGACCGTGACCTGCACACCCGCCCGCGAGGTGGTGCTGCGCGCCCTGCCGCGCAGCGACGCGTTTATTGCTGCAGTAGGGGCCTTCACGCCCTCCATGACGGAACTGAGCGCCGACCTGTGCCGGCATGTAGCCGAACACGGCACGGTGGTGGTCGATACGGTGGACGCCGGTCACGAGGCCGGTGATTTGCTGCAGGCCGGGCTGGATGTGGCCCGCTTTGCCAGCCTGGCCGATGTGGTGCGCAGCGAGGCCTTTGCGGTGAACGGACCGGTGCTGTTTAAAAGCTGCGGCTGGGCAGGGTGGGACCTGGCGGCGGCCCGGGCGGCGTTGCTGGCCTGACGGACAAGGGCCTGCGACCGGGCGCGAGCCTAGCCCGGACAGGAAAAAGCCCTACAGAGGAGCGGGAACGCGCCCTTCAGCAAACAGGAAGAAAAAATACACTGCTGAAATGCTGTTCATGTAACAATTTATTCGTAATGTACTCATAGTTACCAACCGCCCTCTGTCTATTTTGAAAGCCATCATGAAAACCTCATCTCTTGCTGCCGCCCTTGTTCTTGCTTTGACTGGAACTGCCGCGTTCGCCCAGGCGACCCACTCCGGCTGGTACGTCGCACCGACCGCAAGCGTGGTCATCAACGACAACGACCGGGCCAAAAGCACCGGTGCCGGCGTGGGACTGGCCGTTGGCAAGATGCTGAACGAAAAATGGAACGTGGAAGTTGGCGGCCAGTACCTGCAACTCGACGGCAAGAACGATGAACAAGGCAATATCGGCGTTGACGGCCTGTATTTCTTTAACCGCAACCCTGACTTTGCCCCCTACGCGCTTGCCGGCCTGGCCTACGCACGGGAAGGGTACTCGGACTCCAACAAAAACGACAATTTGATGGCACGGGTTGGTTTGGGCTTTACCAAGCAACTGACCAGGAACGTTGACTTTCGCGCTGACGCCCGTTATCAGTACCACGGCAACAAGGCGGGTTCAGGCAGCCTGGGTGACTGGATCGTGTCTGCCGGCCTGAACATCGCGTTTGGCGGCACGCCACAAGCCGCAGCGCCTGCGTATGTGGCACCTGCGTATGTGGCACCGGCACCGGTCTATGTGGCTCCAGCACCGGCTCCGGCAGCCGTGATGCCAGCGCCCGCCCCGGAACCAGCGCCTTACGTGGCACCCAAGCGCGAACCAAAGCAAGACCGCAACTAAAGTGCGGCCGACGCCCTGGGTGATGAATTTCAACTCAGGGCAGTAAAACCCCTTGCGTGCAATGCGCAAGGCGGCCGGGCCAGCGGAATGCTGGCCCCGGCAATGCACGGCCGGCAATTCGCCCGGCGGGTGCCGATGCAGAAACCCCATTTCCACGCGTGCGGATTTGCAAGTACATCTTGTCATGGACTGGTGCGATCTATTTCTGTCATTGAGAATGAAGGGGGTGCTTGTTCGGTCTTTCGTTGGCGTGGCGGGGTTGGGCTGGCCGGGAATCGCCCCGGCGGGCGAGTTACTTTTCTTTGCCTCGCTGTATGGACCGGAGACATACGAAACAGGTGTGCGAGGACATAGTAAACACTTCACCTGCGCAAGTTGCGCAAGGAGAAGGCCATGCCCTGGACACCGAGAGCGCTGATGGATATCAAACGAGAATTTGTGGAACTGGCGAGCCAGGAGGGTGCCAACCGGCGCGAGTTGTGCCGGCGCTTTGGTATCAGCCCCAAGGCCGGCTACGCGTTGCTGGCACGCTTCGCGCAGGAAGGCGCTGGCGCCTTTGTGCCGCGCTCGCGAAAGCCCAACACCAG
>JAUSDK010000107.1 GCA_030650875.1 Polaromonas sp.
TGGCGGTCTTCGGCCGTGCTCAGGTAGTTGGGCGCAATCGCGGGCGCGTCTTCAAAGCGGCCGCTTTTGATCTGTACCGTGCCCCGGCTGGTCGGGTTGAGGTTGCAGACACTGGCGGTGAACGCGTCAAAACGGTGCAGCGGCTCGCCAAACGCGTCGAGCGACAGCGGCTGGACGTGGTACTCGATGTTCGGGTACGGCTGGTCGGGCGAGCTGCGCGTGAAGGCGCCCAGCTGCGAGGGTGCCATGCTCATGGGGCCGGTGCGGTGCAGGGCGTATTCCAGCCCGATGCGGGCCTTGCCCCATAAATTGTGGGCCATGCTGTTGAGCGACAGGCCCCAGCGCTTGTCGCCCGGCACCGCCTGCACCTTGTAGACCGACCGGATCTGCAGGTGGTCCTGCAGGTTGGCGCCCACGCCCGGCAGGTCCTGCCGCACCGCAATGCCGTGCTGCTGCAGCAAGGCGGCCGGGCCAATGCCCGACAGCTGCAGGATCTGCGGCGAGCCGATGCTGCCGGCGCACAAGATCACCTCGCCCGGCTTGCCGCCCGGCCCGGCGTCGTTGATCTGCACCGTGACCCGCCCCTGGCCGGTCACCACCTCGACGCCGGTGCAGCGCAGGCCGCCATCGGCCTGGGAGCTCAGCACCAGCTTGCAGACCTGGGTGTCGGTCCAGAGCTCGAAATTGGGCCGGTCCATGCAGGTGGGGCGCAAGAAGGCTTTGGCCGTGTTCCAGCGCCAGCCGCTTTTCTGGTTGACTTCAAAGTAGCCCACGCCCTCATTGCTGCCGCGGTTGAAGTCGGCGGTGGCCGGAATGCCGGCCTGGGTGGCGGCCTCGGCAAACGCATCCAGAATGTTCCAGCGCAAGCGCTGCTTTTCAATGCGCCACTCGCCGCCCGCGCCATGCAGCGCGTCCGCGCCCTTGTAGTGGTCCTCGTGCTGCATGAAATGGGGCAGGGCGTTGTTCCAGGTCCAGGCGCTGTCGCCGGTCAGCTGCGCCCACTGATCGTAGTCGCGCGCCTGGCCACGCATGTAGATCATGCCGTTGATGCTGGAGCAGCCGCCCAGCGTCTTGCCGCGCGGGTAGCGCAGCGCCCGGCCGTTCAGGCCGGCGTCGGGCTCGGTGTTGTAGAGCCAGTCGGTGCGCGGGTTGCCAATGCAGTGCAGGTAGCCCACCGGGATGTGGATCCAGTGGTAGTCGTCCTTGCGGCCGGCCTCGATCAGCAGCACGCGTTTGGACGCGTCGGCGCTCAGGCGGTTGGCCAGCAGGCAGCCGGCGGTGCCGGCGCCGATGATGATGTAGTCGAAGGCGGGCGCGCTCACAGCGTGACCTCGCGGCGGCCATGGCAGGGATAACTATTTGCTGTGCTCATAACGACATGTCTCCTTGAATACGCCAAGTGTCGGCAAAATACACGATCATTACCAATGATTTCATCAAAATAGAGTTATAAGTTTTGCAAATATGAGTCTGAACTTTGATCCGCAAACCTTGCGCGCCTTTGTCGCCGTGGCGCGTCAGGGCAATGTATCGCGTGCGGCCGAGCGCCTGCATCTGAGCCAGCCCGCCGTCAGTCTGCAACTCAAGGGACTGGCCGCCAACACCGGCCTGACGCTGTTTACCCGCACGCCGCAGGGCCTGACGCTGACGCGCGACGGCGCGGCGCTGCTGCCGCAAGCGGAAAAAGCGCTGGCGGCACTGGCTGATTTTGCACAAGCGGCGCAGGGCCTGCACAGCACCGTGCGCGGCACGCTGCGCATCGGCACCATCCTGGACCCCGAATTCACCCGGCTCGGTGCGTTCCTGAAAGAGCTGGTGGAAGCCGCGCCGCAGATCGACACCGAGTTGCGCCAGGGCATGAGCGGGGACGTGCTGGCGCAGATCATGCGGGGGGATCTGGAGGTAGGCTTTTACCTGGGCTGGCCCGACAGAAATGAAGAAAATCGCGTGTTTCCCAAGGATGGGCGGGCGCAGGGTGCCATGGATTTTGAAGTCAGGGAGCTGACGCGCTTTACCTATCTTGTGATTGCGCCCGCCGGCTGGGGCCCGCAGGTGCAGGGCCGCGACTGGAAAGCGCTGGCGGCATTGCCCTGGCTGGCCACGCCGCCCGCCAGCGCGCACCACCGGCTGTTGGCCCAAGTGTTTGGCCAGGGCTCGCTGACCGGCCTGGAGCCGCGCCGCGTCGCGCTGGTGGACCATGAGGCGTCGATGCTGGATCTGGTGAAGTCCGGGGTCGGCTTGAGCCTGGCACGCGACTCGATTGCCATTCGCGAAAGCCAGGCGCACGGCCTGGTGGTGGCAGACCGGGTCAGCCTGGATTGCGTGCTGAGCTTCATCTGCCTGAAGTCGCGGGTCACCGAACCCGTGGTGGCCAGCGCCTGGGGCGCGCTGGCGCAAGCCTGGCGATGACCAGCCAGCGCGCTACTCCTTGTGGGACAGGGCCGATGGATCCCCGGGCGGGCCGCACGGGCGGTTTTGAGCGGTTACCATCACATTTTTACCTGGTGCCCGCTCGACAATGCCCATGCAAGACGCTACGCCCCGCATCGAACAGCAGGACACGCCCGACGGCCAGCGCCTGCTGGTGCGCGGGGCGTGGACGGCCGCTGACCTCACGGGTAAGCCGGCCTGGGACGCGCTGACGGCGCAGCTGGCCAGCCTGCAAGGGCAGGACCGCCAGGTGCAGTGGGACCTGGGCCCGATCGAAAAACTCGACTACCTGGGCGCCCAGGTGTTGTGGAACCACTGGGGCCACGCCTGGCCCGCCCGCCTGCAGATCGAGCCCCACCAGCGGGAAATGCTGGAAACCGTGTCCCAGTTCGCCGTGAGCCCGCCGAAAGTGCGCCCGTCTGACTGGCGCGCGCCGCTGCTGCTGCTGGGCCGCCGGCTGCTGGGCCTGCTGGACCATGGCAAGGCCCTGGTGGAACTCGTGGGCCAGTTGCTGCTCGACATCGGGCGGCTGATCCGGCGCCCGCACCAGGCGCCCTGGCGCGACCTGTCGGGCCACCTGTACCACATTGGCGCCACGGCGCTGCCGATCACGGCGCTGGTCGGATTTTTGATCGGCGTGGTGCTGGCCTACCTGATTTCGCAGCAGCTGCGCAAGTTCGGGGCCGACGCCTTCATCGTCAACATTCTGGGCATTTCACTGATACGCGAACTGGGCCCGGTGCTGGCGGCGATCTTGATTGCCGGGCGTTCCGGCTCGGCCATCACGGCGCAGATTGGCGTGATGCGCGTGACCGAAGAGCTGGACGCGATGCGCGTCATGGGCATTGCGCAGGGCTTTCGGCTGGTCATGCCGCGCGCGCTGGCGCTGGCCGTGGTGATGCCGCTGATCAGCGTCTGGACCACGATTGCCGCCTTGCTGGGCGGCATGCTGGCGGCCGATATTTCCATGGACATCACCCCTTCCTTTTTCATCCAGCAGCTGCCGGCGGCGGTGGATGTGGCCAACCTGACGCTGGCCACCGCCAAGTCGGTGGTGTTCGGCGTGCTGATTGCGCTGGTGGGCTGCCACTACGGCTTGCGCGTCAAGCCCAACACTGAAAGCCTGGGGCAGGGCACCACAGCCTCGGTGGTCACTTCGATAACGGTCGTCATTCTGGTCGATGCGCTGTTTGCGGTGCTATTCAAAAGTGTAGGCATCTGATGCAAGCGACTGAGGCCGTGGTTGAAATCCGCAAGCTATGGACCGTTTTCAAGAGCGGTGAGAAAAAATCCGTCGTGCACAAGGACCTGGACCTGACGGTCGCGCGCGGCGAGGTGATGTCGCTGGTGGGCGGCTCGGGTACGGGCAAAACTGTGCTGCTGCGCCAGATGCTGGGGCTGGAGACGCCGACCCGGGGCGAGATCATGGTGCTGGGCAAACCGGCGGCCGAGTTGAGCAAGCGGGGCGCGGCCAGCCGCGTCGGCATGCTGTTTCAGCAAGGCGCGCTGTTTTCGGCCTTCACCGTGCTTGAAAACATCGCCTTTCCGCTGCGCGAACTGGGCACCCTGCCGGCCGCGCTGATCCGGGAGGCCGCCATGGTCAAGCTGCAAATGGTGGGCCTGGGGCCGGAGGTGGCCGGCAAGATGCCGAGCGATCTGTCGGGCGGCATGGTCAAGCGCGTGGCGCTGGCGCGCGCCCTGATCATGGACCCGCCGCTGCTGCTGCTTGACGAGCCCACGGCCGGGCTGGACCCGGAGAGCGCCGACAGCTTTTGCGCCCTGCTGCGCACGCTGCACCAGGGCATGGGGCTGACGGTGGTGATGGTCACGCACGACCTGGACACGATTTTCGAGCTCAGCACCCGGATTGCCGTGCTGGCCGACCAGAAGGTCATTATCAACGACGTGCCGCGTGCCGTGGTGGCGTTCGAGCACCCCTTTATCCAGACATTTTTCCTCGGCGAACGAGGCCAGCGCGCGATGGCGCTGCTGCACGACGCCCCGAGCCCGAACTAGAAAGGTTTTCAAGATGGAAAACAAAGCCCATGCCCTGATCGCCGGCGCGTTTGTGCTGCTGGTCAGCGCCCTGCTGGCGCTGCTGGCGCTCTGGCTGACGCGCGACAACACCCAGCGCGACCTGTATGAAATGAGCACCAGCGAAATCATCTCCGGCCTGCAGCCGCAGGCGCTGGTGCGTTACCGCGGCGTGCCGGTCGGCAAGGTCGAGCTGATCGGCTTTGACACCAAGCAAAAGGGCAATGTCCTGATCCGCGTGTCCATAGACCGCAGCGCGCCCGTGACCACCTCGACCTATGCCACCGTGGCGTCCCAGGGCGTGACCGGGCTGGGGTTTATCCAGCTCGATGACGAGGGCGAATCCGCGGAGCGGCTGGTGCCGAACGACGAGGACCCGCCGCGCATCCCGCTCAAGCCCGGCTTGATCGACAAGCTGATCAAGCAGAGCGAAGTCATCTTCAACCAGGCTGAACAGGCCAGCATGCGGCTGAACAAGCTCCTGTCCGACGAAAACCAGCAGGCCGTCAACGTGGCGGTGACGCAGCTCAGCGAAGCGGCGGGCAGCCTGAACCGCGTGGCCAAGGGCCTGGAGCCCACGGTGGCGACCCTGCCCGCGCTGTCGCGCGAGACCAGCGTGACGCTGCGCGCGGTCAAGGTCGCCAGCGACGAGCTGGCCGGCACGGCGCGGCGCCTGAATGAAAAGGGCGGGCCGATCGACAAGCTGGCGCAGGGCGGCGCGGCGCTGGCGGCGGGCGTGGAAACCTTCAGCGCCGCCACGCTGCCCAAGCTGGGCGAGGTGGCGGACGAAACGGCGCGCGCCATGCGTCAGCTTCGGCGCACCGTGAACGCGGTGGACGACAACCCGCAGTCGCTGATTTTTGGCAATGGCCCGCCGGTGCCTGGCCCGGGCGAGGTGGGCTTTTCCCCCAATGGAACACAAAAATGACACAACGCCTTTTCACGCCGCAGTCAATTGCTGTTAAACCAGTCGCTATTGGCGCTCGTCCCTATCGGACCTTGGCTATTATTTCCTTGATGTTGATGGGCGCCATGCTGAGCGGCTGCGCGCTGCCCGACAAGCCCATGCGCGCCACTATGTACGACTTCGGCCCCGGCCTGCTGGCCACCGCGCCAGGCGCACGCCAGGCGCCGCTGCCGCCGCTGGCGATTGACGACATCACCACCGCAGGCGGCGCGCTCGACAACATGGCCGTGCTGTACCGCCTGGGCTACGCCGATGACCAGCAGCTGCGCCCCTATTCGACAGCGCGCTGGAGCATGCCGCCGCCGCAACTGGTACGCCAGCGTCTGCGCGAGCAGCTGAGCCAGCGCCGGGCGGTGTTCAATGCGCGCGAAAGCGTCGCGCTCAACCGCAGCCAGAGCGCCGCCTTGCCGCTGCTGCTGCGCCTGCAGCTTGAGGAGTTCAGCCAGCTGTTCAGCACGCCCGAGTCCAGTGTCGGCCTGATCCGCCTGCGCGCCACGCTGGTGGAACTGACGCCCGCCGGCGAAAAGCTGCTGGGGCAGCGCAGCGTGGTGGTGCAGCGGCCGGCCCCCAGCGCCGATGCGGCTGGCGGCGTGCGCGCCCTGACGGCGGCCACCGACGCCGCGATTGAAGAGCTGGACCAGTGGCTGCAGCAGGCGCGCTAGGCTATCCGCGCAGCACCGGAAACAGCTTGACGAGGCCCCCGGCCATCACCTCCACGGCCAGCGCCGCCAGAATCAGCCCCATCAGCCGGGTCATCACGTTGATGCCGGTTTTGCCCAGCACGCGGGCAATCGGCTCGGCCATCGCAAAGCACAGCGCAGTCGCCAGGCCAATCACCACGCCGTAGCCCACCAGTGTGCCGAGCTGGAAAAACGTCTTGGCCTTTTCCGCGTAGATGACCACCGTGGACATGGTGGCCGGGCCCGTGAGCAGCGGAATGGTCAGCGGCACCACGGCAATGCTGGCGCCCATGGCGGCTTTTTCGGCGCCGTCTTCCATCTCGTTGGTCAGCGGCTTGGCCTCGGCCGGCTGCGCGTTGAGCATGTTCATGGAACTGATCAGCAGCAGCAGGCCGCCGCCGACCTGGAAGCTGGGCAGTGAAATGCTGAAAAATTCGAGTATTTGCAGGCCCAGCAGCGCGCTGGTGGCAATCACGACAAACGCGCTGAAGGACGCCACCAGCACGGTGCGGCGCCGCTGCTCTTTAGAAAAATCCTGCGTGTAGTGAATGAAAAATGGCACGATGGCCAGCGGGTTGACGATGGCCAGCAGGGTGATTAAAGGTTTGAAGTCCACGAATCAGCTCTTTTTAAACCGGGAACCTTGGGACAAAGAACGAAGCGCCGGGCCGCCCCAAGCGAAGTTCAGCCCCCTCGGGGGGCAGCGCAGTACGCGAAGCGACAAGCGTGGGGGCCACATCCTCAGCGGCCTCCTGCCACGTCGAGCAAGGCGCCGGTGGTGTAGCTGGCCCCGTCACCCAGCAACCAGACAATCGATGCGGCCACTTCCTCGGCGCTGCCGGCGCGCTGCATCGGCACCTGCGGCGCCAGGTCGCGCACCCGATCGGGCAGGCCGCCCGAGGCATGGATGTCGGTGTCTATGATGCCCGGCCGCACCGCATTGACGCGAATGCTTTCCGCCGCCACTTCCCTGGCCAGGCCAAGGGTAAAAGTATCGATCGCGCCCTTGGCCGCCGCGTAGTCCACGTACTGGCCGGGCGAGCCCAGCCGCGCCGCCGCGCTGGAGACGTTGACAATGGCGCCGCCCGAGCCGCCATGGCGTGTGCTCATGCGCCTGACGGCTTCGCGGGCGCACAGGAAGGAGCCAAACACATTGACTTCAAACATGCGCTGCAGACGCTGCAAGGTGATGGCCTCCACCCGCGTGGTCTGGTCCACCACGCCGGCGTTGTTGACCAGCGCGCTCAAGCGGCCGAACTTGGCGTCGACCTTTTCAAACATCGCCACCACTTGGGCTTCCACAGCCACATCAGCCTGCACCGCCATGGCCTGGCCGCCCGCCTGGCGGATCTGCCGCACCACCTCGTCGGCGGCCAGCGAGTTGGCGGTGTAGTTGACAGCCACCGCGTAGCCCTGGCGGGCCGCCAGAAGTGCCGTGGCCGCGCCAATGCCGCGTGAGGCGCCTGTGATCAAAACAACTTGGGACAAACCAGTCTCCTGCAAAAAATATCAATCCCGGTTACAAACGGGAACGCGCTGAATCAGTGACTGTAATGACTTATTGCAACCGGAGAAAGAACTTTGAGCACCACCGTGGACTATTACTTTGCCCCCCAAAGCCCTTGGGCCTACCTGGGGCACGCGCGCCTGGCGCAGATCGCGCGCGCGGCGGGCGCCACCGTGCGGGTGCTTCCGGTCGACCTGGGCGGCAAGGTATTCCCCATCTCGGGCGGGCTGCCGCTGGGCCAGCGCGCACCGCAGCGCCAGGCCTACCGGTTGCTGGAACTGCAGCGCTATTCAGACCATCTGCAGGCGCCCATCCACCTCAAGCCGCGCTACTTCCCGGTGTCCGGCGACGACGCCGCGCGCCTCATCATTGCCGTCGATCTGAACGACGGTGCTGACGCTGCCATGGCGCTCAGCGGCGCGATGCTGGCGGCGGTCTGGGCCAGCGAGCGCAACATCGCCGACGACCAGGTGCTGGCCGGGTTGCTGGCCGAAAGCGGCCTGAGCCCGGAGCGGCTGGCGCAGTCGCAAAGCCAGGCGGTGCAGGAGCGCTACGAGGCCAATACCCAGCAGGCTATTGATACCGGCGTGTTCGGTGCGCCCAGCTACGTCATTGATGGTGAGCTGTTCTGGGGCCAGGACCGGCTTGATTTTGTCGAGCGAAAACTCCAGGCTGCTGCCTGAATCCCTACCTCACACAGAAATAACAAGGAGCTTTCACATCATGGGTCAATTCATCAATCTCACCGCCGCCGACGGCTTCACCGTCCCCGCCTACGTGGCACAACCCGCAGGCCAGCCGCGCGGTGCTGTCGTCGTGGTGCAGGAAATTTTCGGTGTCAATTCACACATACGGGCCGTGGCCGACCGTTATGCCGCAGAAGGCTATCTGGCCGTGGCGCCATCGACCTTTGAGCGCGTCAAGCCCGGCGTGGAGCTGGGCTACACCGAGGCCGACATGGGGGCGGGGTTTGAGCTGAAAACTGCCGTGGACGCCTTGCCGGGCGCGGGCGTTCTGCAGGACATCCAGGCGGCCATCGACCACGCGGCCCAGGCCAGCGGCGGCAAGGTCGGGATTGTCGGTTTTTGCTGGGGCGGCCTGCTGACATGGAAAGCGGCCTGTCTGCTCAAGGGCTTGAGCGCCGCCATTGTTTACTATGGCGGCGGCATCACGGCTGAAGGCGAAATTGCGCGCCAGCCGCAGTGCCCGGTGATAGCGCACTTTGGCGACCAGGACCACTGGATTCCGCTGGAAGGCGTCGAGGCCTTCAAGAAGGCGCACCCCGCCGTCGAAGTGCATGTCTATGCGGCCAACCACGGCTTTAACTGCGACCAGCGCGGCTCGTACAACGAAGCCGCCGCCGATTTGGCGCGTGAGCGTTCGCTGGCATTTTTTGCCGCCAGGCTGGGCTGAACGCCTGCGGCCGTCCAAGGGCCGCTGATTCACCCGGCGGACGAGGAGGCGCGGTCTAGCGGCTGCTCCTCGCGATATAACGCTTGCGCCAGAAAACGGACACGACGACGACGACCAGCGACACCATCAGGCCAAAAGTCCACCAAAACCCGGCGGAGCTGTGGATGGCGGGCAGGAACTCGAAGTTCATGCCGAAAAACCCGGTGATCAGGTTCAGCGGCAAGAACACGGCCGTCAGCGCCGTGAGCGTGCGCATGATGTCATTGGTGCGGTTGCTCTGCAGCGAAAAATGCATTTGCACCGCAGTTTCGGCGCTTTGCTCCATGCGCCGCACATGGTGCACCACGCGCTCGATGTGTTCCAGCACGTCACGCGAACGGATTTTGAGCAACTCGCGCTCGCGCTGCGCGGCGGGCGTGCTGCCCTCGGGCCAGGTCTCGATCGAGTCAATCCAGTCCTGCAGCGCCGAGCGCTGGTCTTCGCAGACTTCGTCCAGCTCGTGCATGGTCAGCCGGGCATCGAGCACCGAGGCCCAGTTGCTAAAGCGCGAGCCGGGCTTGAGTAGTTCGGACTGCCAGTGGCCCAGCTGGCGCGTCAACTCGCGCCGCAACTCCAGGTAGCCGTCCACCATGTGGTTGACGATGCGCAGCATCAGGTCGGCCGGGCTGGCGGGCAGCTTGACGCCGCTGGCGCGCGACTCCTGGCTGGTGGCGTTGAGCAGCTTGAGCGCGTAGGCTTCGCGAACGGCGCAGTCGGTCGGATGCACGGTCAGCAGCACCTGGTCAAACACGGCAAACCCGACGGGGCTGGTGTCAATATGCTTGAGCACCGGCGGTCCGCTGCGTTTGGCCCGTGGCGGCTGGGGCTGGCTGGTTGCGGCCAGGTCTGCTTCGGTGTTGCCGGTGGCCAGGCGGCGAAACACCAGCATGTCGTACTGCGAGGTGTAGTCGTAGTGCGAGGGTAGCTGGTTGTTCAGCAGGTCAGAAACATGCAGGTCCACCAGTTGCGTGCCGCACAGGCTTTGCAGGCTGGCCTGGATCTGCGCCAGCCGCAGCTCGAACTCGCGCCGCGCGCAGGCAATCCAGACAAAGCCTTGCGGCGGCAGTTCGCTGGGTAGTACGTCGGTTTCGGTGACGCCCTTGCCGTTGGCGGTGATGTGGAAAACGCGCATGAAAGCTTCAAACCCCGGTTTTTTCAATGAAACAGGCCCCTGGCCCATACGGAGCGAATGTTTATAGCTTCTGATTTCGTAGCAATAAAAGGCCGCGGGGTGCTTCAGCCCTGGCGCAGCTTTCTGGCGGCGTCCATCGCAAAGTAAGTCAGCACGCCGTCGGCCCCGGCCCGCTTGAAGGCCAGCAGGCTTTCCATCATCACGGCGTCGTGGTCCAGCCAGCCGTTCAGCGCGGCGGCCTTGAGCATGGCGTATTCGCCGCTGACCTGGTAGGCGAACGTGGGCACCTTGAATTCGTCCTTGACGCGGCGCACCACGTCCAGGTAGGGCATGCCGGGCTTGACCATCACCATGTCCGCGCCTTCGGCAATGTCCATCGCTACTTCGCGCAGCGCCTCGTCGGAGTTGCCCGGGTCCATCTGGTAGACCTTTTTGTCGGCCTTGCCCAGGTTGCCGGCCGAGCCCACGGCGTCGCGGAACGGGCCGTAAAACGCACTGGCGTACTTGGCGCTGTAGGCCATGATGCGGGTGTGGATCAGCTTGCGGCGCTCCAGCGCCTGGCGGATTGCACCGATGCGGCCGTCCATCATGTCGCTGGGCGCGACGATGTCAACGCCGGCTTCGGCCTGCGTCAGCGCCTGCTGGACCAGCATTTCCACCGTCTCCTCGTTCATGATATAGCCGTCGCTGTCGGGCAGGCCGTCCTGGCCATGACTGGTGAAAGGGTCCAGCGCCACATCGGTCATCACGCCGAGTTCGGGAAAGCGTTTTTTCAGTTCGCGCACCACGCGCGGCACCAGGCCGTCGGGGTTCAGCGCTTCCCTGCCGTCGTAAGTCTTGAGCGCGTTGTCTATCACCGGAAACAGGGCCATCACGGGGATGCCGAGTTGCACACACTCCTCTGCCACCGGCAGCAGCAGGTCCAGGCTGAGCCGTTCGACGCCGGGCATCGAGGCAATCGGCACGCGCTGGTTCTGGCCGTCGGTCACGAACACCGGGTAAATCAGGTCGTGGGCGGTGAGCGCGTGCTCGCGGACCAGGTTGCGCGTGAAGCTGTCACGGCGCAGGCGACGGGGGCGGCCCATCGGGAAAGGAGCGAAGTTGGAGGCATGCAGTGTCATGGGCAAATTGTGCCAAACCTTTGGGCCGGCCATGCGGGCGCGCCTTGATCTCCTTTGTACCCTGGCCTTACCGGGTCTTACCGGGTCTTACCAGGTCTTAACGGGCTGTACCGCGTTTTACATTTAAGCGATGGCGCGCCTCGAAAAAAGTTTGGACAAGGCTTGACCGGCATGGTTAAAATTAAACCGTGTGGCGGCCTGTTTGGTTGCTGCATCCCGCTTTTCCTCCCTGAGCGGGGCCTTTGCGTGTGACAGCAAAAAGGCTTATCAGCCCGGCTGGCCCTTGTGCCGCCGGGCTTCTTTTTGCCCAAAAATGCGCCGGGCTACACTCGATCCATGCTTTGGGTCAAATCCTTCCACATCGTTTTCATTGCCAGCTGGTTTGCGGGACTTTTTTACCTGCCGCGCATTTTTGTCAATCTGGCCATGGTGCCGCCCGAAAGCGTGGCCGAGCGCGCGCGGCTGATGCTGATGGCCCGCAAGCTGCTGCGCTTCACCACGCTGCTGGCGGTTCCGGCCCTGGCGACCGGCCTGTGGCTCTACCTCTGGTATGGCATCGGGCTGGGGCCGGGCAATGGCTGGATGCATGCCAAGCTGGCTGTGGTGGCGCTGGTGATCGGTTACCACCACGCCTGCGGCCGGGTGCTGACCACCTTTGCGGACAACCGAAACCAGCGCAGCCATGTCTGGTTTCGCTGGTTCAATGAGGCACCGGTCATCTTGATGCTGATCGTGGTGATTCTGGTGGTGGTCAAGCCGTTTTAAGGCTGATAGCACAAGGCAATGCCAGACGCCCCGACCCCGCACCCGGATTCTCCAGCAGACGCCGGCAGGCCGGCTTTGCCGGATGCCATGCGTCGCCCCCTGCAAGGGGGAAAGGCAGTGCACGAAGCGCAGCGCAGTGACAACGATGGGGGTGTGCACAGAACCATGACGTGGCCGCTGGCGCTGGCGCTTGCTGGCCTGATCGCCTACGCCAGCCTCTACCCTTTTGCCGACTGGCGCGACCAGGACATTTCACCGCTGCGGTTTTTGACAGCGCCGCTGCCGCAGTACTGGACCGGGTTTGATGTGGGCGCCAACTTGCTCGGTTATGCACCGCTGGGGTTTTTGCTGGCGCTGTCGGCGCTTCGCCACCTGCGCGGGTTCTGGGCCGTCGTGCTGGCCATGCTGGCGGCTGGCTTGCTGTCGCTGTCGCTGGAAACACTGCAAAGCTACCTGCCGTCACGTGTCCCGTCCAATGTGGACCTGGCGCTTAACACGCTGGGTGGCTGGCTGGGCGCCTGCTTCGCCTGGGCGCTGGAGCGGTCGGGCGTGATTGAGCGCTGGAGCCGTTTCAGGGCGCGCTGGTTTGCGTATGACGCACGCGGCGCGCTGCTGCTGCTGCTGCTCTGGCCGCCGGCCCTGTTGTTTCCCGCGTCGGTGCCCATGGGCCTGGGCCAGGTGTTTGAGCGGCTGGAAGCCGCGCTGGCCGACGCACTGGCCGACACCCCTTTTCTGGACTGGATGCCGGTGCGCGAGCTTGAACTGCAGCCGTTGGTGCCCATAGCCGAACTGCTGTGCGTGGGGTTGGGCGCGCTGATTCCCTGCCTGCTGGGCTACAGCGTGATCCGCACCGCCCGTCAGCGCGCGGTGTTCGGGGTGGCGATGCTGGTTTCCGGCATCGCCGCCTCGGCGTTGTCGGCGGCGCTCAGCTATGGACCGGAGCACGCCTGGGCCTGGCTGGATGTGCCGGTGCAGGCTGGCTTGGGGTTGGCGGCATTGCTGGCCCTGCTGCTGCTGCCGGTGCCGCGCCGCGCCGCTGCTGCCCTGACGCTGCTGGCATTGGCGATTCATCTCGGCCTGCTCAATCAGGCACCGACAGACCCTTACTTTGCGCAGACGCTGCAGTCCTGGGAGCAGGGCCGTTTCATCCGCTTCCATGGACTGGTGCAGTGGCTGGGCTGGGGCTGGCCCTATGCCGCCTTGCTGTATATCTTGATGCGGCTTTCAAGCCGCGAGCAGGCCGCAGCGCCTGAAAAGTAAAATCACGCCATGAGCACCTCCACTTCCCAAGACGGCGCAGCCAATGCATTGGTCTGCGCGGCTGCGCCCGCCAGCCCGTCCTATTACAAAAACCATGTCTTTTTTTGCCTGAACCAGCGCAGCAACGGCGAGGCCTGCTGCGCGGCGCAAGGCGCAGAGGCGGCCTTTGACCGCTGCAAGTCGCAGGTCAAGGCGGCTGGCCTGGCCGGTCCGGGCCAGGTACGCGTTAACAAGGCCGGGTGTCTGGACCGCTGCGCGGCGGGGCCGGTGCTGGTGGTGTACCCGGAAGCGGTCTGGTACAGCTATGTGGATGAAAGCGACATTGATGAGATTGTCGAGTCCCACCTCAAGAACGGCCAGGTGGTGGAGCGCCTGCTGACGCCAGCGCATTTGGGCCGCTAAGGCACTTGAGTTGTAATGATTTTGGCTCTTTCCCTAATATTTACATGCATAGTCGCTATTCATAGCGATTGATGTGCCTGGAAAGTCAGCCCGTGAACTCTAAAACCCAAAAATCAAGCTTTCAAGGCCCCGCTGGCCTGCTTGAACTCGCGACCGATGCGCCGGCCGGTGTGCCGCATGGCGTCGCCGTCATTGCCCATCCGCACCCGCTGTTTGGTGGCACCATGGACAACAAGGTGGTGCAAACGCTGGCGCGGGCTTTTGTGCAAAGCGGCTGGACGGCGGTGCGCTTTAACTTTCGGGGTGTTGGCGGCAGCGCCGGCAGCCATGACGAGGGGCGAGGCGAACTGGCGGATTTGCTGGCGGTGGTGCAGCAGGTTGCGCCGCCTGGCGCGGAGCAGGGGGCGCTGGCGCTGGCCGGCTTTTCGTTCGGGGCTTTTGTCACAACCCACGCCTTTGCGCAGCTGTTTCCTGCCCGCAGTATTGAAAAACTCGTGCTGGTGGGCACCAGCGTCAGCCGCGCGCCTGCCGCTCCCATCGATCCGGCGGCGCACCTCAGGACCCTGGTGCTGCACGGCGAGCAAGACGACACGGTGCTGATGTCCGCTGTATTGGACTGGGCGCGGCCACAATCACTTCCTGTTACGGTTGTGCCCGGAGTGGGTCATTTCTTTCATGGACAATTGCCTTTGCTGAAAAATCTGGTGCTTCGCCACCTTTCTTCGCCGCTACTCTGAGGGGCAGGTCTGCCTGGCCTTTCTTCTCGCACTTTCTTGGTTTTTTACCTCAAAACACTGACTTCCCACTCCATGCAATGCTCCATTTTGGCCCCCTGTGGCCTGCTCAGCCTGCGCAGTCTTGCTGCTGCTGCCGTTCTTGTTTTGTCTGCCGTGCTGCCCGCAGCGCAGGCCCAGGCGCCTCAGCCGCCCGAGATTGCGGCGCGTTCCTATCTGCTGCTGGATGTCACGTCCAACCAGATCCTGGCCGCCAAGGACATTGATTCCCCGGTTGAGCCGGCCTCGCTGACCAAGCTGATGACCGAGTACCTGGTGTTTGACGCGCTCAAGTCCAAGAAGATCACCCTTGCGCAGACCTTCAGTGTCAGCGAGCGCGCCTGGAAGATGCCGGGCTCGCGCATGTTCATCGATCCCAAAATGCAGGTGCCCGTGGAGGATCTGATCAAGGGCATGATCGTGCAGTCGGGCAACGACGCGACGATGGCCCTGGCCGAGGGCGTGGGCGGCACCGCCGAGCATTTTGTGCAGCTCATGAACCAGCAGGCCAAGGCGCTGGGCATGAACTCGACCGGCTACAAGAATCCGGAAGGTCTGACCGAGGCTGGCCACACCACGACCGCGCGCGACCTGAGCATCTTGTCGACCCGCCTGATGACGGATTTCCCGGACTACATCGGCTACTCGGCGATCAAGAAATACCACTACCCCGGTACGCCCGCGAGCAATGATACCAACCGCAATACTCTGCTGTTCCGTGATCCCACGGTGGATGGCCTCAAGACCGGTCACACCAATGCGGCGGGCTACTGCATGATCGCCACGGCCAAGCGCGACTTCCCCAATCTGGGGGTCGGTGGCGCGCCCGGTGGCCGGCGTCTGCTGGCGATTGTCCTGGGAACCTCCAGCGACAGCGCCCGCGCCAATGAAACGCAAAAGCTGCTGAACTGGGGTTACACCGCCTATGAGGCCGTGAAACTCTTTGATGCGGGCCAGGCCGTCGTTGCGCCTGCCGTATGGAAGGGCAAGGCCCCTACCGTGAAGCTGGGTCGTCCCCAGGCGATTGTGGTGTCCGTGGCTTCCGGCAGCGCCCCCAAGGTCAAAACCCAGGTCGCCCGACCTGATCCGCTGGTGGCGCCGTTTAAAAAGGGGCAGTCGCTGGGATCGCTCAAGGTCATGCTGGGCGACAACCCCACACCTGTGGCGGAAGTGCCACTGATGGCGCTTGAGGCGGTGGAGGAAGCCGGGATTATGGGGCGCGCCTGGGATTCCATTCGGCTCTGGATCAAGTAAGGGGCGCCTGCGCGACGCTGGTGGCAGGGCGGATGGCTCGCCCACTGCTGCGATCCGCTTGAGCCTTTTTGCTATCCGGTTTATACTAGAAAGCTTTTCCGCTTTTGGTGCGGGGAAGATTTCCGTATTTTTATTTCGTTTTCCAAACGTTTAGGGACGTTTTTCAATGCCAACCATCAATCAATTAGTTCGTCAGGGGCGCGAGGTCGAAAAGATCAAGTCAAAAAGCCCCGCGATGGAGAATTCTCCACAGCGCCGCGGTGTTTGCACCCGTGTGTACACCACCACACCTAAAAAGCCTAACTCTGCGCTGCGTAAAGTTGCCAAAGTTCGCCTGACCAATGGATTTGAAATCATTTCCTACATCGGCGGCGAAGGCCACAACCTGCAGGAACACAGCGTGGTGCTGGTTCGTGGCGGTCGTGTCAAGGACTTGCCTGGTGTGCGTTACCACATCGTTCGTGGATCGCTCGATTTGCAAGGCGTGAAAGACCGCAAGCAGTCGCGCTCCAAGTACGGCGCGAAGCGTCCAAAGGCTAAATAAGCCAATCGGTTCGAACTTCACAGTTCGCGCCAGAAGAAGTTGTCATGACTTTTTCAAAAAACAGGTGCTTGACTCACCCTGGCCGGTGTATTGAGCGAAGTGACCCAAGTGCAAGTTGTTTGCGCCGGTCGAGTAAGTGGGAGTTTGCTAACTCTCGCGGTGCTACCCAACGTAGTGCCAACTGAAGCAAAGAGGTGAAAAAATGCCACGTCGTCGCGAAGTCCCTAAACGTGAAATTCTTCCTGATCCAAAATTTGGCGATGTCGATCTCGCCAAATTCATGAACGTGATCATGCAAGGCGGCAAGAAAGCCGTCGCAGAGCGCATCATTTATGGCGCCCTGGAGCAAATCGAGAAAAAGAACCCCGGCAAAGATCCGCTGGAGGCTTTCCACATGGCCATCGGCAACATCAAGCCCATGGTTGAAGTGAAATCCCGTCGCGTGGGTGGTGCAAACTACCAGGTGCCGGTTGAAGTGCGTCCTGTCCGCCGTATGGCTCTGGCCATGCGCTGGTTGAAGGAAGCCGCCAAGAAGCGTGGCGAAAAATCAATGTCATTGCGTCTGGCCAATGAGTTGATGGAAGCCACCGAAGGTCGTGGCGGTGCCATGAAAAAGCGTGACGAAGTTCACCGCATGGCCGAAGCCAACAAGGCGTTCAGCCACTTCCGCTTCTAATCGTCGATTGCAGTGTTGACTGCGTGTATTTGACGGATTGCTCCCAGGCATTCAAGGTGACCAAAGCACCTTGACTTCCTGGCAGTTCAACCCCAACTCCTGCCGGCTCGGTGCCAAAAGCGCCCGGCCGGCAGACGCGTAGAAAAACAAGAGAAATATCTTGGCAACGAGTCTTTGTTCGTAACACCGAACTGAAAGTAATTTATGTCCCGCGCTACCCCCATTAAAAACTACCGCAACATTGGTATTTCCGCGCACATTGACGCTGGCAAGACCACGACCACCGAGCGGATCCTTTTTTACACCGGCGTCAGCCACAAGATTGGTGAAGTCCATGACGGCGCCGCCACCATGGACTGGATGGAGCAGGAGCAGGAACGTGGCATCACGATCACTTCCGCTGCCACCACCTGCTTCTGGAAAGGAATGGATTCATCCTATCCCGAGCACCGCATCAACATCATTGACACCCCGGGCCACGTGGACTTCACGATTGAAGTCGAGCGTTCCATGCGCGTGCTGGACGGTGCCTGCATGGTTTACTGCGCAGTCGGCGGCGTGCAGCCCCAGTCTGAGACCGTCTGGCGTCAGGCCAACAAGTACAAGGTGCCGCGTCTGGCCTTTGTCAACAAGATGGACCGCACCGGTGCCAACTTCTTCAAGGTCGTTGAGGGCATGAAGCTGCGCCTGAAGGCCAACCCCGTTCCCATGGTCATCCCAATTGGCGCCGAAGAAAACTTCACCGGCGTCGTGGACCTGATCCTGATGAAAGCCATCATCTGGGATGAAGCTTCGCAAGGCATGAAGTTCGAATACCGCGAAATTCCAGCCGAGCTGCTGGAGTCCGCCAAGGAATGGCGCGAAAAGATGGTCGAGGCCGCTGCCGAAGCCAATGAAGAACTCATGAACAAATACCTTGAAGAAGGTGATTTGACCGAAGCAGAAATCAAGTTCGGTATTCGTACCCGCACCATCGCCAGCGAAATCCAGCCGATGTACTGCGGCTCGGCCTTCAAGAACAAGGGTGTGCAGCGCATGCTGGACGCCGTGATTGACTTCATGCCCGCACCCATCGACATTCCGCCGGTCAAGGGCATGGATGAAGATGAAGCGCCTGTGGTCCGTCAGGCAGCTGACAACGAGAAATTCTCCGCGTTGGCGTTCAAGTTGATGACCGACCCGTTTGTCGGCCAACTCACTTTCGTGCGCGTGTATTCCGGCGTGCTGAAAAAAGGCGACACCGTTTACAACCCCATCAAGGGCAAGAAAGAGCGTATTGGCCGTATCGTTCAGATGCACGCCAACGAACGTCTGGAAGTCAGCGAAATCGTCGCAGGCGACATCGCTGCCTGCGTGGGCCTGAAAGACGTGACCACGGGCGAAACCCTGTGTGATCCTGATGCCATCATCATGCTTGAGCGCATGGTGTTCCCTGAGCCTGTGATTGCCCAGGCCGTGGAACCCAAGACCAAGGCTGACCAGGAAAAAATGGGTATCGCCCTGCAGCGTCTGGCCGCCGAAGATCCATCTTTCCGCGTCAAGACCGACGAAGAATCGGGCCAGACCATCATCGCCGGCATGGGCGAGTTGCACCTGGAAATCATCGTTGACCGCATGAAGCGCGAATTCGGTGTGGAAGCCAACGTGGGCAAGCCGCAAGTGGCTTACCGCGAAACCATCCGCAAGACCATCGAAGATGCTGAAGGCAAGTTCGTGCGCCAGTCTGGCGGTAAAGGCCAGTATGGCCACGTGGTGCTCAAGATCGAGCCCAATGAGCCAGGCAAGGGCATTGAGTTCATCGACGCCATCAAGGGCGGCGTGGTTCCTCGCGAATACATTCCTGCGGTTGAAAAAGGCATTCACGAGGCAGTGACTTCGGGCGTGCTTGCTGGTTACCCGGTGGTCGACGTCAAGGTGACGCTGCACTTCGGTTCTTACCACGACGTGGACTCGAACGAAATGGCCTTCAAGATGGCCGCGATCTTTGGTTTCAAGGAAGGCTGCCGCAAGGCCGGCCCTGTCATTCTTGAGCCCATGATGGCGGTTGAAGTTGAAACGCCTGAAGACTACGCCGGTAACGTGATGGGCGACTTGTCCTCACGCCGCGGCATGGTGCAGGGCATGGAAGACATGGTCGGTGGCGGCAAGGCCATCAAGGCCGAAGTGCCACTGTCGGAAATGTTCGGTTACTCGACCACGCTGCGCTCTGCAACGCAAGGCCGTGCAACCTACTCCATGGAGTTCAAGCACTACACCGAAGCACCGCGCAATGTGTCCGAAGCCATCATGGCTGCGCGCGCCAAGTAAACCACCGGCGCCGGCTCTGCAAAGGTCCGGCGTCTCCAATTTCCTGTCTGCGATTGTGTGCCACGCTGTCCCCGTGCGGTGTGAACAAGCAACACAGTGCAAACGTTAAACCACACACGGGCATGTTCTTTATCTGGAGTTGATTATGGGAAAAGAGAAATTTTCGCGGACAAAACCGCACGTCAACGTTGGCACGATTGGCCACGTCGATCATGGTAAAACCACCTTGACCGCAGCGATCACCACCGTGCTCGCAGCCAAGTTCGGCGGCACCGCCAAAGGCTACGACCAAATTGATGCGGCACCGGAAGAA
>JAUSDK010000108.1 GCA_030650875.1 Polaromonas sp.
GCCTCGCACCAAACCGGCCCGCTGCGCGCCATCGGCACCGTCCTTCACTGCGGCCGGCAGCTGGCCACCGCCGAGGCCCGCATCGTCGGTCCCGATGGCAAGCTGTATGCCCACGCCACCACCACCTGCCTGGTGTTTGAGTTGCCGCCGCCGCGCCAGGCCGCCTGAAGCGCCAGCCCGGCAATAAGACCCGGCCCGGTACGCCTATCGGCAGATTGGCGACAATCTGATGCTTCCCCACTACCAAACGAATCCACGATGCGACTTCTACACACCATGCTGCGCGTTGGCGACCTCCAGCGCTCCATTGATTTCTACACCAAGGTGCTGGGCATGCAGCTGCTGCGCCGGTCTGAAAACCCTGAATACCAATACAGCCTGGCGTTTGTCGGCTACGAAGGCAACCCGGCGCAGGCCGAAATCGAGCTGACCTACAACCACGGCACCGACCACTACGAAATGGGTACGGCGTATGGGCACATCGCGCTGGGCGTTCCCGATGCCTATGCGGCTTGCGAAAAAATCAAAGCGTCCGGCGGCAACGTGACGCGGGAAGCCGGCCCGGTCAAGGGCGGCAGCACGGTGATTGCCTTTGTGACGGACCCGGACGGCTACAAGATCGAGTTGATCCAGCGCGCTGAATACGCCGAAGGCGCCGGGCTGCGCTAGCCAGCAGCGAATATAGCTATATTTTTATAGCTAGAAGCGCCCGTGCTTATTGGGCCAAAAAGCCTTTTTTCTTGAAAATCAGGCGTTCGGACGAACCAGCTGACAGGCCTGCTGCGCCAGCGCCGTCACCTGTGCCCAGTCGCCACGCGCCAGCGCGTCGGCCGGCGTGAGCCAGGAGCCGCCCACGCACGCCACGTTGGGCAGCGCCAAAAACTCGGCCGCGTTGGCCATGCTCACGCCCCCGGTGGGACAAAAGCGCACGTCGCCAAACGGCCCGCTCCAGGCTTTGAGCATGGCCGGCCCGCCGGCCTGCAGGGCCGGGAAAAATTTGAGTTCGCCCAGGCCGTCTTCCTGCGCCATCATGATCTCACTGCCGGTGGCTACGCCGGGCAGCAGGGGCAGCCGGGCATCGCGGCAGGCCTGGCCCACGGCGTGGGTGTAGCCCGGGCTGACCGCAAAGCGCGCGCCGGCCATGGCGCAGGCCTGCGCGTCGGCGGCGCTGCGCACCGTGCCGGCACCCACCACGGCCTCGGGCACCTCGCGCGCAATGGCCTCAATGCAGGCCAGCGCCTGCGGCGTGCGCAAGGTGACTTCCAGCATGCGGATGCCGCCCGCCACCAGCGCGCGCGCCAGCAACACGGCCTGGCCGGTGTCCGTCAGCACAATCACGGGAATCACGGGGGCGTCCCGCATGACCTGCAAGGCGGTCAGTTTGCCGCTCACGTCTAAAGTTACATCCACGATAAAGCTCCTTCTTCCGCTGTTAACGCCCGCTGGCGCATGCCGGCAAACAATCCCCTGCCCATGCCAACGCCGTTGCGCTGGCGCAAATCGTCGGGCATCAGGTCCACCGGCCGCGCGGCCCATTCGGCCTCGGCCACCAGCACCTGCAACTGGCCCGTCAGCGCATCGACGCGGATCACGTCGCCGTCGCGCACCTTGGCCAGCGG
>JAUSDK010000109.1 GCA_030650875.1 Polaromonas sp.
GCCATGTAGAGGCCAACGCCGAACATCGCGGCCAGCGCCAACCCCAGCACCCAGTGCAGCGCCATGGAAACGCCGTGGTAACGGGGGGAGGCAGCAGTGGAAATGGCGGGCGTCATGGCAAAAACAATTCAGGTCACTGGGGTGGAACATTCAAAGTTCCACGAAGTATAGAAACCGTTTTTGCGCTTGAGATTCAAATTAACTGACGGAATCGTTCAATTTATTTGAACGACCTGGATTCAATCTATCAGTTAAAGCGAATGCTCTGCAGTCGCCGGCACCGCAAAGCGCACACTCAACTCACCCAGGCCCAGTTCGGCCAGCACCTGCTGCAGACGCGTTTGCGCAGCGCGGGTTTTGGCCACGTTGGGCGTTGCCGGGCGGCTGGCCAGGATCAGCTCGTTTTTCATTGAATGCTCCCAGCCGACCAGTTCGGTCACGGTGACCTGGTAGCCGTGGGCTTCGAGCTGCAGGCAGCGCAGCACGTTGGTGATCTGGCTGCCGAATTCGCGGGTGTGCAGCGGGTGGCGCCAGAGTTCGGCCAGCGGGGTTTTGGCCAGGTTCAGGGCCCGGGTTTTCTTGAGCACGCTGGCCACTTCGGCCTGGCAGCAGGGCACCAGCACCATGTGGCGGGCCTGCTTGGCCAAGCCAAAGGCAATCGCGTCGTCGGTGGCGGTGTCGCAGGCATGCAGCGCGGTCACGATATCCACGGTATCGGGCAGTTCGGCCGAGGTGGTGGCGTCTGCGACCAGCAGGTTCAGGAACGACATCTGCGCAAAGCCCAATTGCGCGGCCAGCGCGCGGGATTTGTCGACCAGTTCGGCGCGGGTTTCTATGCCGTAGATGTGGCCGCTGGGCTTTTGGCCCTGGTGCGCCACATTGAAAAACAGGTCGTACAGGATAAAGCCCAGGTAGGACTTGCCGGCGCCGTGGTCGGCCAGCGTGAAGCCCTGCGGGCTGCCCGAGACTTCTTCAAGCAGCGGCGCAATGAACTGGTACAGGTGGTAGACCTGCTTGAGCTTGCGCCGGGTGTCCTGGTTGAGCTTGCCTTCGCGCGTGAGGATGTGCAGCGCCTTGAGCAGTTCAATCGACTGGCCGGGGCGCAGCTCGTCAATGACCTGCGGCGTGGCCGGGGTGGGGCCGCTGGCCTTGCGGGTGGGTTTGCCGGGCCGGGGAGTGCTGTGGTTTTGCATGAGCCCTCCAGTTTAGTGGCGGGCCGCCCGGCCCTTGCGCCGGGTACCAGAAAGGGGTTTCAGGAAATTAAATTGCACACAATTTAATTGTTCGATATAGTTCAGCCATGCCGACGACCAACACCCTCACCGACGACCTGCTGAAACTGGACCACCAGCTCTGCTTTGCGCTGTATTCCGCGTCGCTGGCCATGACCAAACTGTACAAGCCGCTGCTGGAAGAACTGGGGCTGACCTACCCGCAGTACCTGGTCATGCTGGTGCTGTGGGAACAAGACGGCCTGATGGTGTCTGAACTCGGCGAGCGGCTTTACCTTGATTCAGGCACGCTGACGCCGCTGCTCAAGCGCCTTGAACTGGCCGGGCTGGTGCTGCGCACCCGCGCCGTGCAGGACGAGCGCCGCGTTCATGTCACGCTGACACCAACAGGCCAGCAACTGAAAGCCCGGGCCGCCAAAATTCCGGGCTGCATCATCAGCGCCTCCCAATGCGCCCTGCCCGATTTGATGGCGCTGACCGGCCAGGTGCAGGCCTTGCGCCAGCGGCTGGTCAGCGCCGGCCTGCCGAAATAACAACTTTTCCATTTTTGCTTTTCAACCCCGCCTCGATTTGCAGGCTTATTCAAAGGAAACACCATGACCACCCAACTCGACAAAGTGCTGTACACCGCCCATGCCCACACCACCGGCGGACGTGACGGCCAGTCCAAAACCGACGACGGCCGCCTGAACGTGACGCTGAGCTCGCCCGGCACGTCGGGCACCGGCACCAACCCCGAGCAGTTGTTTGCCGCCGGCTATTCGGCCTGCTTCATTGGCGCCATCAAGGCCGTCGCGGGCATGAAAAAAATCGACGTGCCTGCGGACCTGTCGATTGACGCGAGCGTGGACCTGGGCAAGATCCCGGCCGGCTACGGCATTGCAGTGCGCCTGAACGTCAGCCTGCCGGGCATGGACCGCGCGGCGGCCCAGGACCTGATTGATGCGGCGCACCAGGTGTGCCCTTACTCCAACGCCACGCGCGGCAACATCGACGTGGTGCTCACGCTGAAATAAGCCGGGCCTGCACGGCGGTTGATCTGGCCTGACAATCAGGTATGACTGAACACAACAAGGCCGCACCAGCGCGCGACGCCGTCCATGCCTATGAATCCCTGACGCCCGATGTGGTGCTGGACGCGCTGGCCAGCGTCGGGCTGATGGGCGACGGGCGACTGATGGCGCTGTCGAGCTACGAAAACCGGGTCTACCAGCTGCACCTTGAAACGCCTGCCGGTGCGGGCGATCTGGCCGGCGACGTGGTGGTGGCCAAGTTCTACCGGCCAGACCGCTGGAGCGATGCGCAGATTCTGGAAGAACATGCGTTTGCCGCCGAACTGATGGCGGCCGAAATCCCGGTGGTTGGCCCACTGGCGTTGAACGGCACCACGCTGAACCACTTCAACGGCTTTGGTTTTAGCGTGTCGCCCAGCCGGGGCGGCCGCCGGCCCGAGCTTGAAAATTTTGAAGTGCTGGAATGGATAGGCCGCTTTCTGGCGCGCATTCACACCGTGGGCGCGGCCCAGCCTTTCACGCACCGCCCGGCACTGAACATCGACACCTTTGGCGCCGCATCGGCCGAGCGGCTGCTGGCGGGCGGCTACCTGCCGCTGGACATGGAGTCGCGCTGGCGCAAAGCCTTTGACGAGGCGATGGTGGTGGCCCAGGGCGTGTTTGCCGGCGCGGGCCCTGTGCGGCAACTGCGCCTGCATGGCGACTGCCACCCCGGCAACATTTTGTGGACGCCCGAGGGCCTGCCGGGCGCCGGTCCGCATTTTGTCGACCTGGACGACGCGCGCAGCGGCCCGGCGGTGCAGGACTTGTGGATGCTGCTGTCGGGCGACCGGGCGCAAAGCACCCGGCAACTGGGCGCGCTGGTGGACGGCTACGAGGAGTTCGGCGAATTTGACCGGCGCGAGTTGGCGCTGATTGAGCCGCTGCGCACGCTGCGCCTGGTGCATTACAGCGCCTGGCTGGCGCAGCGCTGGCACGACCCGATCTTTCCGATCAACTTCCCCTGGTTTGGTTCCAGCGACTACTGGAAGGGCCAGGTCGACATGCTGGAGGCGCAAACCGAGGCCATGCAGGAAGCGCCGCTGATGGCGTAGTGAAACGGCCATCCAGGCCGCATAGTCAGGCCGGGCGCCTACAGGCAAAGTAGGCGGAACGGCCCGGCATTGGGCGGCCAAACCACAGTGCTTAGGCTACAGTGGTGAGCACTATGCAGACCTTTTTCGCGCGGCCCGCCGCTTCATTGAACGCCTTGCCCGCCGGCCACCATGCGCCGCGCTGGATGTGCCTGTTGCTGCTCGGTTTTTGGGTTTCGGGCTGCGCGTCCTTGCCCCGCGAAGTGGACCGGCCAGTCTCCAGCGCGCTGGCCAACCCCGAAACGACCCGAATCGGCCAGGCCGTGGCGGCGCGGGCGGCCCTGGCCGGCACCCGCAACGACTCCGGTTTTGCACTGGTGGGTAACGCCGAGCTGGCGTTTACCAGCCGGATGACGCTCATCAAGGCGGCGCAAAAAACGCTGGATATCCAGTACTACGCCATCCTGGCCGACGACACCACCGAGCGCATGGCCGATGCGCTGCGCGAGGCCGCCGGGCGGGGCGTGCGCGTGCGCATCTTGCTGGACGACTTCAACACCTCGGGCAAGAACGCGCAGATCCTGAAGCTGGCTTTTGAGCACAACATTGAAATGCGCCTGTTCAACCCGCTGCCAGGGGGGCGCGGATCGCTATTTTTCCGGATCGTGAGCAACCTCAAGGACGTGGACCGCATGCAGCGGCGCATGCACAACAAGATTTTTGTGGCCGACAACGCAGTGGCGATTGTGGGCGGGCGCAACCTGGGCGAAACCTATTTTGGCCAGAGCGAAGGCACCAACTTTGTAGACATTGACGTGCTGGGGTCTGGCCGCATCGCGCGCGACCTGTCGCGCAGCTTTGACCAGTACTGGAACAACCCCCTGGCCTACCCGGTGCAGTCGCTCATGACCATCAAGGAAATCGAAGCGCTCAAGCCCGTGCCCAGCGCCTCTCAAACCGCTGGCGCACCGGTCACGCCAGCGCCAGCCAGCGCTCCGAACAAAACCCTGAACGAGCGCACCACCACGTCGCCGAGCGGCACGACCACCGTGATCCCGGCCCTGCCCGACGCGACCGACCTGAGCCTGCTGCGCTGGACCTGGGCGCCCTCGGTGATGCTGGTGGACAAACCGTCCAAAATTGCCGCTGACGCCGATGCTGTGGGGGAGTCGCAGGACACCACCGTTGATGGCCTGCTGCAGCTGATCTCCCAGGCCAGGAGCGATGTGCTGATCGTGTCGCCCTACTTCGTGCCGGGCGAAAAAATGATGCAGCAGTTTGCCGCCCTGCGCCAGCGCGGCGTGCGGGTGCGCGTGCTGACCAACTCGCTGGCCTCCAACGACGCCCCGGCCGCCCATGTGGGCTACGCCCGCTACCGCGAAGCGCTGCTGGCCCAGGGCATTGAGCTGTACGAAATGCGCGCCGAGCAACAGGGCACGATTGCCAGTTTCGGCGCGGCGGGCGGCTCCACGGGCGGCTCCACCGGGGGCTCGCATGCCAGCCTGCACGCCAAGGTGGTGGTCATAGACAGCCGGCTGCTGGTGGTGGGCTCCATGAACCTGGACTTGCGCTCCAAGCTGCAAAACAGCGAAGTCGCCATCGTCATCCGCAACCGCGCCCTGTCGGCCGAGGCCACCCGCATGATCGAGCCCGCGCTGGCCGGCGGCGCCTACCGCGTGGAGCGGGTCAATGGCGCGCTGGTCTGGCGCGCGCCAAAGGGCTCCGGCCTGCCGGATTCAGACACCGAACCGGACGCCAGCGTGGGCTTGCGCTTGATGCTCAAGCTGATCGGGCCGTTTGCGCCGGATGAGATGCTCTGAGCATGCAGGCACACCCGAAGCGAACGGACCTTACTGACTCACCTTGACCTGGCAGGACACCGCCAGCTGACCGTGCAAGCCAGACGGGCGGAAAAATACAGGGAGTTAAAAAGCGACCTTATCAGGAACGCCCCCGTTTTCAGACCTCAAAAATCACGGTGTTCATGAGGGAAACTTTCAAGTTTCCACCATCTCCAGGGCAATTACCGGCTATCCAATAGCGCTTCATCCAGCACTTCAACCCAATGCCGCACCGGCGTGGCGGTGCCGCTTTGCAAATGCGTGATGCAGCCGATGTTGGCCGACACAATCACGTCGGGCTGCATGTCGCTCAGGTTGGCGAGCTTGCGGTCGCGCAACTGGTAGGAAATTTTGGGGTTGAGCACCGAGTAGGTGCCCGCCGAGCCGCAGCACAAATGGGCTTCACAGCTGGCGACCTTGATATCAAAACCGAGGGCACCCAGGTGCTGCTCCACGCCGCCGCGCAGTTGCTGGCCGTGCTGCAGTGTGCAGGGGGGGTGAAAGGCAACCTGGCCTGCGCGGGCGGCGACCTGGGGACGCAGTTGCTCCACCAGTTCTGGCAGCAACTCGCTCAGGTCGCGCGTCAAGGCGCTGATGCGGGCGGCTTTGTCGGCGTAGGCAGCATCATCTTTCAGGATATGCCCATATTCCTTGACGGTGACGCCGCAGCCCGAGGCGTTCATGACGATGGCCTCCACACCCGGTTCAGCGCCCGCTTCAACAAAAGGCCACCAGGCGTCGATGTTGCGCCGCATCTCGGCCTTTCCGCCGTCCTGGTCATTAAGGTGAAACTTGACGGCGCCGCAGCAGCCGGCCTTGGGCGCCAGCACGGCCTGAATGCCAGCGGCGTCCAGCACGCGGGCGGTGGCGCTGTTGATGTTGGGGCTCATGGCGGGCTGCACGCAACCGGCCAGCATCAACACCTTGCGCGGGTGCTGGCGGGTCGGCCAGCGGCCGGCGTCCTGGCGGGCGGGCACCTTGTTTTTAAGCGATGCGGGCAGCAGGCCGCGTACCGCCTGGCCCAGCTTCATGGCGGGCGCAAACAGCGGCGACGGCAGGCCTTCCTTCAGCGCCCAGCGCACAGCGTTTTCAGTGACCGGACGCGGTACGCGTTCATCCACCAGCTTGCGGCCAATATCGATCAGGTGGCCGTACTGCACGCCGCTGGGGCAGGTGGTTTCGCAGTTGCGGCAACTCAGGCAGCGGTCCAGGTGCAACTGGGTCTTGCGCGTGGGCAGCTCGCCTTCGAGCACCTGCTTGATCAGGTAGATGCGCCCGCGCGGGCCATCGAGCTCGTCGCCGAGCAGTTGGTAGGTCGGGCAGGTGGCGGTACAAAAACCGCAGTGCACGCACTTGCGCAAAATGGCTTCGGCCTCTTGTCCGTCGGCGGTGTGGATGAATTCGGGGGCGAGCTTGGTTTGCATGATATTCAGGACGCTTGGTCAATCACCTTGGCCTTGCGGCGCAGGCTGCGCAGAAGGTCGGAACAAAGAGGGGGCAAGGACAGGACGAGCAGCAAGATGGCCAGCGGAACGAACTGAAGCTTGGGCTGGTAGGCGCGCACCCGGGACTCCAGCGCGCTGCCGGTACGGTTCCAGTAAAACATCTTGCCGATTTCAATGCCCCGGCTTTACCAGTCGGCCGAAAGGCGGCCGGGGTTGAATATGCCGGCCGGGTCAAACTGCTGTTTCAGCGCACGATGAATGCGCGCCAGCGGGGCACTGAGCGGCGTGAACACCGGCACGCTTTTGTCGGCGGCGCGAAACAGCGTGGCATGGCCCGCGGCTTGGGCGGCCGCCTGGCGAATCGACGGCGCCTGGCTGGCGGGCAGCTTGAGCCAGCGCTGGGCGCCGCCCCACTCCATGAGCGTGGGACCCAGATCAAGCGCGGCGGCGGTGTCAGGGAGGCTGACGCGCCACAGCGACTCGTCGCCCTGCAATTCAAAAAACGGCGAGGTCTGCTCGCGCAGGCCGGTCCACAGGGCGTCAGCCGCGCTGTCGGCCGCTTCACCACCCAGGGTGACGCGCGCAGCGGCCACGGCCGCCTTGGCGCCGCGCAGCCGCACGGCCAGATGACCCTCCTGCCAGCAGGATGCGTTGATGGGCAGCGGCAGCCCGCCCCAGCGGTTGAGTTGCTTCAAGGCCTGGGCCTCGGTCATCTCGAACAGCAGCGTGCTTTCAGCGGGCGCCACCGGCAACACCTTGAGCGAAACCTCCAGCAGCAGCGCGAGGGTGCCGAGTGAGCCGGCCATCAACCGGGACACGTCGTAGCCCGCCACGTTTTTCATGACCTGGCCGCCAAAGGTCAGCACCTCGCCCTTGCCGTTGACCAGCGTGACGCCCAGCATGTAGTCGCGCACCGCCCCGACGCTGCCGCGCGCCGGGCCATTGAGACCGCTGGCGACCATGCCGCCGACCGTGGCGTTGGGGCCAAAATGCGGCGGGTCAAACGGCAGGCATTGGCCCTGCGCTGCGAGCAGGGCCTGCAGTTCGGCCAGCGGCGTGCCGGCGCGCACGGTCACCACCAGCTCGCTCGGCTCGTAGCTCAGCACCCCTGAAAAGCCACGCATGTCGAGCAGGTCCCCCTTCAGCGCCTGACCGTAAAAGTCTTTGCTGCCGCCCCCGCGAATGCGCAGCGACTGGCCTGCTGCGGCTGCGGTGCGTACGCGCTCGGCGATTGAAGCGGTCATGTCGGTATCTGAATCCATGGGCACCATGGTAAGCGCCTCAGGCGCCGGGCCGGATTGATTTTTTTGAATGGGGTTTGTTCAGATTTTTGCAGTGGCATGACCACGCGCTCGAAATCAGCACCTCATCAATCTCAATAAGCCCACACAGCTGTTAATTTTTCAGCAATTCAGTCCTTAAAGAAATTGACCGGCAACCCGGGCACCTCGACCTGCATGGAAAACACACAACCCGACTGCGGGTAGATTTGCAGCTCCCGGGCCGGCCGGCCCTGGCGGGCGCTGGTCAGGTAAAGCGTTTTCAGGTCGTTGCCGCCAAAGCAGGGCATGGTCGGGCATTGGGCAGGAACGGCGAACTCGGCCAGCAACGCGCCGGTGGGCGAGAGCTTGAGCAGCCGGGCGCCTTCATACATGGCGACGTAGTAGTTGCCTTGCACGTCCACTGCCGCACCGTCGGGCCGGCCGCCGTAGCCTGCCATGCCTGGCTGCCAGCCTTCGGGCTTGCCGGGCCACTGGCAAAACACCCGCTCGCGGCTCAGGAGGTTGGTGGCAGCATCCCAGTCCCAGGCACGAATGGTGTGGCTCGGCGTGTCGGTCCAGTACAAGGTTCCGGCGTCAGGCGACCAGGCCAGGCCGTTGGCGGTGGTGGCATGGCCGGCCTTGAGTTCAAGCGCAGGCGCGGGGCCGCGGCCATCGAGTGAAAACAGCTGCGCCCGGGCGGCATCGCGCGGCTCGTAAATGGTCCCGGCCCAAAAACGCCCCTGCGGGTCGGCCTTGCCGTCGTTGAAACGGGTGGTGGCGGGGTCGTGCCGCGCGGGCGCCAGCAGTTCCAGCGCCCCGCCCCACTGGCGCGCGCGGTAAATGCCGCCCCGTAGCGCGATCACCAGGCCGCTGGCCTGGCCCTCGGTTTTGGCGGGGGCGATGCAGCCGGGCTCCGAGGGCATGGTCCAGCTTTCGCGCGTGCCCATGAACACGTTGGCGCGGCAAATCTGCCGGGCCGCAATATCGACCCAGTACAGCAGCTGCTCGTCGGGGTGCCAGAACGGGGACTCGCCCAGTTCGCTCGGCTCGGTCACTACGGTGTGCCAGGTCATGGGAGGGGTTCCTTGAAAAAGCGGGCCGGCCGATGTAGCCAGCGCAAACTGTACAGGCAAAAAAACAGCCCGCTGGCTTGGCACCAGCGGGCTGCGCATCAAAATGACGCTTTTCTATTGGCCATCAGGCGGACGGCCTTTGCAGGGCCGTCCGCCTGGCGTTTTCAAGCTCAGCGGTTATAGGCCGTTTCACCGTGCGAGGTGATGTCCAGGCCTTCACGCTCGTCTTCTTCGCTGACGCGCAGACCAATCGTCAGGTCCACCACCTTGTAGGCAATGAAGGACACAACGCCCGACCACACCAGTGTGATCAGCACGGCTTTGGCCTGAATCCAGACTTGCGACACGATGGAGTAGTCGGCAGCGGTGATGCCGGTCGCCGTCACCCAGTCCGCCACGAAACCGGGGCCGCCCAAGGCTGGCGAGTTGAACACGCCGGTCAGCAAGGCACCCACAATACCGCCCACGCCATGCACGCCAAACACGTCCAGCGAGTCGTCCGCGCCCAGCAGCTTTTTCAGACCATGCACGCCCCAGAGGCAGGCGAAACCCGCCACCAGGCCGATGACCAGACCGCCGCCGATACCGACGTTGCCAGCAGCAGGCGTGATGGCGACCAGGCCGGCGACGGCACCGGAGGCAGCACCCAGCATGGAAGCCTTGCCGCGCATCAACGCTTCACCGACGCACCATGCCAGCACCGCAGCCGCCGTAGCACCCAGGGTGTTGATGAAGGCCAGGGCCGCAAAGCCGTTGGCTTCGAGTGCGGAGCCGGCGTTGAACCCGAACCAGCCCACCCACAGCAATGCGGCACCGACCATGGTCAGCGTCAGGCTGTGCGGCGCCATGGCTTCCTTGCCGTAGCCAATGCGCTTGCCCACCATGTAGGCACCGACCAGACCGGCTACCGCAGCATTGATGTGCACGACGGTGCCGCCGGCAAAATCAAGCGCGCCAGACTGCCAGATGTAGCCAGCCTTGCTGGTCATGGCGTCCACCACGTCGGCGCTGGTGTAGGCGTCAGGGCCCATCCAGAACCAGACCATGTGCGCGATCGGGAGGTAGCTGAAGGTGAACCAGAGCACCATGAACAGCAGCACTGCCGAGAACTTGATGCGTTCGGCAAAGGCGCCCACGATCAGGCAGCAGGTGATGCCGGCAAAGGTGGCCTGGAAGGCGGCAAACACGATCTCGGGAATCACGACGCCCTTGCTGAAGGTGGCCGCGTTGGCAAACGTGCCGGCGGTGTTGTCCCAGATGCCTTTCATGAACAATCGGTCAAAGCCGCCAAAGAAGGCGCTGCCTTCGGTGAACGCCAGGCTGTAGCCGTAGATGAACCAGAGCACGACGATCAGCGAGAACGTGACCATGATTTGCATCAGCACCGACAGCATGTTCTTGCTGCGGACCAGGCCGCCGTAGAACAGGGCCAGGCCCGGCACGACCATCAGGATCACCAGAATGGTGGAGACCAGCATCCAGGCGGTGTCGCCCTTGTTGGGGACGGGTGCCGGTGCGGCAGCCGGAGCGGCCTCGGGCGCAGCCGCTGCGGCGGCGGGCGCCGGCATGGCGACAGGTGCGGGGGCTGCGTCGGCCGGTGTGCCTGTTGGGGCGCTTGCGGCCTCAGCAACCGCGGCGGCAGGCGCGGCGGCCGGCGCCTGGGCCAGTGCGGCCACGCCTGTGGTCAGCAGGCTCAGCCCCAGCGCAAGGGAAACGAGTAGTTTTTTCATGTCGATGTTCTCTTTTTAGGGGGTTGGGCCTTACAGCGCTTCCTTGCCGGTTTCACCGGTGCGGATACGCACAACCTGCTCAAGGTTGTAGACAAAGACCTTGCCGTCGCCGATTTTTCCGGTACGGGCAGCACCTTCAATCGCCTCGATGACGCGGTCCACCAGTTCGTCGGAGACGGCGGCCTCGATCTTGACCTTGGGCAAGAAGTCCACCACATACTCTGCACCGCGGTACAGCTCGGTATGGCCTTTTTGGCGACCGAAGCCCTTGACTTCCGTGACCGTGATGCCTTGCACGCCAATACCAGAGAGTGCTTCGCGCACTTCATCCAGCTTGAACGGTTTGATGATGGCCGTGATGAGTTTCATTTTTTGGATACCTCCAGGATGGTTAAAGCGAACGCAGGATTCTTAGCATGTAACGTGCCAAACTTGCACCACCACCGTGAACGGGTCTGCGCTTTATGGCCGGGCCGCGTTACAGTCAGGTGACACAAACACAGCATGCACCAACTTAGCGCGCGCAAGCTGCACAACTTTGAGACATTTGAACGAAAGTATCCCGATGAGCTTGTCTTTAGTGCATAGCCGCGCCTTGTTGGGGCTGGAGGCGCGGCCGGTTTGCGTGGAAGTGCACCTGGCCAACGGCTTGCCCAGCTTCACGCTGGTCGGGCTGGCTGAAACTGAGGTCAAGGAAGCGCGCGAGCGGGTGCGCTCGGCAATCCAGAACACCGGGCTGGAGTTTCCGGGCAACAAACGCATCACGGTCAACCTGGCCCCGGCCGATCTGCCCAAGGATTCAGGCCGCTTCGACCTTGCCATCGCCCTGGGCATTTTGGCGGCCAGCGGGCAGATTGATGCCCGCAAACTCCAAGGCTATGAATTTGCGGGCGAGTTGTCGCTGGGCGGCGACCTGCGGCCGGTGAAGGGCGCGCTGGCCATGAGCCTGGCGGTTGCCAACGATGCACAGCATGCAGCCGGGATCCTGCCCAAGCTGGTGCTGCCCGAAGGCAGTGCCCAGGAAGCGGCGCTGGTGCCGGAGGCTGAAATTTACGGCGCCCGGCATTTGCTCGACGTGGTGCAACAATTTTTGCCCGGCGATGCGGCGCAAGACGCGCCGCACGGCTGGTCACGCGTGCTGCCGTGCGTGCCGCCGCCTGCGCCCGCCTACCGGGACCTGGCGGACGTGAAAGGCCAGGCCGCTGCCCGGCGGGCGCTGGAAATCGCCGCCGCGGGCGGCCACAGCCTCTTGATGATGGGCGCGCCCGGCTCCGGGAAGTCCATGCTGGCGCAGCGCTTTGCCGGCCTGCTGCCGGCCATGACGACGCAAGAAGCTCTTGAAAGCGCTGCCGTGGCTTCGCTGAACGGGCGTTTTTCGCTCGAACACTGGGGCGTGCGACCCACCTGCGCGCCGCACCACACCGCCAGCGCGGTGGCGCTGGTCGGTGGCGGCTCGCCGCCGCGGCCGGGCGAAATTTCGCTGGCCCACCGCGGTGTCTTGTTTCTGGATGAACTGCCCGAATTTCCGCGTGCTGCGCTCGAAGCCCTGCGCGAACCGCTCGAGTCCGGCACCATCACGATTTCCCGGGCCGCGAACCGCGCTGAATTTCCGGCGCGCTTTCAGCTCATCGCCGCGATGAACCCCTGCCCTTGCGGCTACCTGGGCTCCAGCCTGCGGACCTGCCGCTGCTCGCCCGACCAGGTGTCGCGCTACCAGGGCAAACTCAGCGGCCCGCTGCTGGACCGTATCGATCTGCATGTGGAAGTGGGCGCGCTGGCCGCCGACGAACTGGTCAACACACCACCAGGCGAAACCAGTTCGGCCATCCGGGGCCGCGTCGTGCTGGCGCGCGAGCGTGCCATGACGCGCCAGGGCAGCAGCAACCAGGCGCTCGAAGGCCAGGCGATTGACGCGCAATGCCAGCTTGAGCCGGCCGCCGCAAAATTCCTGAACCTGGCGGCCACCCGGCTGGGCTGGTCAGGCCGGGGCATTCACCGCTGCCTGAAAGTGGCCCGCACCATCGCCGACCTGGCCGGCGCCAGCGCGGTGCAGGTCGCGCATGTGGCCGAAGCGGTGCAGTACCGCCGCGCACTGAAGGGGGCGTGATGAAACCCCTGCCGCGTAGAATCCTTGCGCCATGAGCACCACTCCTCCGTCATCTGCACTCCAGCAGATCAAGCAACGCCGTTCGCGCACGCTGACGTCCATCGTGCGCGAGGAAATCGCCGGCATGATAGCGTCCGGCGAATTGTCGAGCGGCGATCGCATCAATGAGAGTGAACTGGCCACGCGACTGGGCATCAGCCGGGGGCCGGTTCGGGAGGCCTGCCGCAGCCTGGAAGAGGCCGGTTTGCTGGTGTGCGTGGTGAACCAAGGGGTTTTTGTCAGGGAAATGTCCCTGGACGACGCCCGCGAGCTCTACCAGGTGCGCGGGGCGCTGTCCGGCCTGATAGGCCGGCTGGCCGCCGAGCACGCCACCAGCGCATCACTTGAAACGCTGCGGGCGCTGGTGGACGCCATGAACAAGGCCGCCGACCAGCAAGACCTGTCAGGCTACTACAAGCTCAATCTTGAATTTCATGACCTGCTCATGAACATTGCCAACAACCGAATGCTGGCAGAGCTGTACCTGTCCGTCATCAAACAAACCCACCTGTTTCGCCGCCGCGGGCTGGTCCAGCAAGGCAGCCTGAAAACCTCCAACCAGGAGCATCAGGCCATTCTTGAAGCCCTGGAACGGCACGATGGCGCAGCGGCAGAACAGGCACTGACCCTGCATGTCGCCAAGGGCTGGACCCGGCTGGCGAATTCGATCGAGCCGACCTAAGAGCGTGTTCACGATCTTCTGAGCAGCAGAGCCAGGAATGCCAAGTGGATAAATTGCAGGCTGGTGTCGAGCTTTCTCTCGCAGCTCTTCCATAGACGCCTATTCTTGTCCAACCAAGCAAAACTGCACTCCACAACCCAGCGCTTTGGGATTACCGCAAATTTGTGCAGTTCGCTGCGCTTGGCAATCTGCACCGTGACCTCCTCCCCCAAGGTTTCCTTGACCGCCTGCGCAAAGGGCTGACCCACATGGCCACTATCGGCCAGCACGTTCTGGATCTTGCATAAACAGGCTTGCAGCGGCGCATGGCCTGCAGGGCCCCCTTGCGGTCCGTCACCTCTGCCGTGGTCACCGCAGCCGCGTGCGGGAACCAACCGGGTTCACGTGGTCACCGCCAAGGCGGGCCTGGTGGGCATGACCCGCGCGCTCGCGCATGAACTGTCGCCGCAGGGCATCACGGTCAACTGCGTGTCGCCGGGCATGATTGAATCGGTCCGCAACAGCGAAACCGCCTCGGCAGCGCCCAGTCACCACGCGCTCCACCGGCCGCTCGTGGGCCGTCGCGGCACCGTTGACGAAGTAGCCGACGCCGTGGCCTGGCTGGCCAGTCCCCATGCCCGGTTCGTCACCGGGCAGGTGCTGCATGTGAACATGCGGAACCTATTTGGGCAGTTAACGGGGTAGTTGACGGGCTACTTCAGCCCGCCGCGCCAGGGATCAAAGGTTGGGCGCGAGCAGGCGCTGCAGATCGGTCGGTTTCACCCCGCGCCGTTTGGCCAGGTCCTCTAGCTGGTCGTCGCCGATCTTGCCGACGTTGAAATAGGTGCTGTCCGGGTGGCTCAGGTAAAAACCGCTGACGCTGGCGGCCGGCGTCATCGCCAGGCTGGACGTCAGCGCCATGCCGATGTCGTCGCATTGCAGCAGCTCGAACATCTCCTTTTTCACGCTGTGGTCTGGGCAGGCCGGGTAGCCGGGCGCCGGGCGTATGCCCTGGTATTGCTCGCGAATCAGCGCGTCGGTTTCCAGCGCCTCGGCCGGCGCATAGCCCCACAGGTCTTTGCGCACGCGCTGGTGCAGCGCTTCGGCAAAAGCCTCGGCCAGCCGGTCGGCCAGCGCCTTGAGCATGATCGACGAATAGTCGTCGTGGTCGTCCTGGAACTGCTTTTCCTTCTTCTCGGCGCCCAGGCCGGCGGTGACGGCAAAGACACCGATGTAGTCGGAAATCTTGAAGTCGTTATGGCCTTCAGCCCCCGCCTTGCCTGCTCTGGCTGCTATTAATTCAGGCGTCAGCACCTTGGGCGCGACAAAGTCGGCCAGGCAACGGCTGGGGCGCATCTGGCCATCAACCTCTGTTTTTTCGGTCTGCTGGCGCAGGCCATGCCAGGTCATCGCGACTTCGGTGCGGGTTTCGTCTGTGTAGAGTTCAATGTCCTCGCCCACGCTGTTGGCCGGATACAGGCCCATCACTCCGCTGGCGGTGAGCCACCGGCCTTCGATCAGGCGCTTGAGCATCTTCTGCGCATCGGCATAGACGCGCGTCGCCTCGACGCCGACCACCTCGTCCGTCAGGATGGCCGGGAATGGCCCGGCCAGGTCCCAGGTCTGAAAGAACGGCCCCCAATCAATGAAGCGCGCCAGTTCGGCCAGGTCAAAGTTCTTGAACACGCGCCGGCCAATGAACTTGGGAACGGGCGGCTGGTAGTGCGACCAGTCGATGGGCGTGGCATTGGCCCGGGCCTTGGCCAAGGGCCACATCGGCGTCTGCTTCTTGTTGGCGTGCTGGGTGCGCACCTTGTCGTAGTCGGCGTTGAGCTCGTCAATGTAGCTGGCGGCCTGGTCGGACAGCAGGCTTTGCGCCACGCTGACGCTGCGCGACGCGTCGGGCACGTAGACCACCGGACCTTCGTAGTGCGGCGAGATCTTGACGGCCGTATGCACGCGGCTGGTGGTGGCACCGCCAATCATCAGCGGGATTTTCTTGAGGCGGAAATGGTCGTCCTTCTGCATTTCGGCGGCGACGTATTGCATCTCTTCCAGGCTGGGCGTGATCAGGCCCGACAGGCCCACGATGTCTGCGCCTTCGGCCTTGGCCAGCGCCAAAATCTCGTGGCAGGGCACCATCACACCCATGTTGACCACTTCAAAGTTGTTGCACTGCAAGACCACGGTGACGATGTTCTTGCCAATGTCGTGCACGTCGCCCTTGACCGTGGCAATGATGATCTTGCCCTTGGTCTTGACGTCGGCACCGGCCGCTTCCAGCAGCAGCTTTTCGGCCTCGATGTAGGGCAGCAGGTGCGCCACGGCTTGCTTCATCACGCGCGCGCTTTTCACGACCTGCGGCAAAAACATCTTGCCTTGGCCGAACAGATCGCCAACCACATTCATGCCGTCCATCAGCGGGCCTTCAATCACGTGCAGCGGCCGTCCGCCGTCAGCCTTGATCGCCTGCCAGACTTCCTCGGTGTCTTCGGTGATGAATTCGTTGTTGCCATGCACCAGCGCATGCGACAGGCGGGCCCGTATCGGCAGCGCGCGCCACTCGTACTTCTTGCTGTCGTCCTTGGCCCCGCTTTGCGCCGTTTCGGCCACTTCAATCAGTCGTTCGCCGGGCGTGAGATGCGCCTCGCCGGGCTTGTAAACCGGCTGGCGGTTCAGCACCACATCTTCAACGCGCTCGCGCAGCACCGGTTCCAGGTCGTCATAGACGCCAACCATGCCGGCGTTGACGATGCCCATGTCCATGCCGGCCTGAATCGCGTGGTACAAGAATACGGTGTGAATGGCTTCCCGCACCGGGTCGTTGCCGCGAAAACTGAAGCTCACGTTGCTCACGCCGCCCGACACCTTGGCGCCCGGCAGATTTGCCTTGATCCAGCGCGTAGCCTCAATGAAGTCGACGGCGTAATTGTTGTGCTCGTCAATGCCGGTGGCAATGGCAAAGATGTTCGGGTCAAAAATGATGTCTTCAGGCGGAAAACCCACTTCATCGACCAGCACGCGGTAGGCGCGTTCGCAAATTTCAGTCTTGCGCCGGTAAGTGTCGGCCTGGCCTTGCTCGTCAAACGCCATCACCACGGCGGCCGCGCCGTAGCGCTTGAGCAGCTTGGCTTGGTGCTTGAAGATGTCAACGCCTTCCTTCATGGAAATCGAGTTGACGATGCCCTTGCCCTGGATGCAGCGCAGCCCGGCCTCGATCACGCTCCACTTGGAGCTGTCGATCATGATGGGCACGCGCGAGATGTCGGGCTCACTGGCGATCAGGTTCAGGAACCGCACCATGGCGGCCTGGCTGTCCAGCATGGCCTCGTCCATGTTGATGTCGATGATCTGCGCGCCGTTTTCAACCTGCTGGCGCGCCACGGCCAACGCAGCTTCAAAGTCGCCGTTCAAAATCATGCGGGCAAAGGCTTTGGAGCCGGTGACATTGGTGCGCTCGCCAATATTGACGAACAGCGTGTCCGCGCCGATGGTGACCGGCTCCAGGCCAGACAGCTTCATGGGCGGGACTTCTTGGAAAAACTCAATTGCGGACATGACTCACCTTGGAATGAAGGTGAGCGTCGTTGCAAAAAAGGGATAGTTCGGCCCTGTTTACCCAAGCCTGACAAAACCGGAGTTTCGCTGCAACGCTCCTTGGGTTAAGCCTAATTTTAAGCATTTAATGCCCACCGTTAACCGCCCCACGCCCAAACTCCGTTCATCCAGCCCGTGTTTAGCCAGTTTTTTAGAAAAAACGGCCCGCCACTTCGGGCAACCGGGCGTGCGGCCTGGAAAACTCGTGCGCTGCAGATCTGGTCGCCGCGCACCTGCGCGACAACGCCGACAAGCTCAAGATGAATGTGCCGCTGAGCCCGGTGACGCAGCAGGAAATCGGCGCGCTAACGACGAACTGATCGGGCCAGCATAGCTTTTAGCGAACAGCGGCCAATCCCCGCTCCCGGTATCAGTCAAGGCGAATGTTGGCAGCCTTGATGACGCCGGCCCAGAGTTTTTGCTCACTGCGGGTGAAGTCGGCAAACTGCTGCGGCGTCATGGCCATGGGCTGGATACCGAGGTCTTCGAGCTTGGTGCGCACGGCCGGGTCTTTCAAGGCAATGATCAGGTCCTTGTTCAAACGCTCGACCACGGCGGCGGGCATTTTGGCGGGGCCCACAAACCCTTGCCACGCATACGCTTCAAACGGGAAGCCGGCCTCGGCCATGGTGGGCACGTCAGGCAGGATGGCCAGGCGCTGCGGCGTGGCCACGGCCAGCACGCGGATCTTGCCGCTCTTGATCAGTGACAGGCTGGGCGGCAGGTCCACGAACATGGACTGCACCTGCCCGGCCATCAGGTCCTGCAACGCGGGGGCCGAGCCCTTGTAGGCGACATGCAGGATGTCGGTCTGGGTGCGCTGCTTGAAAAGCTCCAGCGCCACATGCAAAGGCGAGCCGGGGCCGGACGAGGCCGATGAGACGTTGCCCGGCGATTTGCGTACCTGGGCCAGGTATTCCTGCAGGTTTTTGGCGGGGAAGTTCGGGTGCACCGCCAGCACCAGCGGCATGCGGCCCAGGCCGCCAATCAGGGTGAAATCTTTTTCGGCGTTGTAGCTCAGGCTGGCATACATGGCGGGGTTGAAGGCCAGCGTGCCGGAGTCGGCCGTGCCCACGGTGTAGCCGTCAGGCAGCGAGCGGGCAATGAAGGTCGCGCCAATGATGCTGGCGGCGCCGGGCTTGTTGTCGATGATGACGGGCTGGCCCAGGTCCTGCCCCATGCGCACCGCGAGGTTGCGGGCAATCACGTCGGTGGTGCCGCCCGGCGCGTAGGGCACGACCCACTTGACCGGCTGCGCCGGAAAGCTCTGCTGCGCCTGCGCGCCAAAGGTGCCGGCCATCAATGCGGCCATCAGGATTCCAAGGGTTTTACGTTTCATGGGGTTGTCTCCAAAGGTTGAACTACTGCGTCGGCTGAAAGATCGGTTCTTGCGGGTCTTGCGGTTCTGCGCCCGCTCTTGCTGGCTTGGTCAGGTTAAAAGGCTAGCGCGGCGGCGCCAGCATCCACGCGTGCGCAGGGTCGTTGCAAAACGCCCAGCGGCGCTCAGGACCAGCCATGGTGTTGAGGTAATACAGGTCGTAGCCGTGGGGCGCCACACAGGGGTGGTAGCCGCGCGGCACCAGCACGGTGTCGCGGTGTTCCACGGCCATGGACTCGTCCAGGCTGCGGTCGTCGGTGTAGACGCGCTGAAAAGCAAAACCTTGCGCAGGATTGAGCTGGTGGTAATAGGTTTCTTCCAGCACCGTTTCGCTCGCGCCCGCGCTGTCGTGCTTGTGCGGCGGGTAGCTCGACGAGTGACCGGCCGGCGTGATGACCTCGACCACCAGCAAGCCCTCGGCCGCATCCGACTCGGGCAGGATGTCGCACACATAGCGCGTGTTGGCGCCCTGCCCGCGCACCGAGCGCTTCATGTGCGCCGCTTCAATCACACGCACGGGCAGCAGGCCCGTGGCGGGCGCGCTGCTCAGCGCCACCTCGGCCGGACCGCGTGCCGCGATGCGCACGGCCTGGCCTGGCGGCACATACACCGCCGTCGGCGACTGGTCCTCGAACACCGAGGCGCGGCTGCCCAGGGCGCGGTAGAGGCGCGCCCCGATCTGAACGTCCACCTGGCCCGTCAGCACGGTGATGCAGAACTCCCGCGTCCCCGTCATGAAGGCCTCGACATCGCCCGCGGCCAGGCGCAAGGCCTTGAAGCCCACATGCGTCCAGCCGGCCGATGCGGGTGTCACGTCCGCAATCACGCGGCCGGTTTTTTGCGCTTTGACGAGCAGCGTCATACCGGCACCTCCTCGGCCACGGTGGGCAAGGCCAGGCGGCTGGCGCGCCAGCCAGCGATCAGTTGCCGGAAGTTGGCCGCGACCTGCGCCTGGAATGCGGCATCGTCAATCTCCTGCCTGAACCAGGCCAGGCTGGCGGCCGCCCAGACTGAGCGGCCAATCATGAAACCCTTGACCAGCGGCGTGCGCGCCTCGGCAAAGCCGGCCACCAATTGCGCCAGCGGCTGGGACAGGCCCAGAATGACCGCGCCGCGGCAGTAAGGGTCGCGTTTTCGCACCAGCGCATCGAGCGCCTGCCACTGACGCGCAGCCATGGTGCCGACCTTCCACCACTCAGGCTTCAAGCCGATGTCGTAGAAATGGCGGATGGCGCGCACCACGGCTTCGCCCGCGTCGCCAGGCGCCAGCGTGGCCGGTGGCGGAATCACCTCCAGCAGCAGTTCATGGCCGCTGGCACGCGTGGCTTCCCAGACCTGCTGCAGCCACTCGTCCTGCTCGGCGCGCAGCGCAGGCGCGTCATCAGGATGGTAGAAAACCAGGCACTTGACCACCTGCTCGCGCGGCCAGTGCACCAATTGCGAGGCCAGCGAATGGGTGCCGTCAAAGCGCAGCGGGCAAGAACCGGGCTGCTCGATCGGCCGGCCCACCCACCAGCCGCGGCCAGTGGCGTCGTGCAGGGCCGCCTCGCCCAGCCGGCCGTCGATCAGCACGCCCAGCTTGCCGTGGCAGCCGGGGTCGGTCTCGATCTCGGCCACGACCTGGTTAATAAGCTTCTTGAGGTAGGGCACACGGGCCACTTCGGCGCCTGCCTGCCTGGCCATGTCCTCGAACTGGGCGCGGTGGTCGTAGGCCAGCACATAGAGTTCGGGCCACTGCGGCCGCTTGGCGGACACGCGGTGCAGGTGCGCGAGTTGCACATCTTGATCGGGCCTGGGGTGCCGGTGGCCGGAAAACCAGTGCGCCAACTCGTCCGGGGTCGGCATGGCCGGTGCGCAGCCGTGGCGCGACACCACGATGGCGCCGCAGGCGTTCGCAATCCGGGCCGATTCCGCGAAATCCTTGCCGCGCAGCAGGCCCGCCAGCAGGCCGGAGGCAAAGGCATCACCCGCGCCCAGCACGTTGAGCACCTCGATGCGCTCGCCGTGCACGGTCAGCGCGTCGTCGAGGACCACTGGAATCGGGCCGTCCACGATGCTGCAGCCCAGCGGCCCGCGCTTGACCACCAGCACCGCCGCCGTGCATTCGCGCACCCGGCGCAGGCAGGCCATCAGGTCGCCCCCCACCCCGCCGGCAATCATCCATTCTTCCTCGGTGCCGATGATCAGCTCGAAGCTGCCGAGCTGCGCCTGCAAGTGCTGACTCACTTCCTGGCTGCCGACATAGCGCGTCTCGCCGTCACCCTTGGCGGTCAGCCCCCAGAGCACTGGCCGATAGTCGATGTCCAGCACCCGCACCAGGCCATGGCGGCCGGCGATGTCCAGGGCGCGGCGGCTCGCGGCCAGCACGGTGGGCGTGCTCAGGTGCGTGCCAGTGATCACCAAACTGCGGCACTGGGCCAGGAAGGTTTCGCTCAGCGCGTCGGCATCGAGCGCCATGTCAGCGCAGTTCTCGCGGGCGAACAGCAGGGGAAAGGTATCCTGGTCCTTGATGCCCAGCAGCACCATGCCGGTCAGGCGCTGCTTGTCGATCTGCACCTGGCTGGTGTCGCAGCCTTCGCGCTGCAGCGTGCCCAGCAGGAAGCGGCCGTTTTGCTCATCGCCGACGCGGGATATCATGGCCGAACGCAGCCCCAGCCGCGCGGTACCAAAGGCGATGTTGGCCGACGAGCCGCCCAGGTACTTGGAAAAACTGCTGGCCGCCTCCAGGCTGCAGCCAATCTGCTGGGCGTACAGGTCGACCGCCAGGCGGCCCAGGCAGGCGACGTCAAGGCGCCGGTCAACCGGAAAGGAAAGAGTGCGCATCGCGTCCTCGGGTTGTCTCTCGTTGCATGCGGCGTAGTCCGGGACAGGACACGCCAGAAAATTGGTTTGTGGTCGTTATGATAATCCGAAATAGAAAAACATTTCTACTTTAATGAAAAATAGAATTAACTCTCCGACTTCAGATCCAAAGACCGATGCGCAACTGCCGCGCCCATACGCGAACTCTGAAAGCTTTCTCACCGCCGTCCAGGCGGACTTTGACCGCCTGAGCCGCCAGCTCAAGATGATTGCCCGCTATGTCGAGAAAAACCGCGAGCGGCTGGCGCTGGAAGGCATCCAGGAAACAGCGCGGCAGTGCGCGGTGCAGCCTTCGGCGGTGGTGCGTTTTGCCAAGCACTTCGGGTTTTCGGGGTTTTCTGAAATGCAGGCCCTGTTTCGGGCGGGCGCGGAGCGGCAACTGGCCACGAACAGCGACTACCAGGCACGTATCCGTGAGCTGGTCAGCACCGAAACGAATTCCCTGTCGGCAGCCCACATCGCGCACGAGATGATCAGCGGCAGCATCGACAGCCTGCAGGCGCTGCAGCGCACCCTGCCCGACGCACGGTTCGACGAGGCGGTGGACCTGATGCTGGACGCACCGGCACTCTGGGTAGTGGCGGCGCGGCGCGCCTTCCCGGTCGGGGCCTACCTGGTTTATGCGCTGCAGCACACCGACAAGCCGGTGCACTGGCTGCAAGGCCTGGGCCACATGGAGCAGGGTCAATTGCGGTCCCTGGCCAAGGGCGATGTGCTGATCGCCGTCTCGTTCGAACCCTATGCGCAGGAAACCCTGGAGGTCGTGCAGACCGCACTGACACGCGGTGCGCGGCTACTCGCCATCACCGACAGCCCCTTCAGCCCACTGGCGGCGCAGGCCACCGCCACGCTGCAGGTGCAAGACGGCGCCACTTTCGGCTTTCGATCGCTGACCAGCACCTTGTGCCTGGCGCAGTCCTTGTTCATGGGCCTCGCCTACCGGCTGGAGCTGGCCTACGAGCAAAAAACACCGATCAAACCCGCCGCGCGCCCTTGACGGGCACAGCCCGGTGCCCGCTCAGGCAGCTTCGCGGTAAAACCCGTTCGGCCGCACGCCGCGCGCTGGCAGTGGCGCCACCGCGCTGGCAATCGCCGCAATGTGCTCGGGCGTGGTGCCGCAGCAGCCGCCCACGATATTGACCAGCCCTTCGGCCGCAAACTCGTGCAGCAGGCGCGACGTGACGTCGGGCGTTTCGTCAAAACCGGTGTCGCTCATGGGGTTGGGCAGGCCGGCGTTCGGGTAGCAGCTGATGAAGGTGTCGGGCGCGGCCTTGGCCAGCTCCTGGATATAGGGGCGCATCAGCGCGGCGCCCAGGGCGCAGTTCAGGCCCACGGCCAGCGGCTCGGCGTGGCGCACGCTGTACCAGAAGGCCGTCACGGTCTGGCCGCTCAGGATGCGGCCCGAGGCGTCGGTCACAGTGCCGCTGATGATCAGGGGCAGGCGCTCGCCGCTGGCCTCAAAGTACTCGTCAATCGCAAACAGCGCCGCCTTGGCGTTGAGCGTGTCAAAAATGGTTTCGACCAGCAGCACGTCGGCGCCGCCCTTGACCAGCGCTTCGGTCTGCTCGTAATAGGCCTGGCGCAGCACCTCAAAGCTGGTGTTGCGCGCGCCGGGGTCGTTCACGTCGGGGCTGATGCTGGCGGTCTTGGGCGTGGGGCCGAGCGCGCCCACCACAAAACGCGGCTTGTCTGGCGTGGAAAACTTGTCGCAGGCGGCGCGCGCAATGCGGGCCGACTCGTAGTTCATTTCCACCGCCAGGTCGGCCATGTCGTAGTCGGCCTGGGCCACGGTGGTGGCGCCAAAGGTGTTGGTCTCGATCAGGTCGGCGCCGGCGGCCAGGTAGCCTTCGTGGATGTCCTGGATCACGTCAGGCCGGCTCAAGCTCAACAACTCGTTGTTGCCTTTGACGTCCTTGTGAAAATTCTTGAAGCGCTCGCCCCGGTACTGCGCTTCGCTCAGGCGAAAGCGCTGGATCATGGTGCCCATGGCGCCGTCCAGAATGGCGATGCGTTTTTCAAGAATGGCGGGGAGCTGCTGTCCGCGGGTGTAGGGGGTCTTCGTCATGCCTGCATTTTAGGGGGCTGGCGCTTGCCTTGGCGTTTCCCCGACAATAGCGCCTTGACCGCCAACCGGCTCCCCTGCCATGAAAAACCTCTACCCCCAAGAAGCTTGGACCTGGCTGCAGGCACACCCTGACAGCCTGTTTGTCGACGTGCGCATGGAAATCGAGTCGCTCTACGTGGGCCGCCCGCCCGGCGTGGTCAATGTGCCGTGGTACGAGTACCCCGACCTGCAGGCCGATGCCCAAACGTTTGCCGACGCCGTGGCCCGCGAGGCCGACGGCAAAGCGCAGGCGGTGCTGCTGATTTGCCGCTCCGGCAAGCGCACGCAGGAAGCCGGCAAGGCGCTGGAAGCAGCCGGCTTCAGCGATGTGCAGCATGTGGTGCACGGCTTTGAGGGCGATCTGGATGAGCACTTTCGCCGCTCCACCCTGTCGGGCTGGCGCTTTGAGGGGCTGCCGTGGGAACAGATGTAACGCCAACGCCATCGGCTATTTTTCAGCAAATCAATACCCTCCCCGAACCCGACTGACTGGCCCACCTCTTGTCCTCATTGCCCACCTCTTCCCCCCAGCCGACCGCGCTGGACGTTTTAAGCCAGGTTTTTGGCTATCAGCAGTTTCGCGGCCCGCAGCAGGCGATCGTTGACCATGTGGTGAACGGCGGCGACGCGCTGGTGCTGATGCCCACCGGCGGCGGCAAGTCGCTGTGTTACCAGATTCCGGCCATCGTGCGGCAAAACGCAGGGCACGGCGTGACCATCGTGATTTCGCCGCTGATCGCGCTGATGCACGACCAGGTCGGCGCACTGACGGAGGCCGGCGTGTCGGCGGCGTTTTTGAATTCGACCCAGACCTACGAGGAAAGCAGCGCGCTGGAAAAGCAGTTGCTGCGCAACGAACTGACGCTGCTCTACGCCGCGCCCGAGCGCATCAACACGCCGCGCATGAAGGGCCTGCTGGCCTCGCTGCACGAGCGCGGCCTGCTGAGCCTGTTTGCGATTGACGAGGCGCACTGCGTGAGCCAGTGGGGCCACGACTTCCGGCCCGAGTACCGCAGCTTGAGCCTGCTGCACGAAACCTTTCCCGACGTGCCGCGCATGGCGCTGACGGCGACTGCCGACCACCTGACGCGCCAGGACATGATCGAGCGGCTCAAGCTGGAGGAAGCGCGCCAGTTTGTCAGCAGCTTTGACCGGCCCAACATCCGCTACACGATTGTCGAAAAAACCGACCCGACGCGCCAGCTGCTGCGCTTCATCCAGACCGAGCACGACGGCGAAGCCGGCATCGTCTACTGCCAGTCCAGGAAACGGGTCGAGGAAATCGCCGGCATGCTCGAAGACGCCGGCATCAAGGCCATGGCCTACCACGCCGGGCTCGATGCCAAGCTGCGCCAGCAGCGGCAGGACCGCTTCTTGCGCGAAGACGGCATGGTGATGGTGGCCACGATTGCGTTCGGCATGGGCATTGACAAGCCCGACGTGCGCTTTGTGGCGCACCTGGACATGCCCAAGAACATCGAAGGCTACTACCAGGAAACCGGCCGCGCTGGCCGTGACGGCCAGAGCGCCGACGCCTGGATGGTCTACGGCCTGCAGGACGTGGTGAACCAGCGCCGCATGATAGACACCAGCGACGCGGCCAGCGAAGAGTTCAAGCAGGTGATGCGCGGCAAGCTGGACGCGCTGCTGAGCCTGGCCGAAGACACGCGCTGCCGCCGCGCCAGCCTGCTGGGCTACTTTGGCGAGACCTTGCATGCCAGCGAACGCAGCGCCGGGCCGCCCCAAGCAAGTTCAGTCCCCTCGGGGGGAAGCGCATTACACGAAGTGAAAAGCGTGGGGGCCTTTTGTGGAAACTGTGACAACTGCCTGAACCCGCCGGCGGTGTGGGACGCCACCGACGCAGCGCGCAAGATGCTGAGCTGCATTTACCGCGTGCAGCAGGCCAGCGGCATCAGCTTTGGCGCCGGCCACCTGATGGACATTTTGCGCGGCAAGACCACCGAAAAAATCACGCAGTACGGCCATGAAAGCCTCAGCACCTTCGGCATTGGCGCCGACCTGGCCGAGGCCCAGTGGCGCAGCGTGCTGCGCCAGCTGATTGCCAGCAACATGGTGCGCGTGAACGCCGAAGCCTTCAACACCCTGCAGCTGATGCCCGATGCGCGCCGGGTGCTCAAAGGCGAAGCCAGCGTGCTGCTGCGCCAGCAGGCGCTGGCCACCAAGGCCGCCAAGCCCAAGCGCGGCAGCAAGACCTCGGTCAAGGGCCTGGTCGAAGCCACGCTCAACGCTGGCGCGCTGGAACGGCTGGCCCACCTGAAGGCCTGGCGCGGCGAAGTGGCGCGCGAGCACAACCTGCCCGCCTTCGTGATTTTTCACGACGCCACGCTGCGCGCCATTGCCGAGCAGGCGCCGCAAAGCTTGCAGGACCTGGAAGGCATCAGCGGCATGGGCACCAAGAAGCTGCAGGCCTATGGGGCCGAGGTGCTGCGGGTGTGCGCGGTGGCGGGTTAATGCAAAAGTCAAGATCAAAAGTGCCACTGGCGCAATGAATGCGGCAACCATCAGCTACTATTCATATAGCCTTTTCTAGCGCATAAACCCCATCCCCCGCCCCTCCCGCACCTCGGGCTTGATGCGGTGTTCCGCCTCCAGCTGCGCCAGAAATTCTTCGGCCGACAGCACCGCATCCAGAATCACCCCCTGCCGCTTGACCGCTGCAAAATCGCCAGGGCACAGCTGCGTCAGCTGGGCCAGCCGTTTCTGCAGCGGCGCCGTCAGCAGCAAGGCCTCGCCCGCCAGCGCCTCCGTCACAAACATGGTTTCGCGCTGCGCGCCCGTCAGCGGCATGAACTTGATCTTGAACGTAAAACGGCGCAGCGCGGCCTGGTCCAGGCTCTCTAACAGATTGGTGGTGCAGATGAAAATGCCGGCATAGCGTTCCATGCCCTGCAGCATCTCGTTGACTTCGGTCACCTCGTAGGTGCGCTGGGCGCCGCGCCGGTCCTGCAAAAAACTGTCGGCTTCGTCGAGCAGCAGCACGGCCTTTTCAGCCTCGGCTTCGCGGAACATGGCGGCCATGTTCTGCTCGGTTTCGCCGACGTATTTGCTCATCAGGTCGCTGGCCTGCTTGATCAGCAGCGGCTGCTCCAGGGCCTGGGCAACATGTTCGGCCAGCGCGGTCTTGCCGGTGCCGGGCGGGCCGTAAAAGCACAGTGTGCCGTGGCCGCGGCTTTTAAGCGCCTGCACGATGCGCGGGATTTCAAAGCGCGACTCGACGTTGAGCATCGCCAGGTCGTAGGTCGTCACGCTGCGGCGCCCGCACGCTTGGGCCTGGTTGCCCAGCGCCACGTCGGCGTTTTTAAGCTGGCGCTCGATCAGCGACTCCATCAGCAAAGGCCGCCCGCCCGCCAGAATCGCCTGCAGCCCGGCGCCATCGGTCTGCGCGTCCAGCGTGCCCTCGGGCGCGCTGGCCAGCCGGGCAAAGCGCACAGCGGTGCGGATCTGGGCCGGTGTCAGGCCTTTGCGGGCGGCCAGTTTGGCGACAAACGCATCGCTGACCTGCACGCCTTCCAGCGTTTTGCGCACAATGCCTTCGCGCGCGCCGGGTGGCGGCGAGCGCAGTTCCAGGTGGTAGGCAAAGCGGCGCCTGAACGCCGGGTCGATCTGCTCGATGCGGTTGGTCACCCACAGCGTGGGCACGGCGTTGGACTCCAGAATCTGGTTGACCCAAGCCTTGCCGTTGACCGAACGGGGGGCGGGTGCGGGCAGTTGCTCGGAGCGGGCCATCAGCTGCGCAGCCTCGCTGGAAATCGGCGGAAACACGTCTTCGACCTCGTCAAACAGCAGCGCCGAGTGGCTGCTGCTCTTGAGGAACACCTGGGCGATCTGCAAGGACCGGTAACGGTCGCGCCCGCTCAGCGAATTGCCGTCGCGGTCGGCGTACTCGACTTCAAAAAGGTCCAGCCCGGCGGCCTGCGCCACCACCTTGGCCAGCTCGGTCTTGCCGGTTCCGGGCGGCCCGTACAGCAACACATTCACGCCCTGCTCCTTGCTGGCGACGGCGTTGCGCAGCAGCGACACCAGCACCTGGGCGTCTTCCTCCACAAACGCAAAATCAGCCAAGCCCAGACTGCTACGCGCGGCCGGCCGGGTAAAGACCGCCATCAGCGCGGCCTGGTCGCGGTAGGCGCGCATCAGTACCGGCGGCAGCTTTTCGCTGACTTTCATCAGGTCGGCCAGGTCGGTGATGTTGTGCTCGGAAATCAGGTTTTCAACCATGCCGATGCGCTCCAGCCGGGAGCCGGCGCGCAGGGCCTCGGCCACCTCGACGGCCTTCACG
>JAUSDK010000112.1 GCA_030650875.1 Polaromonas sp.
AACGCCGTTGCGCTGGCGCAAATCGTCGGGCATCAGGTCCACCGGCCGCGCGGCCCATTCGGCCTCGGCCACCAGCACCTGCAACTGGCCCGTCAGCGCATCGACGCGGATCACGTCGCCGTCGCGCACCTTGGCCAGCGGACCACCGGCCGCCGCTTCGGGCGACACGTGAATCGCGGCGGGCACCTTGCCCGAAGCGCCGCTCATGCGGCCGTCCGTGACCAGCGCCACCTTGAAGCCCTTGCCCTGCAGCACTGCCAGCGGCGGCGTGAGCTTGTGCAGCTCGGGCATGCCATTGGCCTGCGGCCCCTGCCAGCGCACCACGCACACCACGTCACGCGCCAGCTCGCCGGCATTGAAGCTGGCGAGCAAGGCTTCCTGCGAATCAAACACGCGGGCCGGCGCTTCAATCACATGCCGGTCGTCGGGCACAGCGGACACCTTGATCACGCTGCGGCCCAGGTTGCCCTGCAGCAGCTTGAGCCCGCCGGTGGGGCTGAACGGGCGGGCGACGGGCCGCACGATGGTGTCGTCTTTGGAGTCGCCGGCGTCATGCCATACCAGGGCTGCGCCGTCCATGGCCGGCTCGCGGGTGTACTCGCGGATGCCGCCTTCCCGCACTGTCAGCACGTCTTCGTGCATGAAGCCGGCGTCCAGCAATTCGCGGATCACCAGCCCGGTGCCGCCTGCCGCCTGGAACTGGTTCACGTCGGCGCTGCCGTTGGGGTAGACATGCGTCAGCAGCGGCACGACATCGGACAAGGCCGAAAAGTCGTTCCAGTCAATCACAATGCCGGCCGACTGCGCCACGGCGACCCAGTGAATCAGGTGGTTGGTCGAGCCGCCGGTGGCCAGCAGCGCCACCATGGCGTTCACGATGGCCCGTTCGTCGACGAGCTGGCCAATCGGTGCAAACCGTTTGGACTTGACGATGCCCAGCACCGTGCGCGCCGCCTCGCGCGTGAGCTCGTCGCGCAGCGCGCCGCCGGGGGCTACAAACGCGGTGCCGGGCACATGCAGGCCCATGGCTTCAAGCAGCATCTGGTTGCTGTTGGCCGTGCCGTAAAACGTGCAGGTGCCGGGGCTGTGGTAGGACTGCAGTTCAGCCTCCAGCAGGCCTTCCCGCCCGAGCAGCCCCTGCGCCGCCTGCTCGCGCAGCCGGGCTTTTTCCTTGTTGGGCAGGCCGGACGGCATGGGTCCGGCCGGCACGAACACCGTGGGCAAATGGCCAAACTGCAGCGCACCAATCAGCAGGCCCGGCACGATCTTGTCGCACACGCCCAGCATCAGCGCCGCGTCAAACATGTCGTGGCTCAGCGCCACGGCAGTCGCCATGGCGATCACGTCGCGGCTGAACAGGCTCAATTCCATGCCGCTGGTGCCCTGGGTGACGCCGTCGCACATGGCCGGCACGCCGCCTGCCACCTGCGCCGTGGCGCCCAGCTTGCGGGCTTCGTCCTTGATCAGCGCCGGGTAGCTTTGCAGCGGCGTGTGGGCCGACAGCATGTCGTTGTAGGCGGTGACGATGCCGATGTTGGGCGCGCGCTGGGTGATGACCTTGAAGCGGTCGTCCAGCGGAATGCCGGCCACCGCATGCGCAATGTTGGCGCAGCCCATGCGGTCCATGCTGGGGGGGCGCGTGCTGTCGGCGTGCAACTGCGCCAGGTAGGCGCGGCGCGTCGGCCCGCTGCGCTCGGCAATGCGGGCCGTGATGTCTGAAACTGCGGAGTGGAGTGCCATGGAGATGCCTTGTGCCTTGTGAGTCTGTAACTTAATTACTGACTCTATGGTAACGGGTTACCGACGCATTTCCCCCTTTTAGGTTACAGGGTGGTTACCAAACGCAGTGCCTGGCCAGGTCCGACACACGGACTATTGGAGACTGATTTCCACGCGCCGCGCATCCGCATCGCTGCCGCTGCCGGTCAGTTGCCGGGGCTTGGCCAGTTCCATCTGCGCATCCGCCACGCCGGCGGCCTTCAGGGCGGCACGCACCGCCAGGGCGCGCCTGCGCGCCAGATCGGCATTCCTGACCGGGTCGCCGACGGCATCGTGAAAGCCTGAAATCACCAGCTTTCGCCGACTCTGTCCTGCCTGGCCAGCCTGGGCCGCCTTGACCATGTCGGCCAGCGCGTCGCCCGCGCCCGCCGCCAGATCGGCACTGCCGGAGGCGAAGTAAAACTTGACCACCCCCTGTTCCACCTCGATGCTG
>JAUSDK010000113.1 GCA_030650875.1 Polaromonas sp.
TGATCGGCCAGCTGGCCGGGGTGGCGCGCCCCGATCTTTTTGGCCAGGGCGGTCAGGCGCCGGTGCAGCTCGGTCTTGTTGCGCGCGGCAACGGCGCGGGCCGGGTGCGTGGGCGCCGGGAACTCTGTCGCCACATTCAGGAAGGCGCAGCCCCGGTAGGTCGGCCCGGCGATGTGGTGGGCGATCCAGCGCAGGTGCGCCTCCAGCTCCGCACCGGCATCGTCCTTGGCTTGCGCCGCGACGCTGTCCCAGTCACGCCAGTACTCGGCATCCTCGCGCTCGAGAAAAGCCACCACCAGATCGTCCTTGGTGGCGAAGTGCCGGTAAAGGCTGGTCTTGGCCACGCCTGAGCGCTCCACCACCAGATCGACCCCGACGGCCCGCACACCCTCCTGGTAGAACAGCGTCGCCGCGGTCGCCAGCACGCGCTCCCGCACACTGGGCGCGACACCTTCATCAGCTCCGGCGGCCACCGCCGCAGTACTTTTTTTCATCATATTTCTCCTGGCTGCAATCACATCGCGCATTCAACTTGGCCGGCATTTGGCTTGACACGCTACAGATCTGTACTCTACACTGATTCAAAGAGTACAGATCTGTAGCGTCTTGCGGCAGACGGCTCTCCATTGAAAGGATTAGTGATGACATCAACACAGGCTGTAGCGGTTTATGGCGCGTATGGGCACACCGGGCGCTTCGTGGTGGCAGAGCTGCGCCGGCGCGGCTGGACGCCCATTCTCTGCGGACGCGACGCCGACAAGCTGAGCGCTTTCGGCGCGGCTTACCCCGGGCTTGAACTGCGGGCCGCGTCGGCGGAAGACCCCGCCGCGCTCGACCGTGCGCTGGCCGGCGCCATGGCCGTCATCAACTGCGCTGGCCCCTTTGCCAGCACCGCCGGCCCGCTGATTGAAGCCGCCATGCGCGCACACATTCCCTACCTGGACGTGGCGGCAGAAATAGAAGCCAACATCGACACCTTCGAGCGCTTCGCCACCCGCGCCCGCGAAGAAGGTGTGGTGCTGGTGCACGCCATGGCGTTTTACGGCGGGCTGGGAGATCTGCTGGCCACCGCGGCCATGGGCGACTGGCCTTCGGCCGATGAAATCTCCATCGCCTACGGGCTGGACAGCTGGCGGCCGACAACCGGAACATTGGTCGCCGGCCAGGTCTCCAGGCAACGCCGCGACGGCCGCCGGGTGGTTTTTAAGAACGGACAACTGTCGTACGCCTCAGGTGCCGCGCCGGTGACGGACTGGACGTTTCCCCCACCCCTGGGCCAGCAGCCGGTCATCGCCGAATTCACCATGGCCGACACCGTGACCATCGCGCGCCATCTGAAGGCGCCCGAGATCCGCTCGTACATGACAGTCGCCGCCGTCAAGGACCTGACCGCGCCAGACCCAACGGCGCCAAGCGCCAGCGACGACAGCGGCCGGTCGTCACAAACCTTCGTCGTCGAAGTGGTGGTGCGCCGTGGCAGCGAAGAACGCCGGGCCGTGGCCAGCGGGCGCGACATTTACGCCTTCACCGCGCCGCTGGTCGTGGAGGCCCTGGCGCGGGTGCTGCGCGGCGAAGTCAAAACAGCCGGCGTCTTCACCGCCGGCGAGGCCTTTAATGCACGGAGCTTTCTGGCGGCGCTGTGTCCTGAGCATCTATCGCTGGACATCGGCTGAGTTTTCAGGCGGGGCGATGAAGGGCGGGCTCACTTCAGGAGTGCGGATGGTTGTGAACTGGCGATCTGGTCAAAGAACCACCTTGTTTGCCAAATCGACTTCCAGCCCTTTACCCATGGGCGCAAGCAGCTATATATTCAATAGCAACGGCGCCACACAGGACATCAACCTCGAGGAAATGACCTTCGACAGCAAGCCGCAGGGACGCAGCATGGACGACAAAGACAAGCCACCACCCCAGCAGATCACACCCGTGGCGCCGGGCTCGTACGACGCCGCGGCCATCATCCTGCTGAGCGACGGCCGCCGCACGACGGGCGTGGACACCCTGGAAGCGGCCAAGATGGCCGCCGACCGCGGCGTGCGCATTTACATCATCGGTTTGGGCAGCGTCGGAGACGCCGCGGCCATGCCCGAAGGCGTGCCCATCTACCTGCAACTCGACGAACCCACCCTGCGCGAAGTCGCCCGCATGACCGGCGGCGAGTACCACCATGCGGGCACGGCAGAAGCGCTGCGCAGCGTCTACGAGAACCTGGGCTCAAGAGTGCAGGTACAGACGCGCGAGACGGAGGTCTCAGCCTTGCTGGCCTTTGGCGGCGGGGCCGGCGCTGGTGGCGGGGGTTTTGTCGATAGTGTTGTTTCGGCGGGTTGTGTGACGATTCCAGAGCCGTCGAACGTTTAGTGCGTGGCAACGTCCACCACATCGAAGCTGCTGTCCACCAACTGCGGGGCCACCACCTCTTCGATCGAGGTCCGGCTCATGTAACTTATGTCTCATCGCAACGTGCGAGAAGGCTACATGATTGATCAGGATTTACTTCCGCCTATGCGTCATGGTTCCAACCCGCGGCGGCGCCTCAACCTGGGCTCGAGCCAGGGACCTAAGAATTAACAGGGGGTAAAGCCCTCATTTGTCGACGCCCTATGCTCGTCTTCGCTCGCCATGTTTCGCTCAAGCTCGCCAAAATCGTCACGTATCAGCCCCTTCTGCAAGGCCTCGGCAGGGGGTTAGCCGCCAGCGAGCAGCTCGTCGAGCATACCTTTGACAGAGCGCCAGTTCTCTGAGGATTTCAAACGCATCTCATGCATTATTCTGACTTTGAATTTTTTAAGGCCACCAGGGATTGGCTGCACCTTATTATGAAGATCAGCAAAAAGCTTTTTTCCGTCGCACTCAGTGTTCCACTTTGCATCCCATGTCTCTTCTAATTTTTCTTTATGAAGTTCACAGTCCGCAAGGAATTTCTTGGTCCAATCAGCTTCGTCTAAATCGATCAATTGTTTTTTTATCCTGAGCAAGCGCCCAAAGAGAACTTTGGATATTACGGTTAAGTCATTCCCCTTCAAGTCTTCGTGCCGATAACCTGGACTTTCGTATCCGCGTGATTTGTATACGGCTCGAATAGCAATACCATTTAGTTGGCCCGTAGCCATGCTTTTCAGCAGGGTCTGCGTTTCACCAATGCTTTTCGTCGGATATTTAACGTATCCGCTGTCCATAAGAAGATCGGCTAGCACGTCGATATCAATTAGATAATTTTCGAAGCACCGCCGATTCCATTGAAGAATACGCACGTTCTTTGAACTAACCAGATCGGACGGGGCTTCATCTCTGTCAAAGATGAATCCGATAGGTGGGACTGATTCGCCATTGTTTTCCGCAGCTAGAAGTAAGCCAATCTGCTTCTCAATTTCAGATCGTCCTCCCAGGTCCTTAAGCATGTATCTGCGAAACGCGTCTCCAAAGCCCGCCTGAAGGAGTGCGATGTCGTCTGGCCCCTCTACAAATATTGTCCCTTTATATAGGAGCGTCTCGATTTGCGACGCTCCCAGCCGACGCAACGCATCGTGAATAACGCTTTGATCTTGCGATCTAACCTTCGTTAAAAGCTTTTCGGATTCCAGATGAAATAGAGAACACTCATCACTTTCAAGAGCACTTGCAAGTATTTCTGGAGAGTGAGAACAGACAATTACTTGAAGGTTTTTTCGAATCGCATAGCTGTTTATTAGAAAGGCTAGCAAGTCTTTACAGACTGCAGGGTTCAGATGCAATTCCGGTTCGTCTAGAAGGATCACACCGTCAGCTGCAACGGTGCGCTCAATTAGCAAAAACGTGAGGATTAGACCCTTCTCACCGCTACTCATCGCATCGATATCAAAAAGGCGTTGCGTTTCAATGTCTTCTATCTGTATGGACAACAAACCCACATTGCTAATACCGAAACCCTTCAGTCGTTTTCCTCGTAATATCCCTTCGAAGATTGTTTTGAAATCTTCAGTGACTTGAGATTTCCCGCTAGCATCTTGAATAAATAGGGAATTGAAGATGGTATTTTTGAGTCGCGAATACTTCAACTGCGGCTGAGAGTTGTGTGATTCCAGCTGCTGCTGAGCATCAGCTCCACCAATCTGGACTTGTTGTTCTCCTTGAGGCAACGCGCGATCAGCTGGAAAATAGCTAAAACTTGTAGTGCTGGTCGGATTTCGCTGATCTATCGCAGCAATAATTCCTCCTGCCAGTGACCCCTCCGCCACTTCGAGCCCCTTGGTGGGAGAAATTCTCAACTTAACGCTCACAAGCCCTTTGTCGCGCTTAATTTCCGCGATTGCGGCCGTGATCTCTGTGTGGGTGCGGGCCAAATTCGCTAATCCATCACTCGATCCAAGATATTGCAGCATCACTGCTGGATTGGCAAAAGCTTGTCCCAACCTAGCTTGCAGAATGTTGCGTGCTAGGCCTTCGGCATTACTAGAGAGCCAAAATTGTTCAGCATCGCTAATCCAATATGTGGTTCGGATCGTCGCTTGGGTGTTGGCGTCTCGAAGTAACGCATTGAGATTGATGCTTTGTGGCGCATGTGGGGAACTAGCTCCTAAAGCGAACAGCGCCTGAATCGACTCGTTCTGAGTGCGTGGGCTGGTGGTAGCTTTCACCAGACGGATGGCCTCCAGAATAGTAGTCTTGCCGATCGCGTTTGGCCCAACTATGACATTCACACGGTTGTCGAACTTTACTTCTATGTCTTCAAGTGCACGAAAATTCTTGATCTGTATTTCTCGAATGTGCATACTTTCTCCGTTTTTTATTTGACCGAAGCGTAACTGGTTGAAACACATCTTAACCATAACGCTGTAGGAAAGGTGGTGACGCATGATTGCAACGAAGAACTTTCCGCTTCTGTGCGCCACACTTGGCGGCCTTGGTGCGGTTTGCCCTGGCAACAGGCTTGCCGTGCGGCTGAGATAACGGGTCTGGGTGGAACCGGGTCGATCTGAACAGGCACACGGCCTGGCTGAACAACACCAAGAACGGCAACTCCTCGAGGAGTACCGTTAAATGAAGATGCGATGGAAGTATTGAGAGAGCAGATCGGGCAAAACCTGCATTTTTTCCTAGCGTACAAAGGCCAGCCCTTGTGGGCGGACGTGACCAACACGGCCTGGCTCAACGCGCTGGCAAAAGCGGGGATTAAGGACTTCCGTTTTCACAACTTGCGCCACACCTGGGCATCCTGGCACCGCCAGACGGGGACACCATCTCAATCACGCACCAGCCGAACATCGACCTCCCGTTCCACATAGGTCCACTCGGGCGTGGCGCGCAGCTCAGCCACCATCTGGTTGAAGCTTTCCTCCAGCTCAGGCGCAAACTCGAACCAGGTCAAAAAGTCGAAGGGCTCACTGCCCGACAGGTCACGGCAGTGGTGTAGCCTTCTGGCTACAGCTGGAAGGTATTGCAGGCCAATCCGGGTGTGGTGAGACTGCTCTTCAAAAATAGCTCGTCGCTCGCTGGTGACGCGCCACGGGCCAACATTTCCGCCTACAAATGAAAACAGCCGTGAAGTCATATGTCTGCCGAATCACTGCGCGAGAAGCTAAGACGCCAGCGTCCCACCCGCTTTCCATCGCGCAATACGCGTCATGTGGTACTGCAGATAAAACGTGCTGAAGAAAAAAGTCATCGCCGCCGACAGCTTGAGCTGCATGGGTTCCATGTTGTTGTAGTGATCCAGCATGGACCTTCGTATGGAATAAGTTCCGAAATAGAAGGCGATGTAAGAGCCAAGCAAAAAAAGCACGGAAACCGCTTTAAGTCCTTCACTGGAGGCAAGGTCGAAAATCTGGCTGAGCAGGAACAGGACGACATATCCAACGAATTGGGCGGTTGCATGCGACGCCGCGTCGATTTTGCGCGCCCAGCTGGATTGAATAAACATCCAGACAATCATGAAGATCCCTAACGTGAAGACCGAAAACAGCAGCACAAAAGCCCAATGCAGCTTGGGGGGTGCAGGGAAGGCATATTCGGCTGCGGGAACTGGTCGTCCTGCTTGCCCCGTGAAAGGCTCCGTCTGGAAATCACTCATAACACTCCCTTTTTTTGATCCTGAAGTGATGATAGGCGCGCAGGCGCAACTGGTCATCCTCCAAACAGAGGGTTTCGAGAGCATTTACGAGTGAATGGCGATGCTCGATCAGGGTGGTCAAGCTATCGGGATCACCGGGCGGCTTACAAGGCCTTGCCCAAGCGGCCCACACCTTCCTCAATCTTCGCCACATCCGCTGTGGCAAAACTCAGCCGGAAGGTACTCACATCCGGCTCCCCCGCATAAAACGGCGCCCCCGGCACAAACGCCACGCCCTGCTCAATCGCCCTCTTCGCAAATTCACCGGCGTCTTGGGTCTTGCCGCCCGCACCGGTGAGCCGGGCCCAGAAGAACAGGCCGCCCTGCGGCTGCGTGAACTCGACCGCATCGCCCAGCTCGCGCTTGAGCGCGGCGCCCATGGCCACGGCGCGTTCGCCGTACACCTTGCGCACGCGCGCCAGGGTGGCGGGCATGCGGCCGGCTTTTAAATATTGAGCGGCGGTCGCCTGGGCGAAGGTGCTGGTGTGCGCGTCGCTGAACTGCTTGCACATGGTGGCCTTGGCCAACAGCTCGGCGGGGCCGATCATCCAGCCCACGCGCAGGCCGGGGCTCAGCACCTTGCTCATGCTGCCGCAATGCGCGATCAGCTCACGGCTGCCGGGCACGTCTTTGCTCAGGCTCAGGATGCTGGGGGGCGGCGCTTCGTTGAAGTAAAGGTCGCCGTACGGGTCGTCCTCGACGACCAGGGTGTTGTACCTGACGGCCAGGGCCAGCACTTTCTTGCGGCGCTCCAGGCTCAGCATGGCGCCGCTGGGGTTGCCGAAGGTGGGGATCAAATAGACAAACTTGGGTTTGTGCTCGGCCATGAGTTTTTCCAGCGCGTCGGTGTCCACGCCGTTGGCGTCGATGGGCGCGCTGATGAGTTCTGCGCCGTAGAGCCTGAAGCACTGGATGGTGGCCAGGAAAGTCGGGCCTTCGACGATCACCTTGTCGCCGGGGTCGATCATGGTTTTGCCCAGCAGGTCCAACGCCTGCTGGCTGCCGGTGGTGACGATCAAACCATCTGGCGCCACGCTCACGCCCTTGCTCCCCATGAAGGCGGCGAGCTGTTCGCGCAGCGGGTTGTAGCCTTCGGTGGCGCCGTATTGCAGCGCGGCGCCGGGTTCTTCCGTCAGGGCCTGGTTGACGGCTTCCTGGATGCCGGCCACGTCGAACATGGCGCTGTCGGGGAAGCCGCCGGCAAAGCTGATGATGCCGGGCTTGCCCAGCAGCTTGAACAGTTCGCGGATGGCGGAGGTTTCAACGTTGTTGAGGCGGTCGGCAAAGGGAAGTGACATGGTGAGGGGCGTTGAGTTGGAAGGAATGAATCGGTGAATGGGTAGATGTTAGCGCCGTCGCGCGCAGGATTCCTGCTTTCACGACGGCACCACCCCTGCAACCAACCTTCCCGCCCTCCCCTCAGGCTCCCCCATGCCACCTCAAGCCGGTGCCAGCCTCCGCTGCGCCGCACGCCAGGCGGTGATCTGGCGCAGCAGCATGGGCAGGCACAGCGCGGCACCCAGCAGCGTGGGTGTGAGGCCGGGTGCAATCAGCAGCAGCGCGGCCAGCACGCACAGGGCCTGCTCCCAGCGCGTCATTTCCACCAGCGCAAACTTGCTCAGCGCCGCAGCCAGCACGGTGATGCCGAGCACGCAGCCGGTAAACGTGACCCAGAAGTCGTACCAGGTGAAGCCCTTGGCCACCAGCAGCAGGCTGGGCGAAAACACAAACACAAAGGGCACCAGCACCTTGGCCAGCCCCAGGCGGAAGGCCGTGTTGCCGGTTTTGAAGGGGTCGCCGCCGGCCATACCCGCCGCGGCATAGGCGGCCAGCGCCACCGGCGGGGTGATGTCGGCCAGCACGCCGTAATAAAACACGAAGAAATGCGCCACCAGCGGCTCCACCCCCAGCTGCACCAGGGTGGGTGCGGCCACCGTGACCATGATGATGTAGTTGGCCGTGGTGGGAATGCCGCAGCCCATGAGGATGCAGACCACGCCGGTCATGACCAGTGCGGCGAACAGGGTCATGCCCTGCTGGCTGGCCAGCCCGGCCGGAACGATGACGCTGAGCACCTGCGAGATGCTTTGCGCCGCGCCGGTGATGATGTAGCTGACCTTGAAACCCACGCCGGTGAGCGTGACCACACCGATCACCAGGCCCACGGTGGCGGCTGCGGCACCCACAGCCAGCGCGTACTTGGCGCCGGTTTCCAGTGCTTCCCCAATGACGGGGTAAGCAATGCGCCCGCGCACGCCGCCCAGCAACGCAGCCGCCCCCAGCACCACACTGCCGGCAGCAAACAGGCCCAGGCGAATCCACTCGGTTTGTGTGCCCCAGTCGACAAAGGCCATGGCCACCAGAATGCCGTGCAGCACCACCAGCAGGGCCCAGTGGCGCACCGTGTTGCCCTGCGTCAGCGTGCTCAGCCCCACGATGGCGCAGGAGGTGATGCCGACAAAGGCCGCCAGATAGGGCGTGCGGCCGGACACCAGGATCCAGATCATCAGCACCAGCGGAATCAGTGTGGGCCAGCGCTGGCGCAATGACTCGCGCAGCTTGGGCATTTCCTCTTCGGTCAGGCCGCGCAGGCCGTGGCGCTTGGCCTCGAAGTGCACCTGCATGAACACGCCAAAGAAATGCATGAAGGCCGGCACGATGGCGGCGGCAATGATGGTCTGGTAGGAGACGTTCAAAAACTCAACCATCAGGAAGGCCGCAGCGCCCAGCACCGGCGGCGTGATTTGCCCGCCGGTCGATGCCGCGGCTTCCACGGCCCCGGCAAACTCGCGCTTGTAACCCACGCGAATCATGGCGGGAATGGTGAGCGAACCCACGGTGACCGCATTGGCCACCGACGAACCGCTGAGCATGCCGAACATGGCGGAACCAAACACGCTGACCTTGGCCGGGCCACCGGCGTAGCGGCCGGCAACACTGGAAGCCATGTCAAGAAACAGCTGCCCCAGCCCGATGCGTGTGGCCATGACGCCGAACAGCACAAAGTGAAAAACATAGGTGGCCACCACGCCCACCGCCACGCCATAAATGCCCTGGCTGGTGAGGTACTGGTGGTTGACCAGCTGCGACCAGGAAGCACCGGCGTGTTTGAGCAAGCCGGGGAAAATGGGTCCGGCCATGGCGTAGATGCTGAAGCCAATGGCAATCAGCGGCAGCGGCCAGCCCATGCTGCGGCGGGTGGCCTCCAGCAAGGTGATCATCAGCACGGAGCCGAACAACACGTCCACGGTGCTGGGGTTGCCGACGCGGAAAGCCAGGTCGGAAAACACCATGGGGATGTAGAGCACGCTGGCCGCGCAGGCGATGCCCAGCAGCCAGTCCACCAGCGGCACACCGCCTGGGCTGGCCCAGCTGTGGGTGGCTGGCGCGGCCTGCGCCTTCTTGCTGGCAGAAAACACCAGGAAGATCAGGCCGAGAACAAAGGCCAGGTGCACCCCCCGGTGCGTCACCTCCTGCAGCAGGCCGAAGCCGGCGGTGTAGTAGTGAAAGCACGACAGCGCCACCAGCAGCCACTTGATGATCTGCGTGGCCGGCGGCACCGAGGCGCGAAAACGCATCTCGGGGTCGAACTTTTCTTCCAGCTCCAGCAGGGTCTTGTCGTCGGGCAAGGTGGTGGCAATCACGGGTGCGGTCATAGTGCAAGCTCCAGAAAAAAGAACGGGCGAGTCAAGGCTCGCCCGCAGTGCATCGCGCGGAAGCGCTGCTTACTTCAGCAGGCCCACTTCCTTGTAGTACTTCTCGGCACCGGGGTGAAACGGAATGCCGACCGCTTTCACGGCGTT
>JAUSDK010000118.1 GCA_030650875.1 Polaromonas sp.
GGCGAGCGCCCGCGGCAAGGCACGCGCCAGGCCCCAACTGCCACCGCCGTCGGGCGACAGCGCCACGGTGCTGTAGGACATCACAAACACGGCGTTTTCGGCGGCCACTACCAAGTCGCAAGCCAGCGCCAGCGAAAAACCAGCACCGGCTGCAGCGCCTTCAACGGCGGCAATCACCGGCTTGGGATAGGTGCGGATCGCCTCGATCCAGTTGTGCAGGCCTTCGATGCTTTGCGCCTGCACGTCGGGTGGCGCCCGACGGTTGGTCTTCAGGCGCTGCAGGTTGCCGCCAGCGCAAAACATCCCGCCTTCGCCTGTGATCACCACGCTTCGGATGTCCGGGTTGTTCTCGGCCGCGTTGAGTGCTTCAATGCCGGCCGCATACATCTCGGGGCCCAGCGCGTTCCGGAACTCGGGATTGCTCAGCGTCAAGATGAGGGTCTTGCCCTCGCTATTGCTTTTCAATGCGCTTGACATCTATCAGCTTTCTTCGTGCAGCAGGCTCAGGCCAATGGCGCCGCGCCGACGCAGCCATGGGGAAGGGCGGTAGCGCTGGTCGCCATAGACCGTTTGCATGTTGAACAAAACTTCCAGGATATTCGTGGGTCCACAGAGGTTGCCCATGGCGAGGGGACCCATGGGGTAGCCCAGTCCCAATGTGACGGCTGTGTCCAGGTCCTTCGGGCTGCAAATTCCCTGCTGGCAGATGTCGCTGGCGATGTTGACAATGGTGGCGATGACGCGCTGGGTAACAAACCCGCCGCTGTCCCGAATCACGCTGACGGCCTTGCCGTCGCGGGCGAACAACGCGTGCGCCGCGTTGCGCATGTCGATGCGTGTCACGGGATTGGTGGCCAGGACCCGTCGCCGTGTAGTGGTGTCGTCCATCAGCATGTCGACGCCCACTGTGCGCGCGGGGTCCAGCCGTTCCACCACGGCAACGGTGGTGATGTCAAACCCCAGCGGAGCGACCAGCATCAAGGCTTGTGGCGATGCGGAAACACCGGTTTCGATGTTGGCGCCCAGGTTCTTGAGCAACTGCAGCAACTCCGAGCGGCGGGCGGCTCGAGGTGACACCCAGACGGGCGGCATGTCGACAACGTGAGGTGCTGGAGTTTCGGCGGGCGTGTGGCTCACGCCGTCGGCATAGCGGTAAAAACCCTCGCCGGTTTTTCTGCCGAGCATTCCGCCCGCCAGGCGCTGCGCCGTGATCACGCTGGGGCGGTAGCGGTCTTCTTCGTAGTACTGGTGATAAATGGACTCCATGACGGGGTGGGAAACGTCCAGTCCGGTCAGATCCAGTAATTCGAAGGGGCCAAGCTTGAAGCCCGCCTGGTCGCGCAGGATGCGGTCTATGGTGGCGAAATCAGCGATACCTTCACTGACGATACGCAACGCTTCGGTACCGTAGCCTCTGCCAGCATGGTTGACGATGAAGCCGGGGGTGTCTTGGGCCTGCACGGGCGTATGCCCCATCTGGCGAGCATAGTCAGCCAGTGCGCTGCAAACAGCGGCACTGGTTTTAAGGCCGGCAATCACTTCCACCACCTTCATCAGCGGAACGGGGTTGAAAAAATGATAGCCAGCGAACCGCTCGGGATGCTTGAGCGCCGCTGCAATGGCTGTGACTGACAGCGATGAGGTATTGCTGGCGAGCACGGTGTGCGCGGAAACCACGGCCTCCAGTTCGGCAAACAGTGTTTGCTTGACGTCCAGCCGCTCCACGATCGCTTCAATCACCAGGTCGCAGTCAGCCAGGTCGTTCAATGTGCTGGCAAGCACCAGCCTGGCTTTGCAAGCGGTCGCCAGGTCGGCATCGATCCGACCCTTTTCCACCAGCTTGTCCCACTGCGCGCAAATGGCGTCAAGGGCCTTTTCTGCCGCGCCCGCCTGCGCATCCATGAGCATGACCACGCTTCCCGCTTGCGCGGAAATTTGAGCAATGCCCCGGCCCATGGCGCCAGCGCCGACGATTCCAACTTTTTTGTAACTAGCTTGCATCATATGATTATCGCCGACCATGCCGGATGATCAGCCTATCGCAAAAACTCTAGATTTCATGAATCAAACTGTCCGTGGAAATGCCTCAAGTCCAGCTGTGACCTTTGCTAACGCCGCACTTGCAAGGCTCCGGGATTGATGATGTTGGTAGGCGTACCTCTGATGAAGTTGACGATGTTGTCGAATGCTGCGCCAAAGTACTGCTCGTAACTGTCCTGCTCGACATAGCCGATGTGCGGTGTGCAAATACAGTTTTCGAGACGAAGCAGCGCATGGCCCTGCAATATCGGCTCCGATTCGAAAACGTCAACTGCGGCCAGGCCCGGGCGACCACGATTGAGTGCTGCAATCAACGCCTCTGGCTCGATCAATTCGGCCCGCGAGGTGTTCACCAGTAAAGCGGTAGGTTTCATGCTCGACAAGTTCTCCAGCGTCACGATGCCTCGCGTGTCTTCATGCAGGCACAGATGAAGGCTAAGCACATCGCTTTCCTTGAAAAATTCTTCTTTGCCGGAGGCAATTTCAAAGCCGTCAGCTTGCGCCCGTTCCCGCGATGCGTCGCCGCCCCAGATGATCACGCGCATACCAAATGCTCGCCCGTAACCGGCCACGATCTGGCCAATCTTTCCATAGCTCCAGATGCCCAGCGTCTTGCCCTTGAGAACCGAGCCAATTCCAAAATTGGGAGGCATGGAGCCAGATTTGAGGCCCGCCTGTTGCCAGGCGCCGTGCTTTAAATGGGCTGCGTAGTGAGGAATCCGGCGCATGGCGGCCATGACGAGCGCCCAGGTCAATTCTGCAGGGGCGGTAGATGATCCGGTTCCTTCCGCAACGGCTATGCCTCGTTCAGTGCATGCCGCAACGTCGATATTGCCGCCAATATGACCGGTCTGGACGACCAGCTTGAGCTTGGGCAGTTTCTCAATGACCTGCCTGTTAAGCTGAGTCCGGTCGCGAATCAGCACGATCACATCGGCGTCTTTGAGTCTGACTGAAAGTTGACCAATGCCCTTGACCGTGTTGGTATACACCTTGGCGGGGTAAGCCTCAAGTTTGCTCGCGCAGTTCAATTTTCTGACGACGTCTTGGTAGTCGTCTAGGATCACAATATTCATGCGGATATTGTGCCTGCAAGTCTTTTGAACGCGCTTGATCGGGCCAGCCCAAAGCAGTCAACTTGTATCGGAAGGAAACGCAATGCCGCCACGGTTGTGCATTGGCCGGCGTTATTAAGCAAAGGCGGTGTGCCTGATACGCAGGGCGGCCTTAAATCGCTGTGGTTTCGCGCTGGACCATCCGTTCCAGTTCTGCACAGACATCGGCCATCCGGCCGGAAATAACCATGCGGCCTGCGCAGGACGGACTGACACCCGAATCAAATTCGCGAACAACCTTGAGTCGGTGCACATCACGCCCTCTAAACCCTATTTCGTCCGCTTTGCTTTCGACGCTCCAGTCAAACGCAAGCGCCAACTGGTGGGGATGTTTCTGGGTACACGCGGGCGCCGATAACTTGCTGGCAATGGGGCGTCGTGGCTTGCACCATGTCGCCATGGTCTGCAGCGGGTCAACGAACAAAGACAAGAACGGCGAAGCTGAAAAACTGACTATTCCCATGATAAGCACCTGTTTTAGAGTGGTTTAAACAGGCAGGATTTTGTGCTGGCTGCATTGCCAGAACGACCGCTACATCAGGGTGTTGGCCTTCACTGGCCACACGCCCGCCACCTGTTGCGCGGCTGAAATAAAGTGCGCTACATGAGCATGGTGTTTCGGATCAGGCCGACCGCCAGGCCCTCCAGTTCAAAAGGCTCGCCTGGCGCCACCACAATGGTTTTGAAATCGGGGTTTTCAGGGAGGAGTTCAATCAACTGCTTGTTTCGGCGAAAACGCTTGACGGTCACCTCGTCGCCAAACCTTGCCACCACAATTTGCCCATTCTTCGCCTCCTGGGCCTGCTTCACGGCGAGCAAATCACCATCCATGATCCCTGCGCCGCGCATACTCATGCCGCGCACCTTGAGCAGGTAGTCGGGCTGCTGCTGAAACAGACTGGATTCGAAATAATAGGTTTGCTCGATGTGTTCCTGCGCGAGAATTGGAACGCCTGCCGCAACGCGTCCCACCAAGGGGAGCGCCAGTTGGTTCAAACCTTGCAAAGGCAGAGAGAATTCCCTGTTTCGGGATTCATTCATTGAGCGCAGGGTGTCGCTTCGCAGGCGTATGCCGCGAGAAGTGCCACTGACCAACTCGATAACGCCTTTACGGGCCAAGGCTTGCAAATGCTCTTCTGCTGCATTGGCTGATCGAAAGCCCAGCTCGGTTGCGATTTCGGCCCGGGTGGGTGGTGCGCCTGTACTGGCGATCGCATTCTGGATCAACTCCAAAATTTGTTGTTGGCGAGCCGTGAGCTTGGGACTCACTGAGGAGCGATGCGAAAAGTCATTGACATTGAGTATGCTCATGGCCTGGATTCCTTGGTCTGCGCTTGGTAGGTTCGGGAAGTCGTTGGGCGACCCGGACTGGTTTGTCTGTTAGCTGTTTTAATATCCAGTGGCTGTATTTTCATACAGTTTTTTAGAGATTGCAAGGTCACCCTTTTATGTTCTGTCAAACAGTTGTGATTCTCGGCATGGGCGGGACGATTGCGGGCCGGTCTGCCCGCCCGTCTGACAACATCGGCTATATGGCCGCACAGGTTGACATTGCTGAACTGGCGGCTGCGATTCCTTCCCTGACCGATCAGGGCCCGGTCATCACTGAGCAAGTCGCGCAGATTGACAGCAAGGACATGGACTTTTCTGCCTGGCTGCGACTGGCGGCGCGCGTCAACCATTTTCTTGCCCGGCCTGATGTTCATGGCATCGTCATAACCCATGGCACTGACACGCTGGAAGAAACGGCCTATTTTCTCCACAGGGTGTGCCAGCCAACCAAGCCGGTCGTGCTGACGTGCGCCATGCGTCCTGCTACAGCGCTGGTGCCCGACGGTCCGCAAAATCTGCTCGACGCCCTGACCGTGGCCCGCCAGCCCGATGCAAGGGGTGTGCTGGCGGTTTGCGCCGGCACCATTCACAGTGCGCGCGATGTGCAAAAAGTACACACGTACAAATTGGACGCCTTCAGTTCGGGCGATGCAGGTCCGCTGGGCTATGTCGAAGAGGCTTGTGTCAGACTGCTAAGGACCTGGCAGTTTGAGCAGGACCTGACGTTGCAGGCAGCGATTAAAAATATTGAAAATCAACTCGCTCCAACCGAATGGCCACGCGTTGAAATCATCACGAACTATGTGGGTGTGAGCAGCGCAGTCGTGAACGCGCTGGTGGCGTGCGGTGTGCAAGGGCTGGTGGTGGCAGCGACGGGCAACGGCACGCTGCACCACGCGCTGGAGTCGGCTTTGCTCGAGGCGCAGTTAGCCGGCGTCAAGGTTGTTCGTGCGACGCGTTGCCTGAATGGTCGGGTGTTGCCCAGGCCAGATGACCGCCTGCCGGACTCCAAGGGCTTGAGCCCGGTCAAGGCGCGGGTGGAACTGATACTGCAATTGATGACTCAGGGTTCTGCCCAGTGAAACAGCGGCTTTGAGACCGTTGCTGAACCATCAAAAAAGCCATCTTGAAGATGGCTTTTTGGGTGCACTGCGTTCCAGCTGGATCAGCTTGAAAGCACCTTGAAGGCCCTGTCTGTAATTTCATCTACCCCGCCCATACCGCTGATAGCGCGGTATTTTGGGGCGGCATCGGGCGCGGACTGGGCCCAATTGGAGTAGTAGTCCACCAGCGGGCGGGTCTGCGCGCTGTAGACTTCAAGCCGCTTGCGTACGGTTTCTTCCTTGTCGTCTTCCCGCTGGATCAGTGGCTCTCCCGTCACATCGTCCTTGTCTTGCAGCTTTGGCGGGTTGAATTTGACGTGATAAGTACGGCCTGAAGCCGGGTGCGACCGGCGTCCGCTCATGCGCTCGATGATGGCCTCAAAAGGCACGTCAATTTCCAGTACGTAGTCAATCTTGACACCTGCCGCCTTCATCGCATCAGCTTGGGGAATCGTGCGCGGAAAACCGTCGAACAGAAAACCGCCCGCGCAGTCGGGTTGTGCAATGCGTTCCTTGACCAGGTTGATGATCAGGTCGTCGCTGACCAGCCCGCCTGCATCCATCACCTTTTTCGCTTCAATGCCCAGCGGCGTTCCTGCCTTGACAGCTGCACGAAGCATGTCACCGGTGGAAATCTGGGGAATGCCGTATTTTTGGCAGATGAAAGTCGCTTGTGTCCCCTTGCCCGCGCCAGGTGCGCCCAACAAAATCAGTCTCATGAATGTCCTCGGATTATTATTAATTCAGGAAGTCGGTGGGTCGACCTTCCCATCGGCCAACTGACAGAAGATGAATACTGTCAGCACACGATTCAGGCTCAAAGCCCAATATCTTATAAGGATAGCATGCACCCCCTGACAGCAGCTTACACAGTGCCCGCGTCGCGATGGCCCGTCAGGAATAAAGTTGGCGGGCCCGCACCAGGTCCTCATGCGTATCTACGCCCGGTCCCGGTGCGCTGTCGGTGATGTGCACCGCGATCCGGTAGCCATGCCAAAGCGCACGAAGCTGTTCCAGTGACTCCAGTTGCTCCATGGGCGCCTGGGGCAAGCCTGGAAACTGCCGCAAGAAACCGACCCGGTAGCCGTAAATCCCGACATGGCGCAAAGGCCTGGGCAACCTGCTGCCTGCGTCCCACCAGGCCTTGCCCGCAAAGTCGCGGGCAGCAGGGATCGGGGCGCGGCTGAAATAAAGAGCGGTTTGGCGCGCATCAAGCACCACCTTGACCACATTGGGATTCAGAAAATCAGCCAACTGATCAATTGAATGGGCCGCCGTGCTCATGGCACAGTCCGGGCGCTGATCAAGCAAATGCGCAACGGCATCTATCAGTGCCGGGTCAATGAGCGGCTCGTCGCCCTGCACGTTGACCACGATGTCATCATCCGCCAGTCCGAGCAGCGTGCAGGCTTCGGCAAGACGGTCGCTGCCACTCGGGTGGTCGGCCCGGGTCAGCACGCAAGAAATGCCGTAGCCACCGCATTTTTCGAGAACCTCGGCGCTGTCCGTCGCCACGACGGTTCGGCTGGCTGTGCTTTGCATGGCGCGTTGCGCCACGCGCACGACCATCGGTGCGCCGCAGATGTCTGCCAGGGGCTTGTTGGGCAGGCGCGTGGAGGCCAGGCGGGCCGGAATCAGTACAGTGAAGCGCATACGGATAAGCAGTCAGGACACATCAGAGCCCAAGCTCTTCATCCGTGAGGGTTCGCGCCTCGTTTTCCAGCAACACGGGAATTCCGTCCCGGACCGGGTAGGCCAGCCTGGCGCTGCGGGAAACAAGCTCTTGCTTCTCGCGGTCATAGGTCAGCGGGCCCTTGGTGACCGGGCAGACCAGAAGTTCAAGTAATTTGGTGTCCATGCGGCAATGGTAATTGAGAAATCAGGGGTACCAGCAGTGCGTCCAGCGCAGTAAAAAAAGCAGGCTCGGGTAAAAACGCCAGAGGGACGGCCAGAATGTTCAACCGAGCCGGGATCGGCATTGAGAACAGCTTGATGGCGTCTTTTTCCGTGCAAAGTACCGTTTGACCTGCGCAGGCTGCCAGGTCATGCGCCTCAAAATGGTGGTGATCAGGAAAGGCAATCGTCTTGTCGAGTGTCAAGCCACGGGCCCTGAGCATGGCAAAAAATGCGTCGGGATTCGCGATGCCGGCCAACGCTGTCAGGGGGCGGCCGCGCAGCGTCGTCAACGCCACCCGACTACCGTTGGCCGCCACGGCATGATCCGCCAGCTGCCGGCTGGAGGTAAACCCCACAAAGGCGGGTTTTTGGCCCGTGTGCAGCACCAGATCAAGACCTTGCAGCCGGCGCTCCGGCCAGGGTTCGCGCAAGGGCCCGGCCGGCAGCAGCCAGCCGTTACCCAGGCCGCGGTCGTCAAACACGGCGATTTCAATGTCGCGCTGCAGCGCGTAATGCTGCAAGCCGTCGTCGCAGACCACGACTGCAGTGGCCGGGTAAGCCACCAGCAGCGCGCGCATGGCATCTGCACGTCTGGAGGCCACAAAAACAGGCGCGCCCGTTGACCGCTGTATCAAGGCAGGCTCATCACCAGTCTGGCTGACAGGGGTGTCTTGCGTGACTTCAACACACTCCTGACCGAATCGACCGTAGCCGCGAGAGACGACGCCCACCGTTAATCCGCGTGACCGCAGATGACGAACCAGGGCCATCACCAGCGGTGTCTTGCCGGCCCCGCCCGCCACGATATTGCCAACAACAATCACAGGCACCTTGAAGCGCTCGGACCGCAGCAGTCCGCTGCGGTACAAAGCCCGGCGCAGGCGCACAGCGATGCCATGGATTTTTGCCAGCGGCCAAAGCAGGCGGGCCAGCCATCCGCGCTTGAGCCAGGCCCGCAGCAGTTGTTGTTTCAAGCGGGATGTTCCACGTCAGGGGAAGCGCAAAAAAGCCAGCCAGGCCTACCTTGCGCCCGCTTGGGCATTGCTCTGTGTGGCAAAGGTGATCTGCGTCATGCCATGACGCCGGGCGGCTTCCATGACCGTGATGACCGCTTGGTGCTTGGCGCTGGCATCGGCGCTGATGATGACCACACTGTCTTTGCCGGCCTTGGCGGCTTCCACCAGGGCGGCGCCAAGTGCCTCAATTCCCCGGCCTTCGACCAGTGTCTTGTTGATCATGTAGCGCCCATCGCTACTCACCGCGACGATGACCTCTTTCGGATAGTCGCGCTGCTGCTCGGCATCAGCGGCCGGCAGTTTGACCTGGAGCTCGGTAAATTTGCTGTAGGTCGTCGACAGCATCAGAAAAATCAGCACCACGAGCAAGACATCAATAAACGGGATCAGATTGATCTCCGGCTCGGCATGCGGGCGCGTGCGAAAGTTCATGAAAAGTTCTCAATCAAGGCCGCAAATCCAGGTAAAAAGCGTGGAGGCCACATCATCATTTGCGCAAGGTGTTGAGATGGCGCACAAATTGTTCAGAGGCCAGTTCCATGGTCAGCAGGTAGCCATCCACCTGGGCACGAAAATAACGCCAGAAAATGAGCGCGGGTATGGCCACCATGAGGCCAAAAGCAGTGTTGTACAAGGCAATCGAAATACCCTGTGCCAGCTGCGCCGGATTGCCGCCTACGGAACCACCGGCACTGCCCGCACCCGCCTGAGATCCAAAAATCTCGATCATGCCGATGACCGTGCCTAGCAAGCCCAGCAGTGGTGCGGCAGAGGCAATGGTTGCCAGCGCTGCGAGGTAGCGCTCCAGCTTATGTGCGGCCTGGCGACCGGCGCCCTCCAGCATGGAACGCAAGTCCTCTTCACTGATCCGCGGGTTGACATTCAAGGCGCGAAATCCGCTGGCCAGTACTTGGCCAAGTACGGAGTTCTGTTCAAGTTGCGACACCACATCAGGCGCCGGCACCCCTGTACGAGAAACGGTCATCGCTTCAGCCAGAAGTTTAGGCGGAGCGATTTTTTCGGTTTTGAGGCTGAAAAACCGCTCAATGACCAGCGCAAGGGCCAGCACGGAGCAGGCGACCAACGGCCAGATAGGCCAGCCGGCCGCTTGTATGATCGAAAACAATTTACATCTCCAGGCAGATAATTTGAGTTGGATTATGGCCTACTGCACACGTTGGAACAGTCATTTCCCGGCATTCCGGACATCGATTTTCAGAACGCATTTTGTAAGACATAACCCACAAAAGCTGTGGATAACTTTGTGGGTAAGTACCAGCGTGAGGGCTGGCAAGCCGCGCCAAATCGTCGATGCAACAAAATGATTAAATTTTAAGCAGAAATAAGTCATTTAAAATCAATGAGTTACACGAATTCAGTACGGTCTCAAGACGGGAGTTCCGCATTAATCGGCATCAAAGGGCAGTCTGTGGAGTACTTGGCATACGACTACCCGCGCCTGGTCCAGGCCGCTGATCATGTTTGACACCTCAAGCGGCCAGGGCCGGCCGCCCGCAACAGGGCGTGAAGCAGGCGTGCGCATCTGGCCTGTGGGCTCGCTGCTGCGCGCCATTTCAGACAGTCTGGAGGCTCGTTTCAACCCGGTGGCTGTACAAGGCGAAATCAGCGGTTTTTCGCGCGCTGCCAGCGGACACTGTTATTTTTCGCTCAAAGACGAGCAAGGGCAGGTTCGCTGTGCCATGTTCCGACGAGCGGCCACCCAGCTTGAGTTTTCGCCCCGGGATGGCCAACTGGTGGAGTTGCGGGGCCGTCTCGGAGTGTATGAGCCGCGCGGCGAGTTGCAACTGGTCGTGGAGTCCATGCGCCAGGCCGGGCAGGGCAATTTGTTCGAGCAGTTTTTGCAACTCAAGGCAAAACTGGAAGCCGAAGGGCTTTTTGCATCGGACCGCAAGCGGCCATTGCCTTTGCTGCCGCGCGCGATTGGTTTGGTCACTTCTCTGGGCGCTGCGGCCTTGCACGATGTGGTGAGCGTTCTGCAGCGCCGCGCGCCTCATATTCCCGTGGTGCTTTACCCCGCCAGTGTGCAGGGCGCCCAGGCGGCGGGTGAATTGCGCGAGGCCTTGCTCAAGGCGTTCCAGCGACGCGATAAAGACCAGGTCGACGTGTTGCTGCTGGTGCGCGGTGGCGGCGCGATGGAAGATCTGTGGGCCTTCAACGACGAGCAACTTGCGCGCACCATTGTTGCTTCGCCCGTGCCCGTGGTCTGCGGGGTGGGGCATGAAACAGACTTCACCATCGCCGATTTCTGTGCCGATGTGCGTGCACCGACGCCCACGGCAGCGGCTGAGCTTTGCGCACAGCCTCAAACTGTCTGGCTGGGTGCGCTCGACCTGGTTTTGTCGCGCCTGCAAAACGCGGTCGACCGGCAACTGCAGTCGCACGCGCAGCGTCTCGACTGGGCGGCTTCCCGCGTCAGCCGTCCTTCCCACCTGGTGACCCAGCAGCAGGCACGACTGTCTGGACTCGCGCAAAGCCTCAGGCATGCGGCGCACGCCAGCCTGACCCAGGCGCGACGCAGCTTGCAGTCCGTCGGCGTAGACTTCCAGCGAGAAACCCAAGGAAAACTGCAACATAGCCAGCAGCAATTGGAACGGGCGCAATTGCGACTTGAATTACTGGATCCCAGGCTGGTGTTGCAACGCGGTTACGCCTGGCTGGCTGATCTGCAGGGGCAAGCCATCACCAGCGTAAACGCCACGCATGTCGGCCAGCCCGTGCGCGCTACCCTTGCCGATGGCGAGGTCGATTTAACAGTTTCGGCGCCCCGGCTCATTTAGTTTTTACAATGGTCATTCAGACCAAGAAGACGGTTTACTAACCACCAAGAGGAAAATCATGGAACACAAGCTCCCCCCACTGCCTTACGCAATTGACGCACTGGCCCCGCATTACAGCCAGGAAACGTTTGAATACCACCACGGCAAGCACCACAATGCGTACGTGGTCAACCTGAACAACCTGCAAAAGGGCACTGAATTCGAATCGATGACGCTCGAAGAGATCGTCAAAAACTCCAGCGGTGGTTTGTACAACAACGCAGCCCAAACCTGGAATCACACCTTTTTCTGGAACTGCATGAAGCCCGCTGGCGGCGGTGAGCCCAGCGGTGCGCTGGCTGCAGCCATCAATGCCAAATTTGGCTCTTACGCTGCGTTCAAGGAAGCCTTTGTCAAATCGGCCGTCGGTAATTTTGGATCGGGCTGGACCTGGCTGGTCAAGAAAGCAGACGGCACGGTGGACATCGTTAACACAGGCCCTGCCGGGACCCCGCTGACGACGGATGACAAGGCCTTGATGACGGTGGACGTTTGGGAGCACGCCTATTACATCGACTACCGCAACCAGCGGCCAAAATTCGTTGAAACTTTCCTGTCCAATCTTGTGAACTGGGAATTTGCCGAAGCCAACTTCGCGTAATTCAGTTACCGATCGGAACGGGCCTGGCCCACAAAAAAAGCCGACGTGATGTCGGCTTTTTTAATGGGAAAAACGATTCAGCGCCTGGATTCAAACATTGAGCCACCCAGTTTGCTGCCCGCCTTTATTCCCTTTTTCTCAAACCAGCCTTTGTTCATCTCAAGAACATAGCGAACGGGCTGATTCGAACAATGCGAATTCGTCGTTTCCGGTTTCATGTCGGCGAGATTCACAATAGTGCCGTCGTCGGCCACAAAAGCGGCCGTCAAGGGCAGCAAGGTATTCTTCATCCAGAAGCATTGTTGACCCGCTTGCTCAAACACAAAAATCATGCCTTCCTGTTGGGGCATCTCCTTGCGGAGCATCAGGCCGATCTGGCGCTGTTCGGGTGTTGACGCTACCTGTGCATTGATCTGGTGCATTCCCGCTGACAGCTTGACGCGCGGTAAATTCAACTGTGGGACCTCTTGAGCCCCGCCCAGCGCGGGAGATAGCAGGGCCACAACAGCCAAGGCAGGCAGCAGGCGATCGAAAGCCTTGCCCCAAAAAACGACGCCAAATTTGGAATACATAAGTCCGCTACCTCAGAAATTGAACCTGCAGCATAAACGACGCACATAAAAAATGCCCACACGCGGTGGGCATTGTGACCAGCATCACCAGGAATTGCTTCCTGGCTGGTGCTTACTTGGCGGCCGCAGAGGCGGGTTTAGCCTTTTTTGCAGCAGCGGCTTCAGCCTTGGCTTTTTTTGCTTCAGCGGCCTTGGCTTTCTTGGCGGCAGCAGCTTCAGCTTTAGCCTTTTTGGCGGCAGCGGCTTTTTCTTTTGCAGCAGCAGCCTTTTCGGCTTTGGTCATTGCAGGCTTGGCCGCGACTGCGGGTGTAGCTGCAGTCGCCGGCACTGCCGGTGTTGCGGCAACCGCAGGCGTTGCAGGAGTAGCGGCACCCATAGGCGCGCCAGCGTGGGAAGCGGCGAAAGCGCCTGCAGCAAAGAGGCCAGCGATCAAAGCAGCGAGGATCTTGTTCATTTGGAATTTCCTAAATAAGGTCAATGGAAAAAAATACCCCGAACTTTTCGGAGGCATCACCGTAACGACGCCCGTTCCTCACGCGTTGACAGCCTTTTTCCAATTATTGTGAATAATTTTTAGGACTAGAATTTATAAGGTCCATCCAAACCGCTGAAAGTGACGTGTGTAAAAAACGCCACAACCGCTTACCAGAGAGTTTTGCACATGTATCAACACATCACAGTGCCCGCCCAAGGCCAAAAAATCACCGTCAATGCCGATAACTCGCTGAACGTTCCAGACGAGCCGATCATTCCATTTATTGAAGGCGACGGCACCGGCATAGACATCACACCGGTCATGATTAAAGTGGTTGATGCTGTGGTTGCCAAAGCGTACGGGGGCAAGAAAAAAATCCACTGGATGGAAGTGTTTGCAGGGGAAAAATCGACCAGGATATATGGACCGGATGTCTGGTTGCCCGAAGAAACCATGCACGCGGTGCGCGATTATGTGGTGTCCATCAAGGGCCCACTGACAACGCCTGTGGGCGGTGGCATCCGCAGCTTGAACGTTGCACTGCGCCAGGAGCTGGATTTGTACGTCTGCTTGCGCCCCATTCAGTATTTTGCTGGCGTTCCTTCCCCTCTGAAAGAGCCCCAAAAAACCAATATGGTGATCTTCCGCGAAAACTCGGAAGACATCTATGCCGGCATCGAATTTGAAGCAGGCAGTGACAAAGCCAGAAAGCTCATCAAGTTCTTGCAGGACGAATTGGCTGTGACCAAAATTCGCTTCCCCAACACCTCCGGCATTGGCATCAAGCCGGTGTCCAGCGAAGGGACCGAGCGCCTGATGCGCAAGGCCCTGCAGTACGCGATTGACAACGACAAGCCCAGCGTGACCATTGTGCACAAGGGCAACATCATGAAGTTCACCGAAGGCGGCTTTCGCGATTGGGCCTATGGACTGGCACAGAACGAATTTGGCGCAGAGCTGGTCGACGGTGGTCCGTGGTGCCAGTTCAAAAATCCCAAGACAGGCAAGTACATCATCGTCAAGGACGTGATTGCAGATGCTTTCCTGCAGCAGATCTTGTTGCGCCCGGCCGAATACAGCGTGATCGCAACCTTGAACCTGAACGGCGACTACGTCTCTGACGCGCTGGCTGCCCAGGTGGGCGGCATTGGCATTGCGCCTGGCGCCAACTTGAGCGACACCATCGCCATGTTTGAAGCGACACACGGCACAGCGCCCAAATATGCTGGCAAGGACTATGTGAACCCCGGTTCCCTGATCCTGTCGGCCGAAATGATGTTGCGCCACATGGGATGGTCCGAGGCGGCTGACCTAGTCATCAGTTCGATGGAAAAGTCGATTGAGTCCAAAAAAGTCACCTACGACTTCGCCCGTCTCATGGAAGGCGCTACGCAAGTCAGTTGCTCTGGCTTTGGTCAGGTCATGATCGACCATATGTGACTCTGGCCCCAATTGCCCCCGAAAACCGCCCGGGAGCAATCCCGAGGCGGTTTTCTTGGTTGCTGCAGGGGAATCAATAGCGCTCTTGAATGCCGTGTGATAGTGACCAATTCCCATTCCGGGCCTATGACGACGTAGGGATGGCTAGAATGAATTCCATGGCAACCAAATCTCCAAAAACTCCAGCACCCCCGCCGGCTCCCGCAGTCAAACCCAACGACGTCAACGGCGGTGATTCGGTCGTTCTGGAGCGTCTTCCGCAAAAGACGAAGCCGCCTCAGATGTACCAGGTGGTGCTGTTAAATGATGACTACACCCCGATGGAGTTCGTGGTGGAGGTCATCCAGGAATTTTTCAACAAGGATCGGGAAACCGCCACGCAAATCATGCTGAAGATCCACCTGGACGGCAAAGGAATTTGCGGCGTTTTCTCCAGGGATGTGGCGGCTACCAAAGTCGACCAGGTCACGGAAGCAGCCCGAAAAAATGGTCATCCGCTGCAATGTGTCAGCGAGCCCATTGAATTATGAGAAATTCCGCCAATATTCTGATGAAGTCAGTACAGTAACTATTCACGCAAGCCGAAAGGAAGATCAATGATTGCCCAGGAACTAGAAGTCAGCTTGCACATGGCCTTTGTCGAGGCTCGCCAGCAACGCCATGAATTCATCACCGTTGAGCATTTGCTGCTGGCCTTGCTGGACAACCCCAGTGCGGCTGAAGTGCTGCGCGCCTGTTCCGCCAATGTCGATGATCTGCGCAAGTCGCTTGCCAATTTCATCAAGGACAACACGCCCCAGGTCGCTGGCAGCGATGACGTCGATACCCAGCCCACGCTGGGATTCCAGCGCGTGATCCAGCGCGCCATCATGCATGTGCAGTCCACCGGCAACGGCAAAAAGGAAGTCACCGGTGCCAATGTGCTGGTCGCGATTTTTGGCGAAAAGGATTCCCACGCCGTGTACTACCTGCACCAGCAGGGCGTCACCCGCCTGGACGTGGTGAATTTCATTGCACACGGCATTAAAAAGAGCGACCCCTCCGAGCCCACCAAGGCCGGTGAACCCGCAGCCGAAAACGAGGAAGGCGGCGAAAAGAACGAAAAAGCTTCACCGCTTGAGCAGTTCACGGTCAACCTCAACCAGCTCGCCAAAGAGGGCAAGATTGATCCATTGATCGGTCGCCACTACGAAGTCGAGCGCGTGATCCAGATTCTTTGCCGCCGCCGCAAAAACAACCCGCTGCTGGTGGGCGAAGCAGGCGTCGGTAAAACCGCGATTGCCGAGGGCTTGGCTTGGCGCATCACGCAAAAAGACGTGCCCGAAATCCTGGCCGAGGCCCAGGTGTATTCGCTCGACATGGGCGCGCTGCTGGCGGGCACCAAGTACCGTGGCGACTTTGAGCAGCGGCTCAAAGGTGTGCTCAAGTCCCTGAAGGACAAGCCCAACGGCATCCTGTTCATTGACGAAATCCACACCCTGATCGGTGCCGGTGCGGCTTCGGGCGGTACGCTGGATGCGTCCAACCTGCTCAAGCCGGCCCTCAGTTCGGGCCAGCTCAAGTGCATTGGCGCAACCACCTTCACCGAATACCGCGGTATTTTTGAAAAAGACGCGGCGCTGTCGCGGCGCTTCCAGAAGGTCGATGTGGTCGAGCCTTCGGTGCAGGAAACCGTTGACATTCTGAAAGGCCTGAAGTCGCGCTTTGAAGAGCACCACGGTGTCAAGTATGCACTGGCGGCCCTGCAGGCTGCGGCCGAACTGAGCGCCAAGTACATCAACGACCGTCACTTGCCCGACAAGGCGATTGACGTGATCGACGAGGCCGGTGCGGCCCAGCGCATCTTGCCGCCTTCCAAGCGCAAGAAAACCATCACCAAGACCGAGGTAGAAGAAATCGTGGCCAAAATTGCCCGGATTCCGGCTGCCAACGTCTCCAACGATGACCGCGGCAAGCTGAAAACCCTGGAGCGCGACCTGAAAAGCGTGGTGTTCGGCCAAGACAAGGCACTCGACGTGCTGGCGTCCTCCGTCAAGATGGCGCGCTCTGGCTTGGGCAAGGACGACAAGCCAATTGGCTGCTTCCTGTTTTCCGGCCCCACCGGCGTCGGCAAGACCGAAGCGGCCAAGCAACTGGCCTACATCATGGGCATTGAGTTGATCCGCTTTGACATGTCGGAGTACATGGAGCGCCATGCCGTGAGTCGCCTGATTGGCGCACCTCCGGGCTATGTCGGATTTGACCAGGGCGGCTTGCTGACCGAGGCCGTCACCAAGAAGCCGCATTGCGTGCTGCTGCTCGACGAAATTGAAAAAGCGCACCCGGAAATCTTCAACGTGCTGCTGCAGGTCATGGACCACGGCACGTTGACGGACAACAACGGGCGCAAGGCCGACTTCCGCAACGTGATCATCGTCATGACGACCAACGCGGGCGCCGAAACCATGAACAAGGCCACGATTGGCTTTACCAATCCGCGCGAAGCCGGCGACGAAATGGCCGACATCAAGCGCCTGTTCACGCCCGAGTTCCGCAACCGCCTGGATGCGGTGGTGAGCTTCAAGGCACTCGACGAAACCGTCATTTTGCGCGTGGTGGACAAGTTCCTGCTGCAGCTTGAAACGCAGCTGGCCGAGAAGAAAGTGGAAGTGACCTTCACCGACACGCTGCGCAAGTACCTGGCCAAGAAGGGCTTTGACCCGCTGATGGGTGCCCGTCCGATGCAGCGCCTGATTCAGGACACGATTCGTCGTGCGCTGGCTGACGAGTTGCTGTTCGGGCGCCTGATCGACGGTGGCCGCCTGACGGTAGACATGAAGGTCACGACCGATGAGAAAGGCGTGGAGACTGGCGAAGTCGAGCTCGACATCCAGCCATTGCCCAAGAAAGAAGGCCGTGCCAAGCCCGAGGCGGAAGCCGCTGCGGCGGGCTGACCGCGCAGATTTGCCGCGCGAAGCCTGAAAAGGCTTAAATGACCTGAAAGGCCGGTAGCATCACGCTATCGGCCTTTTCTCATGGTGCTACTTAATTGATAGCTGCTTGCGCTTATTTAATATCGGCAATAGGCCTATTTCGCTTAAAAATATTGAAGAAACCCCGCTATGGCTCCGCACACCTTTCTTTGGCATGACTACGAGACCTTTGGTCTGAACACCCGCCGTGACCGGCCCTCGCAGTTTGCCGGCATCCGAACCGACGCCGAGCTGAATGAAATCGGCGAGCCGCGGATGCTCTACTGCCAGCCTGCCAACGACTACCTGCCGGATCCTGCGTCCTGCCTGATCACCGGCATCACGCCCCAGCATTGCCTGCAGCACGGCCTGCCCGAGCATGCGTTTGCGGCACAGATCGAACAGGTTTTGGCGCAGCCCGGCACCATTGGCGTGGGCTACAACACCATACGCTTTGACGATGAAGTCACGCGCCACTTGTTCTGGCGCAACCTGATTGATCCGTATGCGCGCGAGTGGCAAAACGAATGTGGCCGCTGGGACCTGCTGGACGTGGTGCGCATGGCCTATGCGCTGCGGCCCGAGGGCATTGTCTGGCCGATCAAGCAGGACGGCCCCTTTGTCGGCAAGCCCAGCTTCAAGCTGGAAGACTTGGCGCGCGCCAACGGCCTGCTGCATGAGACGGCGCACGACGCGCTGTCCGACGTGCGCGCCACCATTGCGCTGGCGCGCCTGATCCGCACGGCGCAACCCAAGCTGTTCGACTTCTGCCTGGGCCTGCACAAAAAAGACCGTGTGGCGGCCGAATTGGGCCTGCCCGCCAACCGCCAGACGGTGCGGCCTTTTCTGCATGTGTCGGGCATGTTCCCGTCCGAGCGCGGCTGCCTGGCCGTGATGTGGCCGCTGGCAACGCATCCGTCCAACAAGAACGAGTTGCTGGCCTGGGACCTGGCACATGACCCGAGCGAATTGCCCTTGCTGGACGTGGCCACGCTGCGCCTGCGCCTGTTCAGCAAATCGGCTGACTTGCCGGAGGGCGTGCAGCGCCTGCCGCTCAAGTCGGTTCACCTCAACAAGTCGCCCATGGTGGTGCGCAAGCTGCAAACCCTGAGCCCCGAGATGGCGACGAAGTGGGGCATCGACATGGAGGCCGCCCTGCGCCATGCCGAAATTGCGGCGGGCCTGCCCGACATGAGCGCGATCTGGCCCGAGGTGTTTCAGCGTCCCGCTGCCGCCACGCCCGACGTGGACGAGGACCTGTACGGCGGCTTCATTGGCAACACGGACCGGCGACGGCTGAACCAGCTGCGCGCGCTGCCGCCGGCCGAACTGGCGCACAACCGCATGGGCTTTGACGACGAGCGCCTGCCCGAGCTGGTGTTTCGTTACCGCGCGCGCAATTTTGCCGACACCCTGACGCCCGAAGAAACCGAGCGCTGGGAAGCCCA
>JAUSDK010000119.1 GCA_030650875.1 Polaromonas sp.
CACCCGCAGGTTACGAGTCCTTGGGTATCACCGCACCCTTCACGCGCTCACGGTTTGACTTCGTGATGCAAAAAGCGTTGAACGAAGACGAAGCCTCGCCTGCCGCCCGTATGGGCCGCGTCACGGCCTGAATCCTGGCACAGCTGAGACCACGGTACCCTCCTGTATGACCATGCCAATGCTGGCCAGTCGCTACGCGCCTGGTTCGGCATTGGCATTTTTGCCGGTTGATTTTGTAGGTGTTCACCCTGCTGACCACTGAAGTTACTGATTCGAGCGCCCCCATGCAGCGGAGCGACCAATCTCGAAACTGGACACCACACGGCAAGCCACGCGCAGAAAATCCCCCCTCTTTTGGGGGCTATTCACATCAGTAAATCTCCCACCCAGCAAGTCTGGAACGCACATGAGTGCTGGTTTCCGGACGCATGAGGCACTGTTAAGCCATTTGAATTTTTTAACAGCGTGCCAGCCCTTGTTAACCTGCCCGGCCCAGCCTGACCTGCTGGGTTTTTTGCGTCTGGTGCCGGGCTCGATGCCTGAAATCGTCTTGCGTCGGCCCTTGCATAGCCGCCAAAGAAAAAGGGCTCATTGCTATTTTCATAGCAATGAGCCCTTATCTGTATTGGTGCAGGAGAGATGCGTTCATGCATCCAACAGGCCGTTCCAAGAACGTTTTTACGATCTTCGTTGCGAGAGACAATGCACAGGTGAAGAGAAAGAAATACGCCAGCGATACACCCGCTGCAAGGGCGCGAACTCAAGGGGCATTTTTCGGTGTGGGTCAATGGCAACTGGCGCATGACGTTCACCTTTGAAGGCACCGATGCGGTGCTGGTGGACTATCAGGACTATCAGGACTACCACTAGGAGATACAACGATGGCACGCATGTTTAACCCCCCGCGTCCCGGCTTGACGCTGAAGGATGACGTTTTGCCCGCGCTGGGGCTGACGGTGACGCAAGCCGCCGAGCAGCTTGACGTGTCCCGCGTGGCGCTGTCCCGCGTATTGAATGGCCGTGCCGCTATCTCGCCAGAAATGGCGCTGCGTATCGAGGCTTGGCTGGGTGTGGAGCGTGGTGGCGAAGCCCGGCTGTGGCTGGCAGAGCAAAGCGCCTATGACGTGTGGCAGGCTGAACAGCGGTTCAAGGCCACGCCCATGCACGTTCGGCCCGCGCCGGTAGCCGCATAACCATGAATGCATCGCGCCACGTAAGCGACGATGAAACCGTGGTGGAGATGCTCAAAGTGGACCCGGATTTTGCCAACGAATATTTGGCCGCCGGTCTGGTGTGGCTTGAAATTTGAAAACAATCAAGCCAATTCAAAGCGAAATGCGGCACAGTACGCAAAAGTGCCGCGCCGGGCGCATCTAAGACAGATTTAAATAGATACCCGGCGATGTTATGAATTGATGGTGAGGACTGCAAGGTTTCAGCAAGGGTTTAAAACTCACGTTGCCGCTGTCATTGAAAAACAATCAAAGCCCGCCAAGTGCGGGTTTTCTTTCGTCTGGTGCTGGGCTCGATTCCCGAAATCGTCTTACATCCGCCCTTACAACCCCGCCAAAGAAAAAGGGTTCACTGCTATTTTCATAGCAATGAACCCTTGTCTGTTTTGGTGCCGGAGAGATGAATCGAACACCCGACCTTCTCATTACGAATGAGCTGCTCTACCAACTGAGCTACACCGGCTTAAGCCCGCAATTATAGCCCGGCGTGGTACGCAGTTACGCGCTCAACCTCATTTTTAGAGCCCAACATCACACTGACGCGTTCGTGCAGCTTGGTGGGCTGGATGTCGAGGATGCGCTGCTTGCCGTTGGTGGCGGCGCCGCCGGCTTGTTCGATGAGCCAGCTCATGGGGTTGGCTTCGTACATCAGGCGCAGTTTGCCGGCCTTTTCGGGCTCGCGTTTGTCCCATGGGTACAAAAACACGCCGCCGCGCGTCAGGATGCGGTGCACGTCGGCCACCATGGAGGCAATCCAGCGCATGTTGAAGTCTTTGCCGCGCGGGCCTTCCTTGCCTTCGAGGCATTCGCCGATGTAGCGCTTGACGGGCTCGTCCCAGTGGCGCATGTTGCTCATGTTGATGGCAAATTCCTGGGTGTCGGCCGGGATGGTGACGTGTTCCTCGGTCAGCACGAATGAGCCCTGCTCGCGGTCCAGGGTGAACATGGCGACGCCGTCGCCGACCGTGAGCACCAGCGTGGTTTGCGGGCCATAGACGCAGTAGCCGGCCGCAACCTGCTTGTTGCCGGGCTGCAGGAAGTCGCTTTCCTCGACGCCGTGGTCGCCTTCGGGCTTTTTCAGCACGCTGAAGATGGTGCCAATGCTGACGTTCACATCGATGTTGCTGGAGCCGTCGAGCGGGTCGAACATCAGCAGGTATTCGCCCTGCGGGTAGCGGTTGGGCACCAGGTAGATGCTGTCCATTTCTTCAGACGCCATGGCCGCCAGGTGGCCGCCCCATTCGTTGGCTTCGATCAGCACTTCGTTGGCGATGATGTCGAGTTTTTTCTGCACCTCGCCCTGAACGTTCTCGCTTTCGGCGCTGCCCATCGCGCTGCCCAGCGCGCCTTTGTTGACGGCCTGGCTGATGCTTTTGCAGGCGCGGGCCACCACTTCGAGCAACAGGCGCAGTTGCGAGGGAATGTGGCCGTCGATGCGCTGCTGCTCGATCAGGTAACGCGTCAGTGAAACTTTGGAACTCATGAGGACTCCAGTCGTCGAAATTAAAAGGTCATGGCAGCCACCAGTGGGCTATACCAGCAAGGGCCGCGGAACCGGCTCTGCCGGGCCGCAGGCGCAGCGGCCCCCTCGGGGGGCAGCGTAGTACACGAAGTGACAAGCGTGGGGGCCATTCAATCTGCCAGGGCGCGCGTGACGACCTCGTGCGTGTCCTTGCTCAGGTCTGTGCGGGCGGCGACGCGGGCAATGGCTTCGCGCGCTGCGCTGCGGTAGGGCTCGGCCAGCTTGCTCCAGCGGTCCAGCGCGCGTGCCAGACGTGCCGCCACCTGCGGGTTGATCACGTCGAGCTCGATCACGCGTTCGCTCCAGAACACATAGCCCGCCGCATCGGTGCGGTGGAACGCGGCGGGGTTGCCCTGGCAGTAGGTGCTGACGACGCTGCGCGCGCGGTTGGGGTTGCGCAGGCTGAAGTCGGCATGTTTCATGAGCTGTTTCACGGCCGGCAGGATGTTGCCGCCGCGGTCCGGCGCGCTGGTCTGCAGGCTGAACCATTTGTCGATGACCAGCGCCTCGTCCTTGAACATGGCATGGAAG
>JAUSDK010000124.1 GCA_030650875.1 Polaromonas sp.
CGCCACACCCGCCTGCTGGCGGTGGCCCTCAAGGCCCGCCTGACCTGCAGCGACCCCGACGACCAGAAGTTCATCGACCTGGCCGTGGCCGGGCAAGCCCTGCTGCTGAGCAAGGATCGGCATGTGCTTTCGATGTCAAAAAGACTGGTAGCCCTTGGTGTTCGGGCGCTAGCAGCTATTTAATAAATAGCAAAAAGCTACCAGAGAACATCGGTATTGAAGGCCGCAAAGGCCGCATCACAGGTCATTAGCCTGGCTTTTTCAATCTCGCTTTGGGCTGCCAGCATCCGGTCGAACGGGTCGCGGTGTTCATGGGGGTAGCGGCCCGCCAGCAGGCTGTGCTGCCAGGTAATGGGGAGATGCTCAAAGCCATCGGCTTCAATCAGCGCTTGGAACTGCTGGAGGGCCGCCTCTGCGATGGCGAGCTTGCCCAGCCTGAACTTGGTGGAAATTTCCCACACGCTGGCCGCGCTGACCAGCACCGTGTTGCCTTCATCGGCAATCGCGGCGCGTGCGGTGCCTGAGAGCTGCTTGTCGTCTGTCCACCACCAAAGCAGGGCATGCGTGTCCAAAAGCAATTTCACCGGGACTCCCAACCCGCCAGTTCGGCTTCTGGCAAAGGCTCAAAGAATGCGTCCTCAACGGGCCCCAGCGCTGCAAGCCGTCCGGGCTGGCGTTTCCTGGTGACCGGCGCCAGCGGCATGAGCCGCGCATATGGCTTGCCGGCCTTGGCCAGGATGATTTCCTGTCCCGTGTGCGCCTTTTCCAGAAATTTGGAGAAGTGGGTCTTGGCTTCGTGCACATTGACGATGAGTTGGGCGGTCATGGTGAATTTTGAGGGTTATCAAGTGGGTGGACTAAGCAGGTGGACTAATTCTAGACCAATTGCTGCATCCCCGGTTTCCTCCTTCCCGCCTTTGGGGGAAGGTTGGGATGGGGCTCTTGGCGGCGGCTCCGCTAGGGCAGTTGTGGTGGGCATTGATTGGTTGGGTGCGGCTTGGTCGGCGCTGGCAGGGCGGGACTCGTTGAGCCACGCTTTCAGTTGTGCGTGTTGCTCCCGCAACCAACTTGCGTAATGCGCCAAACCGAGTCCTTTGCTGTTAAAGCGGTCCACCCAGGTAGCCGCCAAGTCGCGCCGGCCTGCGATCTTCCAGTAAAAGTACGCTACACCCAGCGCGTACTGGTGCATGGCGGGATGGGGCCATTGGGCTTCAATGATCTTGCCCGCATCGGCCAGCGCGCTTTTTGCCTGGCCCCGATATTCGCTGAGAAAGGTCGGACCCAGGTCGGTGCCGAATGCGATGAATTCGGCACAGAAGACGATCAGCGCTTCAAGCTCTCTTTCCGGATTTTGCTTGTCTGCCCAAATGTTTCGTCTCTCTCCGTTGAGTTGAAAAAGCTGTTTCACGAGCGCACGCGGTATCGCGGGCTGCGATTGGCTGATCTTGAGTTTGAGAATCTCCAACCTGCGACGATGCCAATCATCCCTGAGCGCTGGTAACTGCGGTGGAATGACGCGAAGTTGGGCATCGATCTCGCCTTCCATCGCCAGCAGCTCGCCGCTCGCCAGCCGTATCGCTTCGATGCCATCGCTATCCCGAAGCGCGCCCCAGCCTTGTTGGCAAACAACAAGGATTTCACCCAGCACATGAACGCGTTCCAGGGCGGTGAGTTTTTTGTGAAGGCCAAAACATGCGACCGTCTTGGTAAAGTGCCCGGAAAAGTCCACGTCATCGTTCAGGCGCATGCGAAGTTCAGACACGGCGACCGCAAAGCCTTGTGCTTCGCTGAGTAGCGGCAGCAGGACTGTCTGGGTTCGGTTATAAGAATCCAGAAGGAGTTCGCGGCGCCCGAGTTGTCGTGCCAGATAGACTTGATTGTTCAATAATTGTTGTTGCTGCTCGGCATTGTCCGGTGTCACCGCGCAGCGATAGGCGTCAAGCAACGCCATCGCCTTGGTTTCGTCGTGACTGCGCGCGTATTTAATCAGCAAGTTATGCCCGACCACCGGGTACAGCGCCAGGATGGGCGACGCCTGCAGCAGGTCCCAAGCCTGCTCGTAATAGCTTTGGGCGTTGGTGTGGTTGCCCTGCAGATCTTCAAGGCGGGCCAGCTGGTTGTAAGCGCAGATGCGCCCGGCTGGCAGCGTTGAAAGTTCAATCGCTTCTTCAAGGAGATTCTTCGCGGCTGGATAAGAACCTGCCAGTTCGCAGCGCATGCTTTGTAGCAGCAAATGGCGTATTCGGAGCTTGCCATTTTCGGGTTTTGCCAGATCGATTTCAGCCAGTACCTTGCCAAAGGCGGCATAGTTGCCTGCATTGAGCAGCAGTTGGGCTTTTGACAAAAGAATGGGCAAGCGTTCTTGCGGCAACAGCACATGCTTTTCGGCTGCAACAAGCACTTGATACGCCCCGAGAAGGTCGCCGGTTTTGATTTTCAAGTGGAGTCGCATTTCCTGCTGTGCGGCGCGCGCAGCAAATCCCAGCAGCCACGGGGGCGAGTTCAGAACCTGAGTCGCCTTGTCATAGTCGCATTCATCCAGCAATTTTTCGATACGCTGTTCCCAGTATTTTTCGTGAGGAAGTCGGTATATGGCGCTTGCCAGCAGCATAAGAACTACAACGATGGTTGCTGCGAAAAATATTGCGCCTTCCGGGGGCAAGGCAAAAAGCTTGCTAACGTCAAGGGCCATATAAAGTGCGGCCACCAGGCCCAAGGAGACCGGTAGAAAAAAACGACGACTCCCGACGTAAGCCCGAACCGCATAGAGCTTTTCGAGAATGGCGAGAAGGTCAGCCATGTGGTTCAAGCGCCAATAGCGCCAAAAACTCCGCAAAGTTCCGCAGAACTTCGCGTTGGGTGCCCTCCGTGCCCCACACCGGACGACGGTCGAACGACTCTTCAAATAGCTGAAGTTCCTGGTACATGGGCGAAGTTCTTTCTAGGCAGCAGCCAGTCTGGGTTTTCGGGCCTTGCCGGCTTTTGCTGGTGCGGCTGGGGCGGCTACGGCGGTGGCGGTGGCGCCCGTCAGTTGCTGATACAGCGTGAATAAAAAGGCCACGCGCGCCGCGTCATCGGCCCCGCCCTTGTAGCCGTAGGCCGCGTCCACGGCTTTGTCGAGGTTTTGGTGGGCCTTGCGCAGCGCTTGCGGCATGGCCAGCGGGTCGTACAGGTCAGCCAGCGACTGGCCCGTGCCGGCGGCGCGGGTATCGAGCACGGCTTGCGATGCAATTTCAATAGCAGCTTGCGACCGTCCCGCCTGCGCTAGAGCCTCTTTTGACTCATGATCGGGCCAGGGGTAGTTGTTGTAAACGATGTCTTTTGAATAACGGTAGTCGCTTTTCATACGACCGCAGGTGGCTCGTACCCAAGCGTTGTGCATGGTGCTGGAGAGAACTCCGAAATGGAGCAGGGTGGCACCGGGGGCAATCTTGACCAGATTGCTGCAAAGCGTTGAAGGTTTTTCGAATCCAAACGGGATGAACAGCCGCCGTTCCGATGACACCTCAGGCAGTACCAGGTAAGGCGTAGTGGGCATGTTCTCCACATGAAAGCGTGTTGGCGTCGTGGCGAGCTTTTGGGTAGGTGCGCTTTTACTGGCGAGGCGTGAGAGTTTCACGGCTTGGACGCGCTTCATGGCCTCGGGCATGGCACGCAGTTCAGATGCCGGACAGTCGCCCAGCCATAGGCACCAACGCTCCCAGCCGTTCAGGAACTCATCAGCTCCCAGCCAGCGGTGAAAGAACTTGCGTGCGCCGGGCTCCAGCTTCAAAAATTCAGCCTTTTCGTCGGTCGTGAATAGGTAGTTTCCGCCGTCGATGGGCTTGTTTCCGATGCCGATTTCCGGAACAGCACAAATCGGCTTGCTGCGGCGCGGCAGCACCACGTCGGGCGCATCGACCAGATACGGGTTGATGTTTTTCGCTGCCAGCGCCAGCGGCTCACCGCGAATGTCGTCGTACTGGTAAATCGTCTTGCCCGGCAGGCTGGCCGCGCCAAAACCAACGATGACGCAATGCACGGCGGCCACGCCCTTGGCGTCGTTGCTCCACTGAAAGGTACGGTGCGCGAACTGGATTTTCATGCCCTGCGCCAGCATCCAGCTCCACAGTACGCCGACCTGTTCGCCCTGGGTGATGCTGTTGGTCGAGACAAAGGCCACCCGCACGGCCGGGTTGGCCTTCACGTAGTGCGCGGCTTTCACGTACCACGCGGCCACGAAGTCAAGCAAGCCTGCGTTGTGGAGGGTGCCGAAGACGCGTCCAACGTCGGCACGCTGCTCGTCGCCCATGAATTTCGCGCCGACAAAGGGCGGATTGCCGATGACGTAGTCGCACAGCTCGGGCACCAGCACGCTTGCCCAGTCTTTGGTGAGCGCGTTGGCGCAGACGATGTTGGCTTTTTTATCGAGCGGCAGGCGCGTGAAGTTGCCGCCCAGTGCCTTGCTGGCACGCTGGTTTTCCTGGTGGTCGGTCAGCCACAGTGCCACGGTGGCAATGTGGGCGGCGCTGGCCTCGATCTCGATGCCGTGGAACTGGTGCACGTCGCACTGGACCTGGCCGAATTGCGTGGCGTCGAGTGTGCCGCTGACGACCCGGCTTTTCTTGGCAATGGCCAGCAGGGCTTCGGCGGCTTCGAGTTCCAGGCGCCGGATTTCGCGGTAGCCAATCACCAGAAAATTTCCGCAGCCGCAGGCCGGGTCAAAAAACATCAGCTGGCGCAGTTTTTTCAGGAAATCTTCCAGCGCCTTTTTGTTGCGCTTGGCGGCCCGGAGTTCGGCTTCCAGCGTATCCAGAAACAGCGGCCGGATGACGCGAAGGATGTTGCTTTCGCTGGTGTAGTGGGCGCCCAACTCGCGGCGCTTGCTGCTCTTGCTGACTTTGCTGTTTTTGGTCTGGGTGCCTTCGCCGTCATGGTGAATGACGGCCTGGAACAGCGAGCCAAAAATCGCCGGGCTGATCTGCGACCAGTCGAACTCTTCGGCGCAGCCCAGCAGGCTGGCGCGGGCGTCGCCATCAAAATAGCAGCGCTCCAGCTGCCCCGAGAAAACACTGCCGTTGATGTAGGGAAAGCCCTGCAGTTCATGCGGCAGGCTTTTGGGGCGCTTGTCGGGTGCGCGGTTCAGGGTGTCAAATAGGTTTTGCAGCTTGCCGTCAAGGTCGCTGCCGTCAAGCTGGCTGTGCTGGCGGATGTAGCGGGCAAACGCGCCGTCGGTTTCAAAAATGCCGGTGTCGTCGGCAAACAGGCAAAACAACAGCCGCACCATGTAGCGTTCCAGGTCGGCACCGTTGTAGCCGCCGGCGCGCATGGCGTCGTGCAAGTCGGCAATCTTGCGCGCCGCGCTTTCGTTGACGGCAATCTGCTCGGCCTGGGCCTGGGTTTCATAACCGGCCAGAAACAGGTAGGCGTCGATGTGTTTGTCAAAGTCCTGAAGGCTGTGGCTGCAAATCGGCTCGGATCGGCCGTCGCGCCTGTATAGCCGCAACTGGGCAAAGTCACTGACCAGGATGTAGTCGGGCAGTTCTTCGTCTTTCAGGCCGTGCAGGTACTCGGTGGCCTGAATATAGGCGGCGTCCAGATCCTGGCCGCGCGACTTCATTTCGATCAGCAGCTTGCCGGGATAAAAGCCGTCGATGCGGCCCCGGGCACCGCCGAGCTTTTTTACCCTCTGCTCAAAGCTGACCAGCCGCTTGTGGGAAAAGCCAAAGACCTCGCACAAGTCCCGGATGAAATCCTGCGCCTGTCCCATTTCGTAGCTGGCATCGGCGTAATCTTTCATCAGCCGGTAAGCGCGGTTGAGGATTTCTTTTTTGTTCAGGGTGACGGTCATGAAGGGCGTTCAAGAAGGGAAAGAGATACTGAAGATGCAACGCGGGCGAGCACCTTGGCTGTGCCAAATCGTAACAACAATCGTAACGACTCAGCATCCCCGAGTTTCTCCTCCCCGCCTTTGTGGCAAGGAGCTATGCGGACGCCGGCCATGGCCTGGCGCTCGGAGCCGCTGGACTTCAGCGCCCTTGAGGCTCTTGGCCAACAGCCGTGCCGCGCTGCATGTTGACCCGCTGCAGCAGCGCCAGCCCGATCACAAAAAAGCTGCCGGTCGCCAAAATGGCCAGCCGGTGGTTGTTGTTCGTGAGCCAGGTCACCAGGCCGTAGGTGATGGGGCCGATGATGGCGGCCAGCCGCACCGCAAAGGTCCACAGCCCAAAAAACTCCGCCAGCCGCGCCGCCGGGATCAAGGTGCCCGCCATCGCCCGGCCGCCGCTTTGCGACGAGCCCATGGCCAGCCCGGCCAGCGTGGCGGCCAGCCAGAACATGGGGCGCGATTCGGTCAAGGCGGCAATCAGCACCATGGCAATCCAGACCAGCAGCGTGATGGCCAGCGCCGGCTTGTGGCCCAGCCGGTCCTGCCAGTAGCCAAACGCAAACGCGCCGACGGCCGCCGCAATGTTCACCACGAACACCAGCGCCATCGTCTCGCTCTGCGAGAACTGCATCGCCTGGTCGGCATACACCGCTGCCAGCGCAATCACCACGGCAATGCCGGCCTGGTAAAACACCGCGCACAGCAGCAGCCGCTTGAAGTCGGTATAGGGCTGCGCCTGCTTCCAGCTACCCGCCAGCGCGGCCCAGGCCGAGCTTGCAGCGGGTGCTGCCGTGCGTTGCGGCTGGGCGCGTTCTTTGAGCAGCGCAAACGTCACCAGCGCGGCCGCGCCATAGACGGCTGCCGTGATCAGCATGGTGACCGGCACAAAGCTGGTGGCAGCCTGCCCCTCGGCCTGCGCGTGCAGCACATAGGCCAGGCACAGCCCCAGCGACAGCATGCCGCCGAAGTAGCCAAAGCTCCAGCCCCAGCCCGACACCTTGCCCATCGCCTCATGGCGCGCCAGTTCGGGCAAAAACGCCGCCGTCAGCGACTCGCCCACCGAATAGAAAAAGTTGGACAGCACGATCGCCGCCACCGCCAGCCACAGGTCGCCGCGCCCCGTCAGCGCCAGCGCCGCCGTGGTGGCCACGCAGGCTGCCGTGGCCACCATCAGCAGGCGGCGCTTGGCCGCGTGCGCGTCGGCCCATGCGCCTATGGCGGGCATCAGCAGCAGCACCAGCAGGTTGGACGCCGACAGCGCCAGCGTCCAGGCCAGCGTGCCCCAGCCGGCCCCGTTGGCCACCACGCCAATGAAGTAGACGTTGAACACCGCCGTGAGCACCACGGTGGTGTAGCCCGAGTTGGCAAAGTCGTACATAGCCCAGCCAAAAACCTCCCGCCTGGCCACGCCGGGCTTGAGTGCGGAGTCGTCAAAAATCGCCATTGGGTTTCTTTCTGGAGGGGAGGGGCGGCAGGTGTGCGGGGCAGGGTTGCGCGATTTTAAGTAAGGGCTCAACCCAGCGTCTTGCGGATATCCTTGGTCAGCAAATACAGGTGGGCGGCGTCAATGGGGGATGGCTCAAAGCCATAGCCCTGGTAAAAGCGCGCGGCGGCTCCGTCCTTGGCGTGCACCATCAGCGCGCGGCAGCCAATGATGTCGCAGGCTTGCAGGTATTTGGCCAATGCGCTTTGCAGCAGGCTGCGTCCCACGCCTTGGCCCTGCGTACGCACATCGACCGCCAGGCGCGCCAGCAGCAGCATGGGGACAGGATGACGTGCCAGGCCTTTGCCCACGCGGGCGGGGACTTGCGCATGCTCCACCGATGCCGCCGCCAGGCAGTAATAGCCGAACACCTCCCCGTTGACCTGGGTGACAAAGCTTCGGGCGCTGCCGTTGGTTTGGTTGGCCAGTGCGTAGCGCTGCAAAAAATGGTTGAGTGCCGCCGCGCCGCAGTCAAAGTTCCGGGTCGCGTGGCTTGCGGAAAAAAGCTCTGGCGGGCTCAATGTCAGCGGCTGCCTTGATGGCCCAGCCATCAGGCAAAGACGCTGGGCTTGGCAAACAGCCGCTGGAGTCCTGGCAATTCACGCGCAGGAGCATCCAGTGCGTCGTTTAGGTCCTTCATTTGCTGCGCTGTCAGGGTGAAGCGGGTTTGGTCACCCAGCACGCGCGCGGCAGCTTCGCGCGATGCGTTCAACACAAAAGCGCTGAGCGACTGATCTTGCAGCTGGGCCGCTTTTTCCAGGCTGGCTTTGAGTTCTGCCGTGGCGCGAATTTCAATGCGTTCGGCTCGGGTTGATGCGTTCATGATGAAGGTCCTTGCAAATCAGGTGTCGATATTTTCCGTACAAAATACGTACATGTCAAGCTGGCTGGACGTGGGGAATCGCTGCCTTGACCGGATTGGGTGGGGTTTGCGGCGGCCGCAGGGCGGCAGATACACTCATGCACCATAAGAGCTTCATGCGAGGCTCAGGACTGCACTGCCATGACGACACCATCCCTTCCCCCCGCCACCATCGTGACCTCTGCCGAAGAGGTGTGGATGGAAACCGAAGACTTTGACGAACTCGACGCCATCCTGGACGACTTGCGCAGCCGCTACGACGAAACGCCGCAGTGGGAATTCTGCGAAGGCTTCATGGCCGCCGTGGTCTGCTCGCGCCGCCCGATTGCCGCTGACGAATACCTGTCCGTGCTGCTGGGCACGCCGGCCGAAGGCGAGGCGGCTGACGCCGAAAGCGGCTCCTTTGCCAGCGATGCACAGCGCGAACGCTTTCTGGCGCTGTGGAATCAGCGCTGGAACGAAGTCGGCACCGCGCTCGACGCCGAAGTCAACTCGCTTGAAGACGAGGCCTGCTACCACCCCGAAGTCATGGACATTCGCGGCGCCGTGGCCGACATGCCGCCCGAGGAGCAGGCCGCGTTCAAGGACGAGGACCTGCCCGCCTTTGCCCAGGTGTGGGCGCTGGGCTTCATGTTTGCCGTGGAAAGCTGGCCCGACGAATGGATGGCCCCGCGCGACAAGGACGCCGCCAAATGGCTTGATGGCGCGCTGCAGGCCATCGTCGCCATGAGCGAAGACGACACCGGCCCGCGCGAAGTGTCCCCGCTTAGCGAAGAAGGCACGCCCAGCACCAGCATTGCCCGGCTCAATGCCTTCGGCGAAGCGATCTGGGCCGTGTACGACCTGCGCGAGTTGTGGAAAACCATGGGGCCGAAAGTCGAAACCATCCGCAAGGAAGCCACGCCGGGGCGCAATGACCCGTGCTCTTGCGGCAGCGGGAAGAAGTACAAGAAGTGCTGCGGGGCTTGAAGATCAGGCCTGATTGCTACTGACTTTGTCGCCTTGGGGCGTTTGCGCAGGTTGCCGCGACCCACGCAGCGCCTCCATCTGCCGGTCCTGCCAGCGACGCAGCAGCGTCACGGCCACCACGGCCCCGATCAGTGCATAAAACATGTCCGACTGCGTGTCCCACGGGTCGCCCTGCGTGCCCAGGAATTCATCGGCGCCTTGCCCCAGCGCCAGCGCCGCGCCCCATTCGACGAGTTCGTAGACGGCGCTGATCGCCATGGCGGTGCAGACCGCGAGAAAGGCCGCCATGCCCCGGTGGCGCAGAAAGCCGCGCTGCAGCAGCACTTCGCGCGCCACCATGGCGGGCACCAGGCCCTGCATGAAGTGGCCGATCTTGTCGTAGGGGTTGCGGCCCAGGTCAAGCGCGTCCTGCAGCCAGAACCCCAGCGGCACCCGCGCGTAGGTGTAGGCGCCGCCCAGGATCAGCACCAGCGCATGCAGGGCAATCAGCGCGTACAGCAGCGTCGTCAGCGGATAGCGGCGCCAGGTGACCAGCAGCACCGGCGCGGCCATCAGCACGGGCGCGACCTCCATCAGCCAGGTGCCCCGGTCATAAGGCGCCACGCCCGACCACAGCAAGGCCGCCAGCACCAGCAGGCCCAGGGCGGCCAGCAGGCGGGGGCGATGTCCTGAAATTGTTACGGTGTCGGTGGCCATGGGGTACTCGCTGGAGTCGGTTGAAAAAACGGGGCAGTGCCCTGCGCGCCAGTATGTCGCAACGCCCGGGGGCGGCTTGTTGCGCTCTGAAAATTGACCTGCGGCAAGGACAGGCGCGGCCGGTTGTGCAATGCTTCGGGCATGAACACGCCAAGCAATGCATCCCCGGGCTTTTTGTCGGCGCCCACGCGCTTTTTGTTTTTCACCGGCAAGGGTGGCGTCGGCAAAACCTCGCTGTCGACCGCCACGGCCATTGCCTTGGCCGATGCGGGCCGGCGCGTGCTGCTGGTCAGCACCGATGCGGCGTCCAACCTCGACGAAATGCTGGGCGTGCGGCTGTCCAACCAGCCGGTGCCGGTGCCCGCCGTGGCGGGCCTGCAGGTGCTCAATATCGACCCGGACGCGGCGGCCGAGGCCTACCGCCTGCGCGTGCTGGCGCAACTGGGGCTTGACGCCAGCGACGACGAGCGCGCGACCGTGCGCGAGCAGTTGTCGGGCGCCTGCACCACTGAAATCGCCGCGTTTGACGAGTTTGCCGCGCTGCTGGCCGGCGATGCGGACTATGAACACGTCATTTTCGACACGGCGCCCACCGGCCACACGCTGCGCCTCTTGAGCCTGCCCAAGGCCTGGAGCGGCTTTCTGGCCGGCAACGACCGGGGTGCTTCATGCCTGGGCCCGCATTCGGGGCTGAAGATGCAGGAGGCGCGCTTTAACGCCGCGCTGGCCGCGCTGAGCGACCCGGCCCTCACGACCGTGATCCTGGTCACCCGGCCCGACCCGCGCCCCATGCAGGAGGCCGCGCGCACGGCGCAGGAACTGGACGCACTGGGGCTGTCCAATCAGCGCCTGGTGATCAACGGCGTGTTTCACGCCAGCCGCCCTGACGATGCGACCGCCCGCGCCATCGAGGCGATGGGCCTGGAGGCCATTGCCGGCATGCCCGACGCGCTGGCGCGGCTGCCGCGCGATGAAGTGCCGCTGCGCGCCTTTGACACCGTGGGCCTCAGCGCGTTGCGCGCACTGCTGGGCCGTGGGCCGGCGCCAGCGGCCGTGCCCGATGCGGGCAAATCCCCCGCCGACTTGCCTGCCGAACCCTTTGGCCGCCTGGCCGACGAACTGGCCGCCATGGGCCACGGCCTGATCATGGTGATGGGCAAGGGCGGCGTGGGAAAAACCACGATCGCCGCCGCGCTGGCCGTGGGCCTGGTGCAGCGCGGCCACAGCGTGCACCTGACCACCACCGACCCGGCCGCCCATGTGGCTGACACCCTGAACGGCAGCCTGCCCAAGCTGAAGGTGGGCCGCATTGACCCGCGCGCCGAGACCGAAGCCTATATCGCCAAGATCATGGCCACGCGCGGCAAGGCGCTGGATGAACCCGGCCGGGCGCTGCTGCTGGAAGACCTGCAGTCGCCCTGCACCGAGGAAGTCGCCGTGTTCCACGCGTTCAGCCGTGTGGTGAACGAGGCCAAAAGCGCTTTTGTGGTGCTGGACACCGCGCCCACTGGGCACAGCCTGCTGCTGATGGACGCCACCGGCGCCTACCACCGGCAAATGATGCAGCAGTATGAAGGCTGGGAAGGCGGCGAAGGCGGCGCCCATGCCATGCGCATCATCACGCCGTTGATGCGGCTGCAGGACGCCAGCATGACGCATGTCATCCTGGTTACGCTGCCCGAGGTCACGCCGGTGAGCCAGGCCGCGGCGCTGCAAGAGGACTTGCGCCGCGCAAAAATCGAGCCCTGGGCCTGGGTCATCAACAAGAGCGTGGCCGCCACCGGCACCACCGACCCGCTGCTGCAGGCCCGCCTGGCCGGCGAGCACCGCCAGACCGCGCGTATTGCCGGCGGCCTGGCACGCCGCACCTTTGTGCTGCCCTGGCTGGCCGAACCGCCGGTGGGGGTGTCGGCCCTGGGCGCGCTGGCAGCGCCTGACGCGGTGTGAACAGGCCCTAAAGAGCCTTCGGCACCGCCTGGCTCAAAAAGTCATACACCGCGCGTATGCGGCGGCTGGTGCGGATCTCGCGGTGCACGGTGAGCCAGATCGGCAGCGGCGGCACCTTGATCATGGGCAGCACGGCGACGACGTCCTTGTCGGTGGCGGCCAGGTAGTCGGCGATGAAGCCTATGCCCAGACCGGCACGCACGGCCTCCCAGTAGGCGATCAGGTCGTCGCAGCGAAACGCAAATGCTTCGCGTGTGACCGGCAGGCCAAAGCCCGCCATGCCCTTGAGGATGGCCTCGTCGCGGTCGCTGCCCACCAGTTCGTGGTTCAGCAGATCCTGCGGTTGCTTCGGCGTGCCGCGCCGGCGCAGGTAGTCGCGGTGGGCATAAGTGCCCAGCGTGACTTTGGCGATGCGCTTGACCACCAGGCTGGCCTGGTCGGGCTGCACCATGCGCAGGGCA
>JAUSDK010000144.1 GCA_030650875.1 Polaromonas sp.
CAGCACCTTGCCAAAGGTGTCGACCAGCCCGACCAGCAAGGCCGCGATCAGCGCGCCGCGCACCGACCCGATGCCGCCAATCACCACCACCACAAAGCACATGATGAGCACCTGCGCACCCATGTTGGGGTAGACGCTGGCAATCGGCGCGGCGATCATGCCGGCCACGGCGGCCAGGCCGACGCCCAGCGCAAACACCACGGCGTGAATCAGTTTGATGTTGATGCCCAGCGACTCGGCCATGTCGCGGTTGAAGGCGCCAGCGCGAATCTTCATGCCCAGGCGGGTTTTGGAAATCAACCCATAAAGGCCCAGCGCCAGCGCAATGCACACGCCGGACATGAACAGGCGGTAGACCGGGTAGGCCAGGTTCTCGGTCAGCGGAATTGACGCGCTGAGCAGCTCGGGAATCGGCACGCCATGCACGTCGTCGCCCCAGACGATAGAGCGCAACTCTTCAAAAATATAGATCAGGCCAAACGTGAGCAACACCTGGTCCAGGTGGTCGCGCTTGTAAAAGTGGCGAAACAGCAGCCATTCAAGCGCAAAGCCGAACGCCACCGCCAGCAGGGCGCCCACGATGATGGCCAGCCCCAGGCTGCCCAGCAGGCTGCTGAGCGACCAGGCCAGGTAGGCGCCCAGCATGTAGAAACTGCCGTGGGCCAGGTTGACCACGCCCATGATGCCGAAGATCAGCGTGAGGCCGGCAGCCAGCATGAACAGCAGCAGGCCGTACTGCACGCCGTTGAGCAGCTGGATGAAAAAGTTGGCTAGATCCATCAATGTCCATCAATGCTTGGGTGGGTGGGGTCTTCAGGGCAGGGGGCAAAAACAAGGGAGGTTCAAGAACCTCCCCATGGCTAGTGCACCGGGCCGGTCAACTCATTTTGCAGCCGACACCCGAATCGGCCAGCGCCTTGGCGGCCACGCCTATCACCTTGTTTTCGCCGTTTTCAACCACACGCAGGTAGATGTCCTGCACCGGGTTGTGTGCCCGGCTCATGGTCCACTTGCCGCGCGGGCTGTCAATGGTGGCGCCTTCCATGGCTTTGTAGAGGGCCGGCTTGCTGTTCAGGTCGCCCTTGACAGCATTGGCGCCCTGGATCAGCAGCAGGCCGGTGTCGTAGCCCTGCACCGCGTACACGTCGGGCTGGCTGCGAAAGGCCTTGGCGTAGTCGAGCCGAAATTTCTTGTTGCGCGGCGTGTCGAGCGAGTCGCTGTAGTGCATGGTGGTCACGATGCCTTCTGCGGCCGGGCCGGCGGCGGTCAGCACGCCCTCGGTCAGGAACCCCGAGCCGTAGAGCGGAATCTTGCCCTTCAGGCCAGCGGCGGCGTAGTCGCGAATGAACTTGGCGGCACCGCCACCCGCAAAGAAGCAGGCCACGGCGTCTGGCTTGAGGGCGGCAATTTCAGTCAGCAAGGCCTGGAATTCAACCTGCGGAAACGGCAGGCCGAGTTCCTTGACGATGGTGCCGCCCGCCGCGGTGTAGCTTTCCTTGAAGCCTTCAAAGGCTTCGTCGCCGGCGGCGTATTTCCAGGTGATCCAGACAGTTTTCTTGTGGCCTTTGGCCATCATGGCCTGGCCTAGCGCGCGGGTGGGTTGCGAATTGCTGAAGGAGGTGCGGAACACGTTGGGCGCGCACAGGCCGCGGGTGGCGGCATGCACACCGGCGTTGGGAATCAGGCTCAGCACGCCGCTGTCGCGCGCCACTTTCTGGATGCCCATCTGCACCCCTGAGTGCACGGTGCCGACCAGCACGTCGACTTTGTCACGCTGCACCAGCTTGCTGGCGTTTTCAATCGCCTTGGAGGGCTCGGACTCGTCGTCCACCTTGAAGTATTCGATCTCGCGCCCGCCCAGCTTGCCGCCTTGCTCGTTGATGGCCATGCGAAAGCCGTTTTCAATGGCCACGCCAAGCTGCGCAAAAGTACCGGTGTAGGGCAGCATGAAACCCACGCGCACCTTGCCGGACTGCGCCCTCACCATTTCGGGCAGCAGCAGGCCGGTGGAGGCGGCGCCGATAACGGCAGCGCTGCGGGTCAGAACGAGTCGGCGAGAGGTCATTGAAAAACTCCTGGTGGGGACTGGAAATGGTTTGGGTCCATGTTAAGGGCGCGGCGCAGCAGCGGCCCTAGTGTAAAACCCGAGATTGACTACTAAAATATTCAGGTTTAAAGCAATTTTTAGCCGTTTTACCAGCGTGCCTGGGGTCTACGCAGGCTGGCGCAGTTTGAAGCGTTGTATCTTGCCGGTCGCTGTCTTGGGCAACTCGTCCACGAAGGTGATCCAGCGCGGGTATTTATAGGGTGCCAGTTGCTCCTTGACATGCGCCTTCAGTTCGTCCGCCGTCGCGGTGTGCCCGGGCTTGAGCACGACATAGGCCTTGGGCTTGACCAGCTGGTCGGCGTCGGGCACGCCGATCACGGCGACTTCCAGCACGGCCGGGTGCGTCATCAGGCTGGCTTCGACCTCGAACGGTGAAACATAGATTCCGCCGACCTTGAGCATGTCGTCGCTGCGTCCGCCATAGGTGTAGTAGCCGTCTGCGTCCCGCGTGTACTTGTCGCCGCTTCGGGTCCATTCACCGACAAAGGTGGCCTTGGTCTTGGCGCGGTTGTTCCAGTACATCAGCGCGGCACTGGGTCCCTTGATCTGCAACTCGCCAATTTCGCCTGCGGCGCACGCGTGGCCGTCGTCGCCCACGATGCGCACCTCGTAACCGGGCACCGCCTGGCCCGTGGTGCCGTAGCGCACCTGGCCCGGGCGGTTGCTTAAAAAGATGTGCAGCATTTCCGTCGAACCAATGCCATCCAGAATGTCGCAGCCATACTCGGCGCGCCATTTCTTGCCGATCTCGGAAGGCAGCGCCTCGCCCGCGCTGGTGCAGATGCGCAGATTGAGTGACGAGCTGGCCGGCCGCGCCGGGGCCGCCAGCAGGGCGGCGTACAGCGTGGGCACGCCATAAAAAATGGTCGGCTGGTATTTTTGCAGCACGTCAAACACGGCGGCAGGCGTGGGCCGGGCCGGCAGCAGCACGGTAGTGGCCCCCACGCTCATGGGAAAGGTCAGCGCATTGCCCAGGCCATAGGCAAAAAACAGCTTGGCGGCGGAATACACGACGTCTGACGCCTCAATGCCCAGCACGGCGCGGCCATACAACTCGGCCGTCGGCATCAGGTGGCTGTGCAGGTGCATCGTGCCCTTGGGGGTACCGGTTGATCCGCTCGAATACAGCCAGAAACAGGTTTCGTCGGCGCAGGTGGGCGCTATGTTGGTGGTCGCTGATGACGTCTGCACAGCATGGGCCAGCGAAGGGTAAGACAGCGATTCATCGCTGCCGGCCAGCCACACCGCGCGCAGCGTCTCGATGCTTCCGAGCAATGGCCCAAACGCCGGCAGCAGGGCCTGTGAAATCACCAGGCCCTGGGCGCGAGAGTCCCTCAGCATGAACTCGAACTCGGGCGTGGTCAGCAAGGTATTGGCGGCCACGGGCACGACGCCAGCCAAAATGCAGCCCAAAAACGCCACAGGCCACTCGGGCGTGTCCAGCATGGCCAGCATGACGCGGCTTTCGGGCGCGAAACCCCGGGCGCGCAAGGCATTGGCAAAACGCTGCGACTGCTCGGCCAGCGCGCCGTAAGTGAGCTGCTCGCCGCTGAGCGCATCAATGAAGGCCGCCTTGTCGGGGTGCGCCGCATTGCGCGCCAGCAGATCGTGCGCCGCGTTGTAGTCACGCGGAATGGTCACCACGGGTGGATTCGCCGAGTGATCGGTGCGGCTCAGTTGCATGCTTGTCTCCAGTTTTTCTTGAATTGCTATTATTGTTATAGCTATTAGCGACCGTGGATAAACAGCTAGATGCTGTTTATGCTTGAATTTACAAAGTGGGGGGCTCAGGCAGTAGCGGCGCTTTGACCGATGCCCGCCAGCGCGCTGGCCAGCCATTGGCGGCACCATTCGGCGCCTTCGGTTTCTGGCAGCGTGCCGCTGCTGGCATCGTGGCACCAGACTTCGCCGATGCGCTGGGCGCCGAGGTCTAGCAGGCGCTCGCCAAACTTCTTGCCGCCAAAGCAGAAGGTCTGCAGGTAGGTGCGGTCCCCCAGCGCCATCACGCCGTAACGCACATGGCCCAAAAACTGCGGCTGCTCGGCCAGTGATTCGTACAGGGCCCGCGCATTGTCGGGAACGTCACCCGAGCCGTAGGTAGAACTGCAAATGAGATAAATTGCATCTTCTGCATGGGCTGCATCGAAAACGCTGATGTCCAGGTCGTCCATCATCGTGATCTCGATGCTGCTGACCAGGTCGGCGCAATCCATTTGAATCGCCTGCGCTACATAGTCGGCGGTGCTGGTCATGGTGCCGACCAGGATTTTGAGCTTCATCAAAAATTCTCCAGAGAATATGCAATAAACTGCCTGATGTTTAATTAAACTGAAGCATACTGCAATTTTTGCGGCGAAGCGCTGCAATACGTCTTCAGTGCAACCCATTTAAAACAGGCGCCTCTTGGAAACTTTAGCCGAACAGGAATCAAAGGTCACGATGAGCGAGTTGGGTGGCCGGGTGCGCGCCTGGCGGGCCCGCCGCGGCGTGACGCGCAAGGCCCTGGCCGCTGACTCGGGCCTGAGCGAGCGCTTTCTGGCCGACGTGGAGTCGGGCAAGGGCAATGTCTCAATCAACTCGCTGCAAGCCATTGCCAGCGCCCTGCATATTTCGCTGCTGGAGTTGCTGCAAGACGCCGTGCGCCCGGCGCTGACGCGGGTGCAAGGCCTGCTGCTGCGCCTGGACGACACGCAGCTGGACCAGGCCCACAGCCTGCTGGGCAGCACCTTTGGTCTGAATGACGCGCTGGGCCGCGAGCAGCGGGTGGCGCTGATCGGCCTGCGCGGCGCCGGAAAGTCCACCCTGGGCAACCAGCTGGCCACCGCGCGGGGTGTGCCCTTCATTGAACTGGACCGCGAGATTGAGCGCGAGGCCGGCACCAGCATGAATGAAATCTTGCTGCTGCACGGCCAGGCCGGCTACCGGCGCTACGAGCGGCGCGCTCTGTTCCGGATTGCCGAGGAGCATCCGGGCGGCGTGGTCATGACCACGGGCGGCAGCATCGTCAGCGAGCGCGAAACCTTTGATTTGCTGCAAAGCCGGTTTTACTGCGTATGGCTCAAGGCCAGCCCCGAAGAGCACATGGGCCGCGTGGTGGCGCAGGGCGACATGCGGCCTTTTGACGCCACGCGCGGCGCCACCCACGAGGCCCTGGAAGACATCAGGCGCATTCTGGCCAGCCGCGAAGCGCTTTATGCCCGTGCAGACGCCGTAGTGGACACCGCCGCACGCACGCTGAAACAAAGCCTGAGGGACCTGGAGCGCGCGGTCCCTTCCATGAATACCACCAGCCCGGCCAAGCGGCCCACCAAGGAAACCCCATGAACGCCATGACAGAGCCTCTTTTATTCAAACAGGTCATTGACGGCCAGGAGCGCGAGCTGGTGCGCTTTGCCACCCATCCCGGCAAATACCAGCACTGGACGCTGCATGTGGACGGCGCTGAACCGGATGTAGCCCGGCTCAAGCTCGACATCAACGAAGACGGCGGCATCCGCCCGGGCTACAAGCTCAAGCTCAACAGTTACGACCTGGGCGTGGACATAGAACTGCACGACGCGATCAACCGCATCCGGTTTGAACATCCGGCCGTCAAGGTAGTGGTGTTTGAAAGCGGCAAGGAAAAAATCTGGTGCTCGGGCGCCAACATCTACATGCTGGGCCTGTCGACCCACGGCTGGAAGGTGAACTTTTGCAAGTTCACCAACGAAACCCGCAACGGTCTCGAAGACTCGTCGCGCCACGACGGCCTGAAAACCCTGGCCGCCGTCACGGGCGCCTGCGCTGGCGGCGGCTACGAACTGGCGCTGGCCTGCGACCGCATTGTGATGGTCGATGACCGTAGCTCGACCGTGAGCTTGCCCGAAGTGCCGCTGCTGGGCGTGTTGCCCGGCACGGGGGGCCTGACCCGCATCACCGACAAGCGCAAGGTGCGCCGCGACTTGGCCGACATCTTTTGCACCACCTCCGAAGGCGTGCGTGCGGACCGCGCCAAGGACTGGAAGCTGATAGACGGCTACGCCACGCCGCAGCAATTCAATGCCTTGCTTGCTACCGAAATAGAAGCGCTTCGCGCTCAGTCGACAAGGTCTGAAGCCGTAAAAGGCATTGAATTGACGCCCTTGAACGCGGTCATTGACGACACTGGCTACCACTACAGCGTGGTCGATGTGCTGGTGGACCGCGACAAACGCGTCGCCACGCTCACCGTCAAGGCACCAGCGGCAGCGATTGAATCTACAGCGCAGGGCATAGTGGCGGCCGGCGCCAACTGGTATCCGCTCACACTGCAGCGCGAACTCGACGACGCCATTCTGAACCTGCGCACCAACGAGCTGGAAGTGGGCACCTGGGTCATCCGGACGCAGGGCGACGCGGCGCTTGTCCTCCACATGGACGAGGTGCTGAGCGCGGTGAAAGACCACTGGCTGGTCAAGGAAACCACGGGCGCGCTGCGCCGCACGCTGGCGCGGCTGGACGTGACCAGCCGGTCGCTGATTGCGCTGGTCGATGCGGGTTCATGCTTTGCGGGCACTTTGTATGAACTGGCGCTGGCCTGCGACCGCATTTACATGCTGGACTTGCCGGACGCCCCCGACAGCGCGCCCGCATTGCAACTGAGCGCCGCCAATTTCGGCTGGTTCCCGGCCGTCAATGGCTTGACCCGTCTGCAGACGCGGTTTTATGACGATGAAGCGACCATCCGCCAACTGCAAGACCTCGGGACCCGCCCGCTGCTTGCCGGCCAGGCTCTGGAACTTGGCCTGGTGACGCTCAGCCCGGACGACATCGACTGGGACGACGAGATTCGCATGCTGCTGGAAGAACGCGCCAGCCTGTCGCCGGACGCCCTGACGGGCATGGAGGCGTCGCTGCGCTTTCCCCGCAAGGAAACCATGGAAACCCGGGTGTTTGGCCGGCTGTCCGCCTGGCAAAACTGGATTTTCATCCGCCCCAATGCGGTGGGGGAAGAGGGCGCCTTGAAGCTGTTTGGCACCGGCAAAAAGGCCAGGTTCGACTGGAAACGGATTTAAGGAAACACCATGAGCAACATAGATCTTCAAGCGCTGATCCCCAACAATGTGCAACTCGGCGAAAACCGCCAGTTGCAGCGCGCACTGGAGCACTGGCAACCGGCCTTCCTCAACTGGTGGGAGGAAATGGGCCCGAGCGACTTCAAGGCCAACGACGTCTACCTGCGCACCGCCGTGGGCGTGGACGCGTCCGGCTGGGCCAGCTACGGCTACACGCCCATGCCTGACTACCGTTGGGGCATTTTCATGGCCGACAAGGAAGAGGGCCGCAAGATCGGCTTTGGCGACCACATGGGCGAAGACGTCTGGCAGGAAGTGCCCGGCGAATACCGCAGCGCGTTTCGCCGCCTGATCGTCACGCAGGGCGACACCGAGCCCGCGTCCGTCGAGCAGCAGCGCCTGCTGGGCCACACCGCGCCGTCGCTGTACGACCTGCGCAACCTGTTCCAGGTCAACGTCGAGGAAGGCCGCCACCTCTGGGCTATGGTTTACCTGCTGCACGCGCATTTTGGCCGCGATGGCCGCGAAGAGGCCGAGGAATTGCTCAAGCGCCACAGCGGCGACGCCGACAAGCCGCGCATCCTGGGCACCTTCAACGAGCCCATGGACAACTGGCTGAGCTTTTTCATGTTTACTTATTTCACCGACCGCGACGGCAAGTTCCAGCTCAAAAGCTTTGCCGAAAGCGCTTTTGACCCGCTGGCCCGCACCACGCGCTTCATGCTGACGGAAGAAGCGCACCACATGTTTGTGGGCGAAACCGGCATTGGCCGCGTGATTCGACGCACGCTGGAAGTCATGAAGCAGCTGGACACCGACGATGTGGCCACCCTGCGCCAGGCCGGGGTGATCGATCTGCCCACGGTCCAGAAATTCATGAACTTCTGGTTCACCTCGTCGCTCGACCTGTTCGGCTCCGAAGCCTCCAGCAACGCCGCCAACTACTTCGGCAACGGCATCAAAGGCCGGCCCGACGAAGCCAAATTTGCCGACCACGTCGAGCGCGATACCGAGATGAACATCCAGGTGCCAGACGGCAAGGGCGGCATGAAGAGCGAAACCATTTCCACGCGCAACGGCATGAACGAGATCACCCGCCTGGAATACGTCAAAGACTGCAATGTGGGCGTGACACGCTGGAACATGGGCATCAAGCGCGCCGGTATCAATTTTGAGTTGTCACTGCCATCCACCCGTTTCCGGCGTTCGGTGGGCGTCTGGGCCGGCAGCCACACCGACCCGCTGGGCCAGCCGATCAGCGCGGCCGAGTTTGAAAACCAAAAAGACGACTGGCTGCCAACCGATGCAGACAAAACCTTCATCCACAGCTTGATGCAGCGCGTCACAGAGCCCGGCAAAATGGCCGGCTGGATTGCCCCGCCGGACCGCGGCATCAACGCCAATGCCATCGAGTACGAATACGTCAAACTCTGAAGCCTGGCCAGCATCCAATAAAAAATGAGGTGCCCCTCAAAAACCGGCCTTCTGCGCGTTATAATTTATGCATGGCGGAGTGTGGCGCAGCCTGGTAGCGCACCTGGTTTGGGACCAGGGGGTCCAAGGTTCGAATCCTTGTACTCCGACCATAATTATTTTAAAAAAGCTCACTATGTGGGCTTTTTTTATATCTGTCCGTAGCTCAGTTGGATAGAGCATCAGCCTTCTAAGCTG
>JAUSDK010000147.1 GCA_030650875.1 Polaromonas sp.
CCGCCTCGAACGCACCCAGGGCGCCCAGCCCATGAGCGAGATCAACGTCACCCCGCTGGTGGACGTGATGCTGGTGCTGGTGGTGATCTTCATCATCACCGCGCCCCTGCTGGCCAGCTCGATCAAGCTGGACCTGCCCACAAGTGATGCCGCCCGGCCGAACGAGGCGCCGCAGTTTGTCACGCTGGTGGTCGACAAGGCCGGCCAGGCCTTCCTCAATGACCAGCCGGTCTCCGGCGACCAGCTGGACCAGCGCCTGCGGCAAAACGCGGCGCTGAACCCCGACACGGAGGTGCAGCTGCGGGCCGACGAGGCCGTGCCTTATGGCCGCATCGTCGAGGTCATGGGCATCGCGCAGAAAGCCGGCCTGAACCGCATCGGCTTTGTCGCCAACGCCCCCGCGACCGCAACGCCGGCCCCCGCGACCCGGCCCTGAAGGCGCTCCGGCGGGGCCCGCCCGGTCCAGCGCCTAAAATCCCTGCAACCGGCAGCCAGGGGCTGCTTCATTTTTTTCCATCTTCCGTGCGCCATGCAAGACAAATACAACCACCTCGACGTTGAGCGCAGTGCGCAAACCCACTGGACCGCGGCCGACGCCTACCGCGTCACTGAAGACGCGTCCAAAAAGAAGTATTACGCCTGCTCCATGCTGCCTTACCCCAGCGGCAAGCTGCACATGGGCCATGTGCGCAACTACACCATCAACGACATGCTCACGCGTTACCTGCGCATGAAGGGTTACAACGTGCTCATGCCCATGGGCTGGGACGCATTTGGCCTGCCCGCTGAAAACGCCGCACTGAAAAACGGCGTGCCGCCAGCGCAGTGGACGTTCGAGAATATTGCCTACATGCGCAAGCAGATGCAGGCCATGGGGCTGGCCATCGACTGGAGCCGTGAGATTGCCACCTGCACGCCCGAGTACTACAAATGGAACCAGTGGTTATTCCTGAAGATGCTGGAAAAAGGCATTGCCTACCGCAAGACCCAAGTCGTCAACTGGGACCCGGTGGACATGACGGTGCTGGCCAACGAGCAGGTGATTGACGGCAAAGGCTGGCGTACCGGCGCCACGGTCGAGAAGCGCGAAATTCCTGGCTACTACCTCAAGATCACCGACTATGCCGAAGAGCTGTTGGGCAGCGTCAAAGACGGATTGCCCGGCTGGCCCGAGCGCGTCAAGCTGATGCAGGAAAACTGGATTGGCAAGTCGGAGGGGGTGCGTTTTGCCTTCACCCACGAGGTCAAGGACGCGCAGGGACGCTTGATCGGCGATGGCCGCATGTACGTGTTCACCACCCGGCCCGACACCATCATGGGTGTGACATTCTGCGCCGTGGCGCCGGAGCATCCGCTGGCCGTACACGCCGCCCTGTCCAATCTGCGGCTGGCGGCGTTTATTGAAGAATGCAAAGCCGGCGGCACGACCGAGGCCGAGCTGGCCGTCAAGGAAAAACTGGGCATGCCCACCGGCCTGCAGGTGACCCATCCACTCACCGGACAGGCTGTTGACGTGTGGGTCGGCAACTACGTGCTGATGGGCTACGGCGACTGCGCGGTGATGGGGGTGCCTGCCCACGACGAGCGCGAGTTCGCCTTTGACAAGAAATACAACTACCCGATCAACGACGTGGTGCATGTCGACGGGCTGACCTACGACTACGACCGGTGGCAGGACTGGTATGGCGACAAGCAGCGCGGTGTGACCGTCAATTCCGACGTGTTCAGCGGCTTGAGCTACAAGGACGCCGTGGACGCCGTGGCCAAGGCCTTGGCTGCCAAGGGCCTGGGCGAGAAAAAAATCACCTGGCGTTTGCGCGACTGGGGCGTCAGCCGCCAGCGCTACTGGGGCACCCCGATCCCGATCATCCATTGCCCGGAACACGGCGCGGTGCCGGTGCCGGAAAAAGACCTGCCCGTGGTGTTGCCGCTCGATTGCGTGCCCGATGGCTCGGGCAACCCCCTGAACAAGCATGAAGGCTTTCATGCGGGCGTGACCTGCCCGGTCTGCGGCCAGCCGGCGCGCCGTGAAACCGACACCATGGACACCTTCGTGGACAGTTCGTGGTACTTCATGCGCTACTGCGACCCGAAAAACGACCAGGCCATGGTGGCCGAAGGCGCCGACTACTGGATGCCGATGGACCAGTACATTGGCGGCATTGAGCACGCCATCCTGCACCTGCTTTACGCACGGTTCTGGACCAAGGTGATGCGCGACCTGGGTCTGGTCAAGATTGACGAGCCCTTCACCAAGCTGCTCACGCAGGGCATGGTGCTCAACCACATTTATTCACGCCGCACCGACAAGGGCGCCAAGGAATATTTCTGGCCGCATGACGTGGAGCATGTGCTGGACGACACGGGCAAGGTGGTGGGCGCCAAGCTGAAAAATCCGGTGAATGACTTGCCCATTGGAACGCCCATCGACTACGAAGGCGTGGGCACCATGAGCAAGTCGAAAAACAACGGCGTCGATCCGCAGGACATCATTGAAAAATACGGTGCGGACACGGCGCGCCTCTACACCATGTTCACCGCGCCGCCCGAAGCCACGCTGGAGTGGAACGACGCCGGGGTGGAAGGCTCTTACCGCTTTTTGCGCCGCGTCTGGAACTTCGGTGCCAAGCTCAGTGCCATGAATTCAGGCGCCTCTTGTGCCCGCGATATATTGACTGACGCCACTTTTGATAAAGAAACCAGGGCGCTCCGGCTCGACGTCCATACGGTGCTCAAGCAGATCGACTATGACTACCAGCGCATGCAGTACAACACGGTGGTTTCCGGTGCGATGAAGCTGCTCAATGCGCTGGAAGACTTCAAGGGTCAAGCATCGGCTAATTCCCTTGGCGCGCTGGGCGAGGGCTTTGGCATCCTGCTCCGATGCCTCTACCCCGCAGCGCCGCATCTGGCGCATGGCTTGTGGTCCGAACTGGGTTATGCCGCCCGGCAGGGCGACCTGCTGGACGCGCCCTGGCCCGAGGTGGACAGCGGCGCCTTGCAGCAGGACGAGATCGAACTGGTGCTGCAGGTCAATGGCAAGCTGCGCGGGTCGGTCACGGTGGCGGCGGGTGCTGACAAGGCCGCCATCGAGGCTGCCGCGCTGGCGTCCGAGGTTTTCCTGAAGTTGGGTGCGCCCGCCAAAAAAGTCATCGTCGTGCCAGGCCGCCTGGTCAACATCGTTGCCTGAGTCCCCACCCCGAAAACTCCAAGACTAGGTCACTATGCAGCGTCGCTCTTTACTGTCCCTGATGGCCTCCACGGCCGCCCTGAGCGCCCTGGGTTTGGGTGGCTGCGGTTTTGCGCTGCGCAAGGCCCCCAACTTTGCGTTCACAACGCTCTACAGCGGCCTGGCCGAGACCTCGCCGTTGGGCGTCGAGCTGAGGCGGTCGCTGGAGTCCACCCGCAAGGTCAAGGTGATCACCGATGCTCGCCAGATCAACGAGGCGCAAGTCGTTCTCGACGTGCTGCTCGACCAGCGCGAAAAGGTGGTGCTCAGTCTCAATGCCGCAGGCCAGGTGCGCGAATTCCAGTTGCGCATGCGCTTTCGCTTCAGGCTGCGGACGCAGGCGGGCAAGGAACTGATCCCGGCCACCGAAATCACACAGCAGCGCGACATCAGTTTCAATGAGTCGGCGGTGCTGGCCAAGGAAGCTGAAGAAAACCTGCTCTACCGGGATATGCAAAGCGACATCGTGCAGCAGGTGATGCGTCGCCTGGCGGCCGTGACGGCGCTTTAAGCGCAATTCACCCGGCGCCACGCGGGTGCATCGCGGCTGTTGGTGAATTTATTCAAACCAGGACAACCGGCGACAAAGTCGCTAAGCTTTACCAGTATGCCCACGGCCAGTCTGTCACCTTCGCCCCTGTCTTTGCCGGTTCCTGGCTTGCTGGAGCGCGCGACCGCTTCGCAGGCCGACACCGTACCGTTTTCACTGCTGGACGATCCGCTCGAATGGTCGGCTTTTAGCCGGCCGTTGCCACAGCAGCCCACCTGCTGGGAGTCCAGCGTGGTGTTTGAGGGCATGCACTGCGCCGCCTGCGCGCTCTCCATCGAGGATGCCCTGCGCCAGGTGCCCGGTGTGGTGTCGGTCGATGTGAGCGCTGCCAGCCACCGGGGCCGCATTGTCTGGTCAGACCAGGCCGTCAAACCGTCGGGCTGGATGCAGGCCGCCCAGCACGCGGGTTACCGTGCCGTGCCGGCCAACGACGCCTTTGCCAGCGACCGGCGCCGCGCCGAGACACGCCAGGCGCTGTGGCGACTCAGCGTGGCCGGCTTTTGCATGATGCAGGTCATGATGTACGCATGGCCCGCCTACGTCGCCAAACCGGGTGACATGGCGCCCGACATGGTGCAATTGCTGCGATGGGCTTCCTGGGTGCTGTCGGTGCCGGTGCTGCTGTTTTCGTGCGCGCCATTTTTTGGCAATGCCTTGCGCGACCTGCGCCAGCGCCGCATCAGCATGGACCTGCCGGTCGCACTGGGCATGGGCATTACCTTTGTGGTGAGCGCCATCGGCACGTTTGAGCCCCAGGGTATTTTCGGCGCCGAAGTGTATTTCGACTCCTTCACCATGTTTGTGTTCTTTTTGCTGACCGGGCGCTGGCTGGAGCTGCGCCTGCGCGACCGCACCGCAGGCGCGCTGGAGGCGCTGATGAACCGCCTGCCTGACAGCGTGGAGCGGCGCCGCGCCGGTGGCGAATTCGAGCGCGTGGCGGTGCGGCGCCTGGCCGCAGGCGACGTGATCCGTGTCCTGCCGGGCGAGGCCTTCCCGGCCGACGGGACCCTCCTGGAGGGCCGCACGCTGGCCGACGAGGCACTGCTGACGGGCGAATCCCGCCCCCTGACCCGCAGTGCGGGCGATGCCGTGATTGCGGGCAGCCACAACCTGACCGCCGCCGTGCTGGTGCGCGTGGAGCGCACCGGCAGCGACACCCGCTTTGCGCAGATTGTGGCGCTGATGGAGAGCGCCTCCACCAGCAAGCCGCAACTGGCGCAACTGGCCGACCGCATCGCCAGGCCGTTCCTGATTTTTGTACTGCTGGCTGCGGGTGGCGCCGGCGCCTGGTGGTGGTCGCATGACCCCGGCCATGCGCTCATGGTGGCGGTGGCCGTGCTGATCGTCACCTGTCCCTGCGCGCTGTCGCTGGCGACCCCTGCGGCCATGCTGGCCAGCGCGGGTGCCCTGGCGCGCCGCGGGGTGCTGGTGCGTCGTCTGCAGGCGCTGGAAACCCTGGCCACGGTCGATACGGTCGTGTTCGACAAAACCGGTACGCTGACCCGCGATGCGTTTGCGCTCGCAGAGGTGCATACCCGGGACGGTATTTCCCGGGAGGATGCCCTGGCCATGGCCGCTGCGCTGGCGCAGCATTCACTGCATCCCGTGTCCCGTGCGCTGGCGGCTGCAGGGCAGGGCGACAGGCTGCCGTCTGGTGCCTGGCTGGCCCAAACCGTGGAGGAATCTGCCGGGCAGGGCCTGTCGGGGTGCCTGGTCAACCGCGTCAAGCCGGGCGTTGCCGTGTCGGCGCGTCTCGGATCGGCTCGTTTTTGCGGCGTGGCGCTGCCTGAAACAGACCAGTTGCATGCCTGCTTGAGCGATGCGCAAGGCTGGGTCGCCACCTTTGAACTGCGCGAGGATCTGCGTCCTGATGCCCGGGCGGCCGTGGCGGCGCTGCGGGCCCATGGTGTGCAGGTCCACTTGCTGTCGGGTGACCGGCCCGATGCGGTGGCGCGTGTGGCGCGGCAAATAGGCATCAGCCAGGCCCGCGGCGGCTGTACGCCACAAGACAAGCTTGCGCTGCTGCAGGGGCTGCAGGCCCAGGGCCGCAAGGTCGCCATGGTGGGGGACGGCCTTAATGACGGCCCGGTGCTGGCCGGTGCGCATGTGTCGTTTGCCTTTGGCCAGGCGGTGCCGCTGGCCCAGGCACAGTCTGATTTTGTCGTGCTGGGTGACCGGCTCGGCACGGTGGCGCAGACGCTTTTGCGGGCCCGTCGAACGCTCACCGTGGTGCAGCAAAATTTGTGGTGGGCCGCAGTCTACAACGCCGTGTGCGTGCCCCTGGCCGTCGTCGGCTGGTTGCCTGCATGGCTGGCCGGGCTGGGCATGGCTTTCAGCTCGCTGCTGGTGGTGCTCAATGCCATGCGCCTGTCGGGCGCTGTCCAACCTTTGGAGGCCGTGTGATGGATATTCTTTATCTGCTGATCCCGTTGTCTGTCATTTTGGTGTTATTTATTTTGGGAGGCTTGTGGTGGGCCATCTACCATGGACAATTCGAAGACATTGACGCTGAGGCGGAACGCATTCTTCGCAATGATTGATCCAGGTCAACGTACATTCGGTTACGCCGCGATACGCTTAAGAAGTTATTAAGAAGAGGTAGAAATGAAATTTGCCAATACACAGGCCACGGCTTACAACGACACCGTTGTCAGGCAGTTCGCCATCATGACTGTCGTTTGGGGGGTGGTCGGAATGCTGGTCGGCGTGATCGTTGCCGCGCAGCTGGCCTGGCCAGATATGCTTGCCAATATTTCCTGGCTCAGCTACGGCCGGCTGCGAAATCTGCACACCAACGCGGTGATTTTTGCGTTTGGGGGCTCCGCATTGATTGGAACCTCCCTGTACGTGGTGCAGCGTACCTGCCAGGTGCGTTTGTTCTCGGACAAATTGGCCGCCTTCGTTTTCTGGGGCTGGATGGCGGTCATTGTGGCGGCTGCAATTTCTCTTCCCATGGGCTTCACCCAGGCCAAGGAATACGCAGAGCTTGAGTGGCCCATCGACATCCTGATCACGCTGGTATGGGTCGCCTACGCCATTTTGTTCTTTGGCACCGTGGGCACCCGCAAGGTGAAACACATTTACGTGGCCAACTGGTTCTACGGCGCTTTCATCATTGCCATTGCCATGCTGCACATCGTGAACAATGCCTCCATTCCGGTCGGCCCCATGAAGTCTTATTCGGCTTATGCTGGCGTGCAGGACGCCATGGTGCAGTGGTGGTACGGCCACAACGCCGTCGGCTTTCTGTTGACCGCGGGTTTCCTGGGCATGATGTACTACTTCATTCCCAAGCAGGCCGAACGTCCGGTCTACTCGTATCGCTTGTCCATCGTCCACTTCTGGGCGCTGATCTTCACCTACATGTGGGCGGGTCCGCACCACCTGCACTACACGGCATTGCCGGAGTGGACGCAGTCGGTGGGCATGGCTTTCTCCCTGATTTTGCTGGCGCCGAGCTGGGGCGGCATGATCAACGGCATCATGACGCTGTCGGGCGCATGGCACAAACTGCGTGACGACCCGATCCTGCGCTTCCTGATTGTGTCGCTGTCGTTTTACGGCATGAGCACCTTCGAAGGCCCGATGATGTCCATCAAGACCGTCAATGCGCTGTCGCACTACACCGACTGGACCATTGGACACGTGCATTCCGGCGCGCTGGGCTGGGTGGGTCTGATCACCATCGGCAGCATGTACTACCTGATTCCCCGCCTCTTTGGCCAAAAGCAGATGTACAGCATGAAGGCTGTGGAAGTCCACTTCTGGACCGCCACCATCGGCATCGTGATCTATATCGCGGCCATGTGGATTGCCGGCGTGATGCAGGGCCTGATGTGGCGTGCGGTCAATCCCGACGGGACCCTGACCTACACCTTCGTCGAAAGCGTCAAGGCCACTTACCCCTTCTATGTATTGCGCCTTGCGGGCGGCCTGCTGTATTTGGGCGGCATGCTGGTGATGCTCTGGAACACCTATAAAACAGTCATGGCGGGCCGCGCAATGACCGTCACTATTCCGGCTGCAGCAGCCCACGCCTGAGGAAAACAGCAACATGGAAAACCAAAAAACCAGCGGTGGTCTCTCGCACGAGAAGATCGAAACCAACAACTTCCTGATGATCGTGCTGATTTTCATCGTGCTCGCCGTTGGCGGCATGGTGGAAATCGTCCCTTTGTTCTTTCAGCGCTCCACCACCGAACCCATCAAGGGACTGCAGCCTTATACGGCGCTGCAGGTCATTGGCCGGGACGTTTACCAGCGCGAAGGCTGCTACAACTGCCATTCGCAAATGATTCGCCCGTTTCGCGCTGAAACCCTGCGCTACGGCCCCTATTCCGTGGCGGGCGAGTTCGTCTACGACCACCCGTTTCAGTGGGGAAGCAAGCGTACCGGTCCGGACCTGCACCGGGTGGGCGGAAAGTACAGCGACGAATGGCACCGCATTCACCTGAACAATCCGCGTGACCTGGTGCCCGAGTCCAATATGCCCGCCTATTCATGGCTTGACAAAGCCGTGGTGAACGACACCACGATCCAGGCCCACATGAAGGGGCTGCGTGCAGTAGGAACGCCCTACACCGACGCGCAGATCGCCGCCGCACCGGCAGAAGTCAAGGGTAAAACCGAGATGGATGCCGTGATCGCCTACCTGCAGGTGCTGGGCATTCACCGAAAATAACAGGGCGGAGCTTCAAGCATGGACATCAACACACTCAGAGCCATTGTGACGGTCGTCAGCCTCATCACCTTCCTCGGAATCGTGGTGTGGGCTTGGTCCCGCCGAAATGCTGCAAGCTTTGAAGAGGCGGCCCGGCTGCCCTTTGAGCAGGACTGACGCACAAGCGCCAACGAACCGGATAAGGAAGAAAAAAATGAGCGATTTCACCAGTAATTTCTGGTCCGTCTACATTGCTGGTATCACGCTGGTCGGCATTTTTGCCTGCATGCTGCTGCTGTGGTTCAGCGGCAAGGCCAAGGCCATGACGGCCAACGACAACACCACGGGTCATGTCTGGGATGGCGACCTGCGCGAGATGAACAACCCCTTGCCGCGCTGGTGGGTCTGGTTGTTCATCATCACGACCATCTTTGCGTTGATCTACCTGGCCTTGTACCCGGGCCTGGGCAGTTTTGCCGGCAAGCTGGGCTGGAGCCAGGTGGGCCAGTATGAAGCCGAGGTGGCCAAGGGCAACAAGGAGGTCGAGCCCCTGTATGCGCGCTTCAACGGCATGAAGCCCGAAGAGGTGGCCGGGGATTCCCAGGCCAGGGCGATTGGCGAGCGGTTGTTCATGAACAACTGTTCGCAGTGCCATGGATCGGATGCGCGCGGCAGCAAGGGCTTTCCGAACCTGACCGATTCAGACTGGCTGCACGGCGGAGCGCCCGACAAGATCAAGGAAACGCTGGTGCAGGGCCGCATCGGCAACATGCCGCCCATGGCTGCCGCCGTTGGCACACCGGATGACGTGCGCAACGTGGCGCATTACGTCATGAGTCTGTCGAACAGCCCCCATGACTCGCTCAAGGCGTCTCTTGGAAAGGCCAAGTTTGGTGCCTGTGCGGCGTGTCATGGTACTGACGGCAAGGGCAACCAGGCATTGGGCGCGCCTAACCTCACGGACGACATCTGGCTGCACGGGTGGGGAGAAAACGCGATTGTGAATATGGTCAACAATGGCAAGGTGAACCAGATGCCCGCTCAGGCAGGCAAACTCACCGAATCCCAGATTCATGTTCTGGCCTCTTATGTGTGGGGCCTGTCGAACAAGGCTGGCGCAACGGCCATGAAGTGATTCTTATCCCCTTGGGGGCCTGGTTGGGGTTCCCGCATTGAACTGTACTTGTGGACAAAAACGAATCTCCTGACAGCCCGTCCATCCCCGTCGTCGCTGCGGCCGGGGCGCCCCCCCGGGCCTTGCCGGCCGACGCCGACGAGGTGATGGTTTCCCTGTACCAGGCGCAAAAGAAGATCTATCCGCGCAGCGTTTCCGGTCTGTTTTCGAAGTGGCGCTGGGGCCTGGTGTTTCTCACCCAGATCGTCTTTTACGGCCTGCCCTGGCTTGAATGGGGTCAGCGCCAGGCGGTGCTGTTTGACCTGGAGGCCAGGCGTTTTTACATCCTGGGCCTGGTCCTCTATCCGCAGGACTTCATTTACCTGACCGGCGTGCTGGTGATTTCGGCCCTGGCGCTGTTCTTGTTCACGGCGGTGGCCGGGCGGCAGTGGTGCGGTTATGCCTGCCCGCAAACGGTGTACACCGAGATATTTCTCTGGCTGGAGAAGGTGACAGAGGGTGACCGCTCGGCGCGCATGCGCCTGGACAACAGCCCCATGTCCCTGAACAAGTTTGCGCGAAAAGCCAGCAAACAGGTTTTGTGGATTGCGCTGGCCTTGTGGACCGGGTTTACCTTTGTCGGTTACTTCACCCCCATCAAGGAACTCGGCGTGAGTTTCCTGAGCGCGGGCATGGGCCCGTGGGAAACCTTCTGGGTATTCTTTTATGCGTTTGCTACCTATGGCAATGCAGGCTTCATGCGCGAGCAGGTATGCAAGTACATGTGCCCTTACGCGCGGTTCCAGAGTGCCATGTTTGACAAGGACACCCTGATCGTGACCTACGACGAGGCGCGTGGCGAGCCGCGCGGGTCACGCTCCAAAAAGGCCGACCCCAAGGCCTTGAATCTGGGTTCCTGCGTGGATTGCACGTTGTGCGTCCAGGTCTGTCCCACGGGCATTGATATTCGCAAGGGCCTTCAGTACGAGTGCATCAGCTGCGCCGCCTGCATTGATGTCTGCGACACCGTGATGGACAAGATGGGTTATCCGCGCGGACTGATCCGTTATTCGACCGAAAATGCGATGGCGAACGGGTGGACCCGTTCGCAGCTGTTGCGCCGGGTATTTCGTCCGCGGGTGCTGGTCTACACCGCCATCCTGGGCGTGGTGACGATTGCCATGTTTGTCAACCTGGCATTGCGCACCCCGTTCAAGGTCGATGTGGTTCGCGACCGCGCGTCGCTGGCCCGCATCGTGAGCGGCGGCAAGATCGAGAACGTTTACCGCTTGCAGGTGATGAATGCCACTGAAACCAGACAGGACTACCGCATCTCGGTGCAAGGGCTGGCGGGTCTGGTCATTGCTTCCGATCCCCTTATTTCGGTGGATCCCGCCGAGTCCCGCTGGGTGCCCGTGACCCTGCAGTTGCCGCCCGATGGCGCCAGCGCAGGTTCACATGCGATCAATTTTGAAATCGAAGCGGTCAACGCTTCAGGACGCCTGACCGAGAAGTCGGTGTTCCTGGTGCCCCGATAAGGAACGGAGAACTCCCATGCAAGAAAAGAAATCACCGCCCTGGTGGAAATTCGGCCACATGTGGCTGGTCGTCGGCGGGCCTGCGGTCGTGGTGGTGGCCTCGTTCATCACCCTGTATCTGGCCATCATGTCGCCGAATCCTGTCATCGACGTGCAGGCCGAGGCCCAGCAGGCTCAGGCTCGGGTGGCTGCGCCGGTCGCCGGCCCCATGCCCAACATGGCACCCGCCATGCAGGCCCGAAACCATGCCGCAACGGGTGTCCCTGCGCCAGCCAAGCCTTGAGGGGCCTTAGCCCGTCGCCACCACTGACCGGAGACAAAAAGAACATGCTTGCCAAACGACTGATGTGGATTGTCTGGCCTGCCTTTATGGTGGCCGGTTTGATGGAGATGCTGGTCTTTGCCATGGTGGACCCGCAAGACCTGCACTGGTTTGGTCACCCTCTGGCGATGTCCCGCGAAGGTGTTTACACGCTGGCTTTCTTCGCGTTCTGGCTACTCGCCATGATCTCCAGCGCCCTGACGGCGCTGCTCGCCATGTCCCCCCGCGAGGTTAACCGCTGACGCTTACTGGCAGGGCTGCTGATGGTTGTTCACGATCAGTTTGAGCGCTTCCGTGTTGAGGATGCGCACATACCGCTGCTTGACCTCCACGATGCCTTCCTCCGCAAATTTGGAAAAAGTGCGGCTGACCGTTTCAAGCTTGAGGCCCAGGTAGCTGCCGATTTCCTCGCGCGTCATGCGCAGCAGCAGTTCTGACTTGGAAAAACCACGCGCATGGAGCCGCTGAACCAGGTTGAGCAGGAAGGCCGCCAGGCGTTCCTCGGCACGCATGCTGCCGAGCAGCAGCATGACGCCATGCTCGCGCACAATTTCGCGGCTCATGATCTTGTGGACGTGGCGCTGCAGCGCCGCGACCTCGCGTGACAGTTCCTCAATGCGGTCAAACGGCATGACGCACACTTCGGCATCCTCAAGCGCTACCGCATTGCAGGTGTGATGGTCATTCACAATGCCGTCCAGACCAATGATTTCACCCGCCATCTGAAAGCCCGTCACCTGGTCGCGCCCATCGGCCGTGGTGATGCAGGTCTTGAAAAAACCGGTGCGAATGGCGTAGAGCGAGGTGAAGCTCTCGCCATTGCTGAAAAGGGTGGCGCCGCGCTTGACCTTGCGGCGGGTCGCCACGACTTCATCGATGCGGTCCAGCTCTTCGGGCTTGAGGCCCAGCGGCATGCACAACTCGCGCAGATTGCAGTTGGAGCAGGCGACCTTGATTTCGTGTGAATTCATGGCGGATGGTTTTGCATCTCTGGCGGCGTGCGCCGCAAGCCCCGTCCCTGACGTTGATGGTGTGACATCCAGCATGGCATTCTCCAGAGAATAATTGGTCGTTTGGCGCAGGACCTTGATCGCGATTGATCCAGGTCAAAAATTTACGGCGCGTTTCGCGGCATAGTCGGGAAACCAATCCTTAGTCTAAGGTTTGGCGCGCCAAGGACCCGCTATGAATGCTTCTGCGATCGATTGTATGCCTACCCCATTACCTGAATTGATCCGCCGTTTTGACGTGTCCGGGCCACGCTATACCTCCTACCCGACAGCGGACCGCTTCGTCGAGGCTTTCACGTCAGACCACTTTGTCCAGGCGCTCGAACAACGCCGCAGCGGCGCCGCCGCCATGGTCCTTCCGCTGTCGCTTTACGTGCACATCCCGTTTTGTGAGTCGCTGTGCTATTACTGCGCCTGCAACAAAATCATCACCAAGCACCATGAGCGCGGCGAAGCCTACCTGCGCTACCTGAGCCGAGAGGTGGATCTGCACACGGCGCACCTGGGCGTTGGCCAGACCGTCAGCCAGCTCCATCTGGGCGGCGGCACACCCACCTTCCTGAGCGACGGCGAACTGCGCGAGTTGATGGCCATGCTCAGGCGCAGTTTCACGCTCGCACCCGGCGGTGAATACTCGATTGAGGTCGATCCGCGTACCGTTGACGCAGCGCGGCTGGCCACGCTGGCCGAGCTGGGCTTTAACAGGCTGAGCTTTGGCGTGCAGGATTTTGACCCGGTCGTGCAAAAGGCGGTGCACCGGATTCAGCCGGTCGAGCAGGTCTTTGCCCTGGTCGCGTCGGCGCGCCAGTTGGGCTTCGAGTCGATCAATGTCGACCTGATTTACGGTCTGCCGCAGCAAACGCCCGAGTCGTTTGACCGCACGCTCGCCCAGGTCAACGAATTGCGCCCGGACCGCATTGCCCTGTATGCCTATGCGCATCTGCCCGAACGCTTCAAGCCGCAGCGCCGCATCGTCACCGCCGAGCTGCCCAACGCCGACGCCAAGCTGTCGATGTTGTCACGCTCGCTGGCTGCGTTTGAAAACGCCGGCTATGTTTATGTGGGCATGGACCATTTCGCCCTGCCCAACGACGCGCTGGCAGTGGCCAAGCGCCAGGGCCGCCTGCACCGCAATTTTCAGGGCTACAGCACCCAGCCCGACTGCGACCTGCTCGGCCTGGGCGTGTCGGCCATTGGCCGGGTGGGTGCCACCTACAGCCAGAACGCCAAGACGCTCGAAGAATACTATGACCACCTGGACCAGGGCCGGTTGCCGGTGGTGCGGGGCCTGGCGCTGACGCGCGACGACCTGCTTCGCCGTGCCGTCATCATGGCGCTGATGTGCCAGGGGCAACTCCAGTACGAGTCAATCGACCTGGCCTACCTGATCGACTTCAAAAGCTACTTTGCGGCCGAACTGAAAACCCTCGAAGGCATGGAAGAACAGGGCCTGGTCGAGGTCAACGACACCGGCATCCAGGTGACCGCCATGGGCTGGTTCTTTGTGCGCGGCGTGGCCATGGTGTTCGACCGGCATCTTCAGGCTGACCGCACGCGAGCAAGGTTTTCCAAAATCCTCTAAAAACGGTCCATGCAAACATCGCTGGCCGTCACGGCACTGCTCATGGGGCTCGCTGGCGGGCCCCACTGCATTGCCATGTGCGGCGCTGCCTGCGCCGGCATTGGCAAGGCCACAGGCAAGCGGGGCACCTCGGCCATCTGGACCTTCCAGGCCGGCCGACTGGCAAGCTATTCGGCGCTGGGTGCGGTGGCCGCTGCCTCCATGCAGGGCTTGGGCTGGCTGACCACGCAGACGGCGGCCCTGCGTCCGGTCTGGACCATGTTCCATGTCGCCGCCATGGTGCTGGGGCTGATGCTGCTGGTGCTGGCGCGTCAGCCGGTCTGGCTCGACGCCACCGCCCGCGGCATCTGGAGCCGGGTGCGGGCGCTCAACACGGCGTGGGGGCGTGGCGCGCCGCTGGCCATTGGCGCGCTGTGGGCCTTCATGCCGTGTGGCCTGCTGTACTCGGCCCTGCTGGTCGCGGCACTCAGTGGCGGGGCACTGGAGGGGGCGATGAGCATGGCGCTCTTTGCCGCTGGCAGCAGCGTGTCCCTGCTGATCGGGCCGTGGTTGCTGCTGCGCCTGCGCGGCCCGGGCTCCGGCGCGTGGGGCATTCGCCTGGCGGGGCTGGCCCTGGCCGCCACCTCCGGCTGGGCCTTGTGGATGGGGCTGGCGCACGACACGGCGCCGTGGTGCGTCACGCCCTGAGTCGCCGGGGTCAATATCAATAGCGCCGCATCAGCGTGCTCTTGCCAAACAGGCTCTCGATCAACTCCACCGCGACCTCTGCCGTGCTGTTGCGCACATCCAGTGCAGGGTTCAGTTCCATCACGTCCAGCGACGCCATCCGTCCGGTGTCGGCAATCATTTCCATGCACAACTGGGCTTCACGGTAGGTCGGGCCGCCCTTGACCGTGGTGCCCACCCCCGGCGCAATGGCCGCGTCCAGAAAATCGACATCAAAGCTCACGTGCAAATGGGTGTTGTCGTCCAGGCCGGTCAGCGCCGCTTCCATGGTGCGCTTCATCCCCATTTCATCGATGTAGCGCATGTCAAACACCTCCAGCCCCACCTGCCGCACCAAGCGCTTTTCGCCCTCGTCCACGCTGCGAATGCCGATCTGGCGAATGCTGGCGGGGTCCATCGCCGGGACCACGCCGCCCAGGCCGGTCAACTCCGCCGGGCCGTGGCCGCACAGCACGGCCACCGGCATGCCGTGTGTGTTGCCGGTCGGCGTCAGCGCAGCGGTGTTGAAGTCGGTGTGGGCGTCCAGCCACAGCACCCGCAGCGGCTGGTGGGTGCGGCGGCAGTGACGCGCCACCGCGCTGATGGAGCCTATCGCCAGGCAGTGGTCGCCGCCCAGCAAAACGGGTAGCGCGCCTTCGCCCAGCGCCGCATGGACCGCGTCGTGCACCAAACGGTTCCATGCTGCCACCTCCGCCAGGTGCCGGTAGCCGTTGACGGGCGCCTGCCAGGGGTTGGCCGGCCCGCCGAGGTTGCCCAGGTCCGTCACGCGCATGCCCTGGCGCTCCAGCGCCGCCTGCAGCCCGGCCACCCGCAACGCCTCTGGGCCCATGGAAGCACCGCGCGTGCCCGCGCCAATGTCGGTCGGGGCGCCTATGAGTTGGAGGTGGGGTGTCATGGGGTTATCCGGATCGGGGATCAAATCTATTTGATGGGGCTGGATGGGTGGCCCTTGCAGTTTATACAGCCAGCGCAAGTGCGCACTCGCCTGGTTGAAGACATGGCCAGCACCGCACTAGACCCCAGCCGCTAAACTTGGGCTCATGAACCTGGCCCCCGCCCAATTGTCCGAGCACCTCAAGCGAGGACTGAAAAGCCTCTATACCCTGCATGGCGACGAGCCCTTGCTGGTGCAGGAGTTTGCCGATGCTCTGCGCGCGGCGGCCCGGGCCCAGGGCTACACCGAACGCACGGTCTACACCGTGGCCGGCGCGCATTTTGACTGGAGCGAAGTGCTGGCCAGCGGCGGCTCGCTGAGCCTGTTTGCTGACAAACAAATCGTGGAAGTGCGCATCCCCAGCGGCAAGCCCGGCAAGGACGGCTCGGTGGCCTTGCAGCAGATGGCCGAGCGTGCCCAGGGCGACGACACCACGCTGACCCTGGTCATGCTGCCCCGGCTGGACAGCGCCACCAGCAAGAGCGCCTGGTTCGCCGCCCTCGACAGCTTTGGCGTCACCGTCAAGTTCGACCCGATTGATCGCCGCACCTTGCCGCAGTGGATCGCCCAGCGCCTGCAGCAACAGGGCCAGCGCGTGGCCGCCGGCGACGAAGGCCAGCGCACCCTGCAGTTCTTTGCCGACCGGGTCGAAGGCAACCTGCTGGCGGCGCACCAGGAAATTCAGAAACTGGCGCTGCTGCACCCGGCCGGCGAGCTCAGTTTTGACCAGGTTGAAAGCGCCGTGCTCAACGTGGCGCGCTACGACGTGTTCAAGCTGTCCGAAGCCGTCCTGGGCGCCCAGCCGGTGCGCGTGGCGCGCATGCTCGATGGCCTGCAGGCCGAAGGCACGGCCGAAGTGCTGGTGCACTGGGCGCTGGCCGAAGACATCCGCGCCATGAAGCGCGTCAAGGACGCGCTGAACGCCGGCCGCCCCATGCCGATGGCGCTGCGCGAAAACCGCGTCTGGGGCGCCAAGGAAAAACTGTTCGAGCGCGTGCTGCCCCACCTCGAAGACACCGTGCTGGCCCAGCTGCTGCTGGCCGCGCACCAGGTCGACGGCATCGTCAAGGGCTTGAAGCAGCCCGACTGGCCGGCGGACAGCTGGCAGTCCCTGCACCGCCTGGCGGGCATGGTGTGCACCGCCTGCGCCGCACCGCCGTCCACCCGCCAGCCGCGCCCGCCTGCGGCCGGCGCACGGGGCTAGGGGCCAGGGCGATGCGTAAAACCGCGTCCCTGTCCAAAAAACTCATACGCATTGGCGCCGGCTTGCTGGTGGTGGCGCTGGCGTCCATCGGGCTGACGCTGTGGGTGACCTGGCAGCTGGAAGGCGGCGCGGCGGCGGTCAACGAGGCCGGGCGCATGCGCATGCAGACCTGGCGCCTGGCCAGCGCCGTGCAGGGCGGCGTGGCGCGGGCCGAGTTGCAGGGCCTGGTGCGCCGCTTCGACGAGAGCCTGGCCGTCTTGCGGACGGGCGATCCGTCCCGGCCGCTGTTTGTACCCTGGGACGACCCGGTGCGCCAGCGCTTTGCCACCGTCGAGTCGCTCTGGGCCGAGCAGCGCCCGCAGTGGCTGGCCGAGCCGCCGCCCACCACGCAGGAGTCGCTGCGGGCAGCGGGCGAGTTTGTGGACGCCATCGACCGACTTGTGATGGTGATCGAGCAGCATCTTTCGCGGCTGACGGCTATTTTGAATTTGTTCCAGTTCCTGATGATGGCGCTGGCCATTGGCGGGACGGTGGTGATGCTCTACACCGGCTACCAGTACGTGATCAACCCGCTCGGGCGGCTGCGCCAGGGACTGCGCAAGGTCGAGTCCGGCGATTTTGCCGCGCGCATCGAGGTCGACACGCAGGACGAATTTGGCCAGGTGGCCGCGGGGTTCAACCGCATGGCCACGACGCTGCATGCGCTCTACGGTGAACTGGAAGCCAAAGTGGAAGCCAAGACGCGGCGCATCGAGGCCCAGCGCGCACGGCTCGAAGCGCTGTACGAGGTCAGCGCTTTTTTATCCCATACCAGCAACATCGACGAGCTGGCGCGCGGCTTTGCCCAGCGCGTGCGCACCCTCATGAAGGCCGACGCCGCCGCCGTGCGCTGGTCCGACGAGGCCAACCAGCGTTATTTGATGCTGGCGTCCGACTGTTTTCCGCAGGAAATGCTGGAAGAAGAGCGCAGCTTGCTGGCGGGCGCCTGCGCCTGCGGCAACCTGCTGCCCAACGCCCGCACCCGCGTCATTCCCATCCTCAGCCACGACGACGCGCCGGTGCGCCATTGCGCCCGCGTGGGCTACGAAAGCGTGGTCAGCGTGCCGATCCGGCTGCAGGACCGCGTGCTCGGCGAGTTCAACCTGTTTTTCCGCCATCCGGTCCTGCTGAGCGTGGATGAAACCGAACTGCTGGACGCGCTGGCCAGCCATCTGGCCAGCGCCCTGGAGGGGCTGCGCGCCGCCGCGCTGGCGCGTGAAGCCGCTGTCTCCGAGGAGCGCGCCTTGCTGGCGCGTGAACTGCACGACTCGATCGCGCAGTCGCTGGCCTTCCTCAAGATCCAGGCGCAGCTGCTGCGCACCAGCATTCAGCGCGCGCAGCCGGCGCAGGTCGCCACCGCGCTGGACGAGCTGGATACCGGGCTGCGCGAAAGCATTGGCGACGTGCGCGAACTGCTGGTGCATTTCCGCACCCGCACCAACACCGACGACATTGAGCAGGCCTTGCAGGAAACACTGCAGAAGTTCCAGCACCAGACCGGCCTGCCCACCACGCTGCAGGTGCAGGGCCACGGCCTGCCGCTGCCCGCCGACGTCCAGGTGCAGGTGCTGCACGTGCTGCAGGAGGCGCTGTCCAATGTGCGCAAGCACGCCGGCGCCACGCAGGTCGGCATTGAAGTGCACAAGGGCGCGCGCTGGCGCTTTTCGGTGCGCGACAACGGCATCGGCTTTGACACCGGGCACAACCGCGGCGAATCCCACGTGGGCATGAAGATCATGAGCGAGCGCGCCGCGCGCATAGGCGCCGAGGTCACGGTGCGGTCCGTGCCGGGTCAGGGCGCCACGGTCACGCTCACGCTGCCACCGCACCCCACCACGGGAAACGGCGCCACCAGCGCCCCCGACTCAACCCCCGCCACCGAGGACGCCACACCTTGACCAAAATCCGGCTACTGGTCGTCGACGACCACACCTTGTTTCGCCGGGGGCTGATTGCCTTGCTGTCGCTCGACGAGCGGTTTGACGTGTCTTGCCAGGCCGGCGATATCGGTGAAGCCCTGCGCTGCGTTGCGCACAGCCGGCCCGACCTGATCCTGCTGGACAACCACCTGCCGGGCGTTCGCGGCGTGGACGGCATCGCAGCCCTCAAGGACGCAGCCCCGGGCACCCGCATCCTGATGCTGACCGTGAGCGAAAACGAGGACGACCTGACGGCCGCGCTGCAGGCCGGCGCCGACGGCTACCTGCTCAAAACCGTGGAGCTCGACCACCTGTCCGAGTTCATCCTCAAGGTGCTCGCCGGCGAGTCGGTGGTCAGCCCGGAAATGATGACCAAGCTGGTCACCGCCTTTCGCGCCAAGGCGCCGGCCCCTGCAGCGGGCGAGCCCCTGGCGAACGGCACGCCGCCGCCGCCGGGCTCGTCGGCCATGGCGCTGCTGTCTGCCCGCGAACGCGAAGTGCTGGGCTGCATCGCATGCGGCGACAGCAACAAGGTCATTGCGCGCAAGCTCGACATAGCGGAAACGACGGTGAAGATCCACGTCCAGCATATTTTGCGCAAGCTGCAGCTGACTTCGCGGGTTCAGGCGGCCTTATACGCGGCTGGCCGGGAACCTGGTTGACAAAGATCAAGACTGGGTCAACTTGACCCGGCACTAGTTCTTCAGAACGATGGCGGCGCGCGCCGCCATCGCTTTTTCGGCCTCTTCACCACGTTCCAAAGGAGGATATTCAAAGGGGTGGAAAAGGCCGACAGTCATGCCATGTGTCTGGAGAAAAAACATGGCCTCTGAATTGGGGAATTCAAAAAAAGCGTGGTCGGTCCTGATCGTCAGCACGCTGGCGTTCACCGTCTGCTTCATGGTGTGGATGATGTTCGGCGTCATCGGCATCCCGATCAAGAAAATGCTGAACCTCAATGCCACGGAGTTCGGCCTGCTGGCGGCCACGCCGGTGCTGACCGGCTCGCTGATTCGCGTGCCGCTGGGCATCTGGACCGACCGCTACGGCGGCCGCATCGTGATGGCGCTGCTGATGGCCACCACCATCCCCGCGATCTGGCTCATGAGCTACGCCACCGCCTACTGGCACTTCCTGGTGATTGGCATGTTTGTCGGCTTGGCCGGCGGCTCGTTCTCGGTCGGCACGCCCTACGTGGCGCGCTGGTTTCCCAAAAACCGCCAGGGCATGGCGATGGGCGTGTACGGCGCGGGCAACTCGGGCGCTGCCGTCAACAAGTTTGTCGCGCCGGTGCTGCTGGTGGCCTTTGGCTGGGCCATGGTGCCGCAGGTCTATGCCGTCATCATGCTGGCCGCGCTGGTGCTGTTCTGGATGTTCAGCTATAGCGATCCGTCGCACCTGGTGCCCACGCATGTCAAGTTCACCGACCAGCTGAAAGCGTTGAAAGATCCGAAGGTACTCAAGTACTGCCAGTACTACAGCATCGTGTTTGGCGGCTACGTGGCGCTGTCGCTGTGGATGGTGCAGTACTACGTGGGCGAGTTTGGCCTGGACATTCGTGTCGCTGCGCTGCTGGCGGCCTGCTTTTCGCTGCCGGGCGGCGTGCTGCGCGCCTTTGGCGGCATTTTGTCGGACAAGTATGGCGCGCACAGCGTGACCTGGTGGGTGATGTGGGTCAGCTGGGTCTGCCTGTTCTTGCTGTCCTACCCGCAGACCGACTTCACCATTCTCACGGCCAATGGGCCTGCGACCTTTCACCTTGGCCTGAACGTCTATGCCTTCACTGCGCTGATGTTTCTGCTGGGCATTGCCTTTGCCTTTGGCAAGGCCAGCGTCTTCAAGTACATCAGCGACGACTACGGCGCCAACATCGGCGCGATCAGCGGCATCGTCGGGCTGGCCGGTGGCCTGGGCGGCTTTGTGCTGCCCATCATCTTCGGCGGCCTGATGGACCTGACCGGCATCCGCTCCAGCGCTTTCATGTTCATGTACGGCATCGTCTGGGTCTCGCTGATCTGGATGTACTGGACCGAAGTGCGGCGCACGGAAGTCATGGGCAAGAACGCCGCCGGCGCGCAGGCTTGACAAGCAACTCTTTGCAGGAAACCACCATGAACACCAACAATAATTCGAGTACCGATATCGCCGACTGGCGCCCCGAGGACGAACAGTTCTGGGAAAGCACCGGCAAGCGCATTGCCTACCGCAACCTCTGGATTTCCGTGCCCAGCCTGCTGTGCGGCTTTGCCATCTGGGGCATGTGGGGCATCATCACGGTGCAGATGCTCAACCTGGGCTTTCCTTTTACCCAAGCTGAACTGTTCTCGCTCACCGCCATTTCCGGACTGGCCGGCGCCACCATGCGCATCCCCTCGTCTTTCTATATCCGCCTGGCCGGTGGGCGCAACACTATTTTTCTGACCACTGCCATGCTGCTGGCACCGGCCCTGGGCACTGGCATCGCATTGCAACACAAGGATTGGCCTCTCTGGGTGTTCCAGATGCTGGCATTGTGGTCGGGCGTGGGCGGTGGCAATTTCGCCAGCTCCATGTCGAACATCACCACCTTCTTTCCCAAGCGCTTGCAAGGCACCGCGCTCGGTCTTAATGCTGGCTTGGGCAATTTCGGCGTCACCGCCATGCAGATCATTATTCCTTTGGTGATGACGGTTGGCATGTTTGGCGCCATGGGCGGAGACCCGATGCCGCTGATTAAGGACAGCGGCTGGATATTCGGAAAAATTGTCGCCGGCACCCCAACCTACATTCAAAACGCCGGGTTTGCCTGGGTCCTGTCACTGGTTCCCTTGTCGGCACTGTGCTGGTTTGGCATGAACAACCTGCTTCCTATTTCCCCCAATATTGGCGGTACCTTGATGGCGTTCATCAAGATCACCTGGATCTACACCTTGACCTTCATTCCGGCCGGGATCGGCCTGTATCTCTATATGCCCGCACCGACCGGCCTTGGCTTGCTCAATATGTGGATTGCCATGCCTTTGATCATTGTCGGGACCCTGTTTCTGATGAAGCTGGCTGCGTTTGGAACGATGAAAGACAACATTGCCAAGCAGTTTGAAATCTTCAAGAACAAGCACACCTGGTCATTGACCTTGCTGTACCTGGTGACCTTTGGTTCGTTCATTGGCTTTTCGATGGCACTGCCGCTGGCCATCACCGTGATCTTTGGCGTCAGCCATGTGCCGGACGCTGCCGGTGTGATGCAACACACGCTGAAAAACCCGAACGCACCGTCGGCCCTGACCTACGCCTGGATCGGCCCCTTTGTCGGCGCGCTGATTCGGCCGGTAGGCGGCTGGATTGCCGACAAGGTGGGGGGTTCGATCGTGACGCAGATCATCTCGGTGGTGATGGTGGGCGCCTCCGCGGGCGTCGGCTACGTGATGATGCAAGCCTATGGTTCAGCCACACCCGAGCAGTACTTCTCGCTCTTCATGTGGTTGTTCGTGCTGCTGTTTGCCGCCAGCGGCATTGGCAACGGTTCTACTTTTCGCACCGTCGGCGTGATCTTTGATCGCCAACAGGCCGGGCCGGTGCTGGGTTGGACCTCGGCCGTGGCGGCCTACGGCGCCTTTATCGCACCGGTCGTGATTGGGACCCAGATCAAGGCCGGCACGCCGCAAACCGCCATGTACGGCTTTGCCATCTTTTACGCCCTGTGCCTGGTGCTGAATTGGTGGTTTTACCTGCGTGCCGGCTCGGAAATCAAGAACCCATAAGCCATTTGCTCCGACACCCATGCGCTTAATATGCTATACATTTAATAGCACACTAAGCAGATAACACGGGGGCTAGAGCCTGTTTTTATATAAACTCTACCGAGGTATTCCATGAGCCACTTTCTGGATCGACTGACTTACTTTTCACAACCCAAAGAGCCTTTCTCGGGCGAGCACGGCGTCACCACGGGTGAAGACCGCACCTGGGA
>JAUSDK010000151.1 GCA_030650875.1 Polaromonas sp.
GCCATGAACCGGCTGCCAGAAGTGGCTTCAAACCCGTCCCCCGATCTGCTGTCGCTGGCGCGGCTGGTGCCGCACGGCTCGCGGGTGCTTGACCTGGGTTGCGGCACCGGCGAGATGCTGGCCCATTTGATCCGCGAGCGCGGCTGCGCCGGCTACGGCATCGAAATCAACGACGCCAATGTACAGGCTTGCGTGGCACGCGGCGTGAACGTGATCCAGCTCAACCTCGAAGAAGGCCTGGCCATGTTTGGCGACAGCTCGTTTGACGTGGTGCTGCAGATCGACACGCTGCAGCATTTGCGTAATGCCGAAGTCATGCTGCGGGAAACCGCCCGCGTCGGCCGCATCGGCATCGTCGCGTTTCCCAATTTTGGCCACTGGCCGAACCGGCTGGCGGTGCTGCGCGGCCGCATGCCGGTGACCAAGGTGCTGCCCTACCAATGGTATGACACACCCAACATCCGCGTCGGCACGCTGCAGGACTTTGAAGCGCTGGCCGTGAAGAACCGGCTGCAGGTGCTGGACCGCTTTGGCCTGCAGGACGGCCGGGAAATCCGCTTCATACCCAACGCTCGCGCCAGCCGTGCGGTGTTCAAGGTCCAGCGGGCGTGAATCCAGGGACTGCGGCCAAAGCGCCGGCCGCCATTTCCTTCGGGGCGGCGTTGCGCTTCTGGCTGCAGCTGGGCTTCATCAGCTTTGGCGGGCCGGCCGGGCAAATCGCCATCATGCACCGCGAGCTGGTCGAAAAGCGCCGCTGGGTGTCTGAAAAGCGCTTTCTGCATGCGCTCAACTTCTGCATGGTGCTGCCCGGCCCCGAGGCGCAGCAGCTTGCCACTTATCTGGGCTGGCTGATGCACCGCAGCTGGGGCGGCGTGGTGGCGGGCAGCCTGTTTTTTCTGCCCTCGCTGGCGCTGCTGATCGTGCTGAGCTGGATCTACATGGCCTTTGGCGAGCAGCCGCTGGTGGCCGGGATTTTCTACGGCATCAAGCCGGCGGTGGCGGCGATTGTGCTGCACGCGCTGCATCGCATGGCCAGCAAATCATTGGGTAATCCGCTGCTGGCCCCGGTGCCGTGGGCGATTGCCACTATGAGCTTCGTCGCGATCTGGGCGCTCCAGCTGCCCTTTCCGCTGGTCGTATTGGGCGCGATGCTGCTGGGCGCCGTGCTGGCGCGCGTGGCACCGGGCAGCTTGCTGCATGGCCGCGGCCATGCAACGGGGCTGAACGTCGTGCGCGACGCGGCGCTGATCGACGACGACACGCCCACGCCGCCGCACGCGCAGTTCAAGCGCTCGCGGCTGGCCACGGTGCTGTTGGTGGGCGCGGCGCTCTGGCTGCTGCCCATGGCGGCGCTGTTTTTCAGTGTGGGCTGGAACGGCACGCTGACGCAGATCGGCTGGTTTTTCACCAAGGCCGCGCTGCTGACCTTTGGCGGCGCCTATGCCGTGCTGCCCTACGTCAACCAGGCAGCGGTCGAGCAGTACCAGTGGCTCAGCACCGGGCAGATGATGGACGGCCTGGCGCTGGGCGAAACCACGCCCGGCCCGCTGATTATGGTGGTCGCCTTTGTCGGTTTTGTTGCCGGCTGGGTCAAGCAGGTGGCCGGGCCTGACGCGCTGTTTCTGGGCGCGGCGCTGGCCGCCTGCGTGGCGACCTGGTTCACCTTCTTGCCGTCGTTCATCTTCATTCTGGCGGGCGGGCCGTGGGTCGAATCGACGCGCGGCAACCTCAAGCTGACCGCGCCGCTGGCGGCGGTGACGGCCGCTGTGGTCGGGGTGATCGCCAATCTGGCGCTGTTTTTTATAGCTGCTGTGGCCTACCCAGACAAGGCCGCCGGCATTTTGGACACACCCATAGACGCGGTGGCGCTGGGGCTGGTCGCGGCCGCTGCACTGGCCTTGTGGCGGCTCCAGTGGGGCGTGATTCAGGTCATCGCCGCTTCTGCGGCCGTCGGCCTGCTGCTGCGTTGGCTGGCCCTGGCGTGATGCGCCACCGGGCGGCGCACGCTATGCTGGAGCCCCTATGACTTCTCCAGACGCTACGTCTCTTTCCCTCAAGACCCTGCCGGCACGCGTGGCCGAACGGCTGTTTGGCCCGTGGGTGCGCTGGGTCTCGCCGGCCACGCTGCGCGCGGACGCGCTGTCCGGGCTGCTGGGCGCCGTGCTGGTGTTGCCGCAGGGCATTGCCTTTGCCACGCTGGCCGGCCTGCCGCCCGAATACGGCCTGTACACCGCGATTGTTCCGTGCATCATCGCCGCGCTGTTCGGCTCCAGCTGGCACGTCATGTCGGGCCCGACCAATGCCAATTCGCTGGCGCTGTTTGCCATGCTGTCGCCGCTGGCCATCGCCTTCAGCCCGGCCTACATCCAGCTGGCGCTGGCCGTCACCGTGATGGTCGGTTTGTTGCAGTGGCTGATTGGCGCGCTGCGGCTCGGTGTGCTGGCCAATTTCATCTCGCCCGCCGTGCTGTTTGGCTTTACCTCGGGCGCGGCGCTGCTGATTGCCGTGCATGCGCTGCCCGACCTGCTGGGGCTGGCCGCCGCGTCCGAGCACGGCGCCGCCGCTGTGCTCAGGCATGTGTTCACGCAGCTGCCCAATGCGCAAGCGGTGGCGCTGGCCGTGGGCGCCATCACGCTGGGCGTGGCGCTGCTACTGCGCCGCTTTCGCCGCAACTGGCCTTACATGCTGATCGGGCTGGTGGTGGCGACGGCGCTGTCGTGGTTGTGGAGCCAGTGGGCGGCGGGCAGCATCACGCCGTCTTCGGCGCTGCGCACCGTGGGGCATATTGCCACGCCGTGGCCGCGTTTTGAGGTGCCGGCCATCAGCTGGGCGCAGGCGTCCGAGCTGGTCGGGCTGGCGTTTGCGCTGACCATTGTGGCGTTGGGCCAGGCGATTTCGATTGCCAAGACGGTGGCCATGCGCTCGGGCCAGCGCATTGACGCCAACCGCGAGTTCCGCGGCCAGGGCCTGTCCAACATCGTGGGCGGTTTTTTCTCCTGCTACGTGTCGTGCGGCTCCATGAACCGCTCCATGCCCAACCTGGAAGCCGGTGCGCGCACGCCGCTGGCCTCGGTGTTTTCAGCGCTGCTGCTGCTGGGGCTGGTGGCTGTTAGCGCGCAGCTGCTGGCGCAGATTCCCATGGCCGCGCTGTCGGCGCTCTTGGTGCTGGTGGCGCTGAGCCTGCTCGACCTGGCGCGTTGGCGCCAGCTGTTCAGTTTGAGCCGCAGCGATTTTGGCGTGGCGCTGGCCACCATGCTGGCCACGGTCACGATCCGGCTCGAGATTGCGATTTTGCTGGGCATGCTGCTGTCGCTGATGTCGTTTTTGTACCGCACCTCGCGCCCCGCCATGCGCACCATGGGTTTTGACGGCCGGGGTCTGGACCGGCAGTTTGTGGTGATCGATGACGCACAGCCTGTGGCGGATGACGTGGACCGTAGCGCCGGGCGCGCTTCCGAAGCAAGGCCAGCCCCCTCGGGGGGTAGCGCAGTACATGAAGTGACAAGCGTGGGGGCCTTTTTGCCAGAATGCCCGCAACTTAAATTGCTGCGCATGGAAGGCGAGGTCTATTTCGGCGCGACCCAGCATGTCGCCGACATCCTGCACGCGCTGCGCAGCCAGCCCAATCCGCAAAAGCATTTGCTGGTCATGGCCAAGAGCATGAACTTCATCGACCTGGCCGGTGCCGAACTGTGGGCCGCCGAACTGGCCGCGCGCCGCGCTATGGGCGGCAACCTGTACTTTCACCGGCCCCGGCCCGAGGTGATCCGCATGTGGCGCAAGACCGGCTTTACCGCCTTGCTCGGCCCCGAGCACCAGTTCCCCGACAAGTTCACCGCGATTTCCCATATTTTCAGCAAGCTCGATCCCGAAATTTGCCGGCATTGCAGCGCGCGCATCTTCTGGGAATGCAAGACTGCGCCGGGCGCCGATGACCCCGCAAACCAGCCCAAAGCCTGAGTCACCCCGCGCGGCGAAAGGTCAGGTTGATGCGCTGCCGCCCCAGCTGGGGATGGTCGCCGTCGGCCAACGGCGCCACGCCGTGAAAGGCCAGCCGCGATGGCCCGCCCCACACCGCCACGTCGCCGTGCGCCAGCCGATAGCGGGCCGGGCGGTCGCTGCGCTGCAAACCGCCAAACAGAAAAACAGCCGGCAGCCCGAGCGACACCGACACAATCGGCGCCGTCATGTCGGCTTCGTCACGGTCCTGATGCAGTGACATGCGCGCGCCGGGTTCGTAGCGGTTGATCAGGCAGGCGTCGGGCCTGAACCCCTCAAAACCCGCCTCGGCCGCCGCCCGCGCGGCCATGTCGGCAAAGCAGGCCGGCATGGCTGGCCAGGGCTGGCCTGAGAGCGGGTTGGTCCTTTCGTAGCGGTAGCCCGTGCGGTCGGACACCCAGCCGAAGTCTCCGCAGTTGCTCATGGCCACCGCCATGGTGTGCCCGCCCGGCGTTATTAGATGGCGCAAGGGCGCTGCTGCAATGACCTGCTGTGCCGCCTGAATCAGCGCCTCGGCCTGGTCGCAGGCATAGTTGTGCAGCAGCACCGCGCCCGGCGCGATGGACTCGGGCGCGTCATAAGGCGTTGGCGGTTCGTCGAAAAGGCTGCGGGTCAAATGATTTTCTTTTGGGTGGTTTGTGAGGATCAGAACACGGTGCTGGCCTACCCCGCCAGCCCGCTCAAAATCGGGCAATCCGGCCGCTCATTGCCCTGGCAGCAGTCCGCCAGCTGCGCCAGCGTCTGCCGCATCGCTTCCATCCCGGCAATGCGCCGCGCCAGGTCTGCCACATGCGCCTGTGCGATGCGTTTGACGTCGGCGCTGGCGCGGTCCTGGTTTTGCCACAGCTTGAGCAACTCGGCAATTTCGGCCATGCTGAAGCCCAGGTCGCGGGCGCGGCGTATGAAGCGCAGGGTGTGGATTTGCCTGTCGCCATACTGCCGGTAGCCGGCGTCGGTGCGGTGCACGGCCGGCAGCAGGCCCAGCGCTTCGTAGTGGCGGACCATCTTGGCCGATACGCCCGACTGGGCGGCGGCTTGGCCGATGTTGAACGGGCCGTTGTTGGCAACAGTGGTGCTCATTCGGATTTGCCTTTCCAGCGCCGCAGCAAGAGCGCGTTGCTCACCACGCTGACGCTGCTAAAAGCCATGGCGGCACCCGCAATCACCGGGCTCAGCAGCCCGAAGGCGGCCAGCGGAATGCCGACCACGTTGTAGAAAAACGCCCAGAACAGGTTTTGCCGGATCTTGGCGTAGGTGCGGCGCGAGATGTCGATGGCGTCGGCCACCAGCGCCGGGTTGCCGCGCATCAGCGTGATGCCGGCCGCGTGCATCGCCACGTCGGTGCCGGTCGACATGGCAATGCCGACGTCGGCCGCGGCCAGCGCAGGCGCGTCGTTGATGCCGTCGCCGACCATCGCGACGCGGCCGCCGCTGGCCGTGACCTGGTCCCTGAGCTGGCCGATCAGGGCCGCCTTGTTTTCGGGCAGCACTTGGGCATGCACGATGTCGATGCCGAGCTGCTTCGCCACGGCCTGGGCGCTGCCGCGGTTGTCGCCGGTGACCAGCGCGGTTTGAATGCCCAGCGCGTGCAGGCTGGCCACGGCCGGGGCGGCGCTGGCTTTGAGCGTGTCGCCAAAGGCCAGCAGCGCCAGCAGCTGCGGCGCACTGGTCACATCGGCCAGCCACGACACGGTGCGGCCTTCGGCTTCGAGTGCCTGCGCGCGCGCTGCAAAGGCGCCGAGGTCCACGCCCAGCTCCTGCATGAAGCGCGGGCTGCCCAGCCGCAGTTCGCGCCCCGCCACCACGGCCGACATGCCGCGCCCGGCCACCGCGCGCACGTCGGATGCCGCGGGCACGCTGAGCTGGTCTTTCAGTGCCAGGGCGGTGACGGCCCTGGCCAGCGGGTGTTCGCTGCCAGCCTGGATCGCGGCGGCCCAGGCCAGCACCGCCTCACGCGGCGCGCCGTGCGGCTCCAGCGCGACCAGCTCGGGCTTGCCTTCGGTCAGCGTGCCGGTCTTGTCAAAGGCCACCACCTGGACCCGGTGCGCCACTTCCAGCGCCTCGGCGTCCTTGATCAAAATGCCATGCCTGGCTGCCGCCCCGGTGCCGACCATGATGGCCGTGGGCGTGGCCAGCCCGAGCGCGCAGGGGCAGGCGATCACCAGCACGGCGACGGCGTTGAGGATGGCGGTTTCCCAGTCGCCCGTCGCCAGACCCCAGCCCAGCAGCGTGATGAAAGCGATGCCAATGACCACCGGCACAAACACCGCGCTGACCTGGTCCACCAGCCGCTGAATCGGCGCCTTCTTGGCCTGCGCCGACTCGACCATGCGCACGATGCGCGCCAGCGTTGATTCGGCGCCGACCGCTGTGGTGCGTACCACGATCAGCCCTTCGGCGTTGACCGCGCCGCCAGTGACCCGATCGCCCTCGTGTTTGTTGACCGGCAGGCTCTCGCCGGTGATCAGCGATTCATCCACCTCGGTGGCGCCCTCGGTGATGTCGCCGTCGACCGCAATCCGTTCGCCGGGACGCACCACCACCAGGTCGCCAACCCGCACCTCGGACACCGGCACTTCCTCGTCCACGCCGTCGCGGCGGCGCCGCGCGGTGTCGGGCCGCAGCGCATTGAGCGCGCGTATCGCTTCGGTGGTCTGGCGCTTGGCGCGCGCTTCCATCCACTTGCCCAGCAGCACCAGCGTGATGACGACCGCAGAGGCTTCGAAATACAGGTGTGCCATGCCATGGTCGCCATGCACCAGCAACTGGTACACGCTGAGCCCGTAGGCGGCCGAGGTGCCCAGCGCCACCAGCAGATCCATGTTGCCGGCGCCGGCCCGCACCGCCTTGTAGCCGGCCTTGTAAAAGCGCGCGCCCAGCCAGAACTGGACTGGCGTGGCCAGCGCCCACTGTAGCCAGCCGTCCAGCATCCACATCTTGCCAAACAGCAGGCCGAGCATCGGCAGCGCCAGCGGCGCCGACAGGGCGGCCGCCAGCGCCACCGGCCACCAGTCGGCGCCGGTTTTGGGAGGCTGGCCGGCGGCGTTGTCGCTGTCGGCCTGCAGCGGCCAGGCCCGGTAGCCGGCTTTTTCAACGGCGGCAATGAGCTGTGCCGGCGTGGCGGCGCCGCCCGTGAACTGGACTTCGGCGGTCTCGGTCGCCAGGTTGACCTCGGCCGACAGCACGCCGGGGAGTTGCTTGAGCGCCTTTTCCACCCGCGACACGCACGACGCGCAGGTCATGTCGCCAATCTTGAGCCGCAGCGACTGCGTGCCCACGGCATAGCCGGCTTTTTCGACGGCGCCTTTCAGCGCGTCCATGCTGACACCCTGGCCGGCCTGCACGCTGGCCTGCTCGGTGGCGAAGTTCACGCTGACGTCCGTGACCCCCGCGACGGCGCCAAGGGCTTTTTCAACGCGCGCCACGCACGACGCGCAGGTCATGCCTTCCACGGGAAAGCGCCATTGCGTGGCTGTGTTTTCCGTCTTCTGTGTTGTCTGCGTGCCGCTCATGCGCGTACTCCTGAAGTGAATCCCCGGGGAAAAAGCCTCGGCAATTGCTGGAGTCTGAACCTTACCACCATGGCAGGGTCAAGCGGCCTTGACTTTGCCCCCATGGGAAGGTTCAGACTGCAAGCTGTTTCACTTCAACCCTTCAAGGAACCCTTATGGAATTCGATATCCCGGCCATGAGCTGCGGTCACTGCGTCAAGGCCATCACCGAGGCGCTTCAAGTGCTCGACGCCAGTGCAAAAGTCAGCGTGGATCTGCCTGCGAAAAAAGTGACGATTGACACCGCCCAGGACCGCGTCACGGTGGCCGCGGCGCTGACCGCGGCCGGCTACCCGACGCTCTGAGGCGCTGGCGGGCGCGGGCATGTCACGCCGCCCGATAGAATGCCGCGAACCCCCCACTACCGTGAGCGCCTGTGCCTGATCGTTTTGCCGTTTTTCTCCAATACCTGCTGCCCAAGCAGGCGATGACCGCTTTTGCCGGTTTTGTGGCGTCGCGCGAGCGCGGCTGGGTCACCACCGCGTTGATTCGCTGGTTTGTCGGCAAATACCAGGTCAACATGGCCGAGGCGGCCAATCCCGACATCACCGCCTACCCGACCTTCAATGCGTTTTTCACGCGCGCCCTGAAGCCCGGCGCACGGCCGCTGGCGCAGGCCGCGCTGGTTTGCCCGGTCGATGGCGCGATCAGCCAACTGGGCGCGATTGCGCACGACCAGATCTTCCAGGCCAAGGGCCACCACTATTCGACTGCCGCACTGGTGGGCGGCGACGCGGCGCTGGCGGCCGATTACCAGGACGGCCATTTCGCCACCATCTACCTGAGCCCCAAGGACTACCACCGCATCCACATGCCGTGCGACGGGCGCCTGAGCCGCATGATTTACGTGCCCGGTGAGCTGTTCTCGGTCAACCCGGTCACGGCGCGCGGCGTGCCCGGCCTGTTTGCGCGCAACGAGCGCGTGGTCTGCGTGTTCGAGTCGGCGCGCGGTCCGTTCGTGCTGGTGCTGGTCGGCGCCACCATCGTCGGCAGCATGGCCACGGTGTGGCACGGCGTGGTCAACCCGCCGCGCAGCAAGGCGGTGCGCGAGTGGCACTACCCGGCGTCGCCTGAGCAGCCCGAGGTTTTTCTGAAGCAGGGCGACGAAATGGGCCGCTTTCTGCTGGGCTCCACGGTCGTCATGCTGTTCCCCAAGGGGCCGCTGCGCTTTAACGCCGCGTGGGCGCACGGCCGCAGCGTGCGGCTCGGCGAGGCGATGGCCAGCGACGCCTGACGGCTTGCCTTGTCGGGCTTGAGCGAGCGGAGGGCCTGCTCTGCGCTCTTGTGTGGTCCTCGGCCCAGCGGGGTTAAAAGTAAAGCGCAGCACATCGTCCTTGTACTTGCGCAGTCGCACTCGCAGATTCGTCGCATCGTCGCCCGCCGTCACCGAATTCGTCGGTTTTCGTCCGAGAGCCACCGCTCTGTACGAAATAGCCGGTTGACGATGGTGACGGTATTTCAGAAATGAGTTGGCGACGATCGCTGCACTGCTGGATTCAAAGCGAAGCGTCTTCCGTCGACGCCACAAGCACCTCAACGCCCAAGTTCTCGAGTTCTTGACGTGCGCCCGGGTCGATGCCTGCATCTGTGATGACGCGCGTCACCTTGTCCAGCTTGGCGATGCGAAAGACCGCCTGAGAGCGGAACTTCGATGAGTCCACTATCACGCTCACCGTCTGGGCTGCGTCGATGAAGGCTCGGTTCATGGCGGCCTCCTCAGGGGACAGCATCCCGATGCCGCCCGAGGGCGAGATGGCATGAACCCCCAGAAAAGCCGCACGAACCGAGATGTCGTCGAAGGCTCCGGGCGCGGGGCGGCTAACCGAGGCCATCTTTTTGAAATCGACGATCCCAGGCAACAGATAGACGGAGGCGTTCTGGCTCCGAGCGAACTCCATTGCAACGGTCAGGCCGTTCGTGACCACATGCAGGTTGTGGTGACCGCGAAGTGCCTCCGCCAGATGCCGAGAGGTCGTTCCCCCATTGAGCAGGATGCAGTCTCCATCGGAGACCAGCTGCGCGGCCAGCTCCGCAATCGCGCGCTTTTCGCGAAAGTTCTCTCGTTCCCGTTCTGCGTAGCTGATGCTCTCGTAACGAGCCCAGCCTTCGGCGATAACTTCTCCTGAAACGGCCCCCCCTCTGGTGCGTTCCAGCAGCCCGCGTTCATGCAATTCAATGAGGTCTCGCCGAATTGTGATGGGCGAGGTCTGAAACTTTTCCGCCAAAACAGTCACTTCAACAACTCCTCCCGCCTGAACCAGAGCGACGATTTCCTTGTGGCGAACGGCTTTGAGCATGCGAAACCTCATAGATCAAGATGAGGCGTATTAGAAACCAAAAACAAATTCAAACAAAAAAACAGACTACTTATGAATGAAATTAGTCATTAAATTGACACAAGGTGTTTGTATTATTTCATATATGAACATAAACAATCAAATTCGATCAGTGATTTTTGATGTCGATGGCACCTTGTTTGATACCTTGCCTTCGCTGTCGGCGGCTGCCAACGACGTGCTTGCGAAAGCCGGTATGCGCGAAGTTTCAATGTCACTTTTGCGGTCAGCGCTCAATGAAGGGTTGAGGCCCATGTTTCGGCAGGCCATCGCCTTGCAATCGGCTCCTGTTGATGCGGCAGTGGCGAATCAACTCGAAATCGAGTACATGGCCTGTTACGGGCAGCGCTGGTTGTCGACGGCTCCCTTGTTTGCTGGCGTGACAGAGGCATTGGTGGCACTCAGGTCACAGGGGCTGAAGTTGGGCATCTGTACCAATCGGGACCGTGCCTCGACCGAGGTTCTGCTGGCATCGGCCTCCATCGCTGGTTTTTTTGACGCCATCGTAAGCCTCGGCGATGCGCCACTTCCGAAGCCCGCGGCTGACCCTTTGCTGCTGCTCATGGAGCGTCTGGAAATGCCACCCGCAGAAACTTTGTTTGTGGGCGACTCCGCCATGGACGCTTGCTGCGCCCAATTGTCAAAGGTTCGCTTTGCCGCCCATCGTGGAGGCTACGCCGGACAACCCGCTGACCTGCTTCCCAACGTGCTGAGTTTTGGCGGTTACGACCAGCTCACCAGCTGGGTGCTCGACCACCGTTCTGCCCTGTTTCACCCTGTCCGCTTCACTGTGTCATGTCCCATCAACCTTTGTCATTGAATCGAGAGTGCATATGAACCCCTTGTCATCACGAACCGGAGCGCTGTGCCTCGGATGTTCGCTTTTCCTGACCCTGGTCCTCGCCGCCTGCGGAGGAGGCAAAGCCGACATCGTACTGGCAGAGCAAGCCTCGGTTACCCCTCCCCCCTTGGCTGCCCCCCTGGCGCCAGTCATTCGCTGTGCACCATAAACCGCACGGAACGAAAACCGCATTCCCTTCCCACCATTAGGAGTACCAATTTATGAGCATCGATCGCCGCAACTTCTTGCGCATGAGCGCCAACACAGGCGCCGCCGCCGCCGCGCTTGCCGCGCTGCCCTTGAGCATCCGCAATGCCCTCGCCGTTGAACCCGCCGTTGACACTCGCACGATCAAGGACCTCAAACACATCGTTATCCTGATGCAGGAAAACCGTGGTTTCGACCATTATTTCGGCACCATGAAAGGCGTGCGCGGTTTCGGCGACCGCTTCCCGATCCCGCTGCAGAGCGGCAAGTCGGTCTGGTACCAGCTCAACGGCAAGCCCGACGGCACGCCTGACCCTACCGCGCCGTTCGACGGCACCGAAATTGCGCCATTTCATCTCGATCCGAAAAAATTCAATGCCATGCTCGCGCCCAGCACGCCGCACAGCTTCTCGGACTCGCAGGCTGCATGGAACCAGGGCAAGTTCGGCTATTGGCCGAAGTACAAGAACGATAATTCAATGGGCTACTACAAGCGGGAAGACATTCCGTTCCAGTTCGCGCTGGCCGAAGCCTTCACGATTTGCGACGCTTACCATTGCTCGATCACCACTGGAACCGACCCCAATCGGATCACCTTTTTCAGCGGTTCGAATTTCAATCCCGACCTGAGAGCCCAGGGCATCAATTGCACCGATGCCGATTCGGAGCCGAACAATGTGCGTTGCTGGGTCTTGGACCCTGCTGTCAACAAGTGGCCGGTGCCGGGCTACAAGTACAAGGACACGGCGTTCAAGTGGCCGACTATTCCGGACGTTCTCGAGCAAGCCGGCATCACCTGGCGCATCTATCAGGACCCCAATGACAACTGGACCGGCGCGATGCACGGATGCCTCGCTTTCGAGAGCTTCAGAACGGCGCAACCCGGTTCGTCCATCTACAAGAACGGCATGTCGCTCTGGACGCTCGAAGACCTCGCCAACGACGTCAAGAATGGCACTCTGCCTCAAGTGTGCTGGGTGCTCCCGCCCCAAGCATTCTCCGAGCATCCCGGCGGGCCCTCCAGCCCGCTGAAAGGCAGCAACTTCACGGAGCAGGTGTTGAATGCGCTGACCGTGAACACCGACGTCTGGAGCAAGACGGCGTTCTTTTTGACCTTCGATGAAAACGACGGTCTTTTCGATCACGTACCTCCGCCTGCCCCTCCGTCATACAACGCGGACGGCACCCTGGCAGGCAAAGCCACTCTCAAGCTCGACGGCGAGTACTTCAATGCTGTTAGTTCGGACCCGACAAAAACATACCTGAAACCCGAAGACACCATCTCGGGCAACATTCGACCGTTCGGGCTGAGCGCGCGCGTTCCGATGTACGTGATTTCGCCGTGGAGCAAGGGGGGCTGGGTCGCGTCCCAAGTGTTCGACCACACCTCGTTGGGGATGTTTCTGGAAAAACGCTTCGACATCACTGTTCCGGCCATCAGCCCGTGGCACCGCGCCGTCTGCGGCGACCTGACCTCGGCGTTCGACTTCGTGCAGGCGAAGGACGCGGCGTGGCCAACGCTGCCCGACACCGGCAACTACGCCGTCGTCGACGCGCAGCAAAGATCCATGCTGCCGTACTTCGCTCCCAAGACGCACGAGCCGCTGTTCCAGGAAAAAGGCGTCCGTTATTCGCGCAAGCTGCCTTACGAGTTGCATGTCAACGCCGCCGTCAAGGCCGGCATCAGCGTCGAGCTGACCTTCGCCAACACGGGTACGCAGGGCGCGGTCTATCACGTCTATGACAAATTGCATCTCGACCGTATCCCGCGCCGCTATACCGTTGAAGCCGGTAAAACGCTGACGGACAATTGGGATATGTCGGCCGACAAAGGCAAGCATGATTTGTGGGTCTACGGGCCGAACGGCTTCGTGCGCGTATTCAAGGACGATGCGCAAACTATCGGGAACGTGGCCAGCCCGGAATGCCGTGTCTGCTACGACATTGCAAACGGGGATGTCTACGTGAAATTCAGCAATACCGGGACGCAGGCCTGCACGCTGACGATTCAGGACAACGCTTACGGCAGCGTCGGACCCTTGGTGTTGAAGGTCGAACCCGGCAAGGAAGTGGAACAGAACTGGTCGCTGCGCAAGAGTGGCAACTGGTATGACTTCAGCGTGACTGCCGACACCAGCAAGGGTTATCTGCGCCGCTTTGCTGGCCGGGTCGAAACCGGCAAGCATGGGCTCAGCGATCCGGCGATGGGGACTGCCTAAAACGTTCGGCGATGCCAAGTACACGCATTCCGGAATGCGTCCTTGGCGTCGCCAGCGCCGCCTAAGGCAAGCCAGTGTGCGGCCGCCGCCGCAGGCTATGCCAGCGATCGTGTCAATTCCAATTTCACCTACCTGACAAGAGATTCAACCATGCACCGCAAACTATTTATCCGAGCCGCAGTGGCAACTACGTTGGCCATCACCGGACTGTTCGGCAGCGCGACCACCTTCGCCCAGGCGCAACACGATGGCAGCGCGGCCAAGCCCCTGCGCGTCATTCTCATTCCTGCCGACGGCGGTACCGAGGACGGCACCAAGAGGGATTTCGAACCGATCTTCGGCGCCATCAACCAGTCCACCGGCCTGAAATTCGATCTCAAGGTCGGACAGAGCTATGGGGCCGTGGTCGAGGCGATGTGCAACGGCGCCGCCGATATTGCCTGGTTTGGCCCGGCGAGCTACCTGCAGGCCCGCAGTCGCGGATGCGCGGAATTGCTGGCGCTGGCGGTACGCCAGGGCGCATCCGTGTATTACTCCGGCATCTTCGCCCGCACCGATGCCGGCATCAATAATGTCAAGGATCTGAAGGGCAAGAAAATCGCATTGGGTGACGTCAATTCGACATCGAGCTTCAACGTGCCGGTGGCGATGATGCTCTCGGCAGGTGTCAATCCTGCAAAGGACGCCGGCATGATCAACATGGCCGGTACCCACGCCAACGTGCTCAAGGCGCTGGCCGAGGGGCTGGTCGATGCCGGTGGTGCCTCGTTCGACTCGTTCGAGAAAGCAGTCAACGCCAAGGCGATCGATCCGGCCAAAGTCAAGGTGCTTGTGAAGAGTGCGCCGATTCCGTATCCGCCGCTGGCCATGCACCCGAAGCTGACCGAGGCTGTGAAGACCAAGCTGCGCGATGCCTTCAACAACATCGACAAACTGCCCGGCATCACCAAGGACCAGATCCGCGGCTATGGCGGCGGCAAGGTCGATGGCTACACGTCCAAGGTCAGTGAAGCCGACATGGCGGCCGCCGGAAAAATGTTCGAGCTGGTCACCGACCCGGTCAAGGTCGAGATCATGAAGAAAGCCGACAGCCGCTAAGCCAGCGCAGTTTCCACATCAGACCAGAACGGGCGGCGGCGCGATGCCATCGCCCGTACATCCATCCAAGAAGCTTGCCATGATCGAATTCCATCACATTTCCAAGACCTGGCCAGACGGTACGCGTGCCTTGTCCGATATCAGCCTCGCCGTACCGCGTGGACAATTCTGCGTTGTGCTGGGCCCGTCGGGCGCCGGCAAATCGACATTGCTGCGCGCGGTCAACGGCCTGATGCGTCCGAGCACGGGCCGAGTCGTCATTGACGGCACTGAACTGACCCCCGCTACCGAGCGCGAATTGCGTCAACGCGTGGCGATGATCCATCAACATTTCAATTTGACCTTGCGCATGAGCGTGTCCGGCAACGTGCTCGCCGGTCTGCTGCCGCAGGTGTCCATCGGTCGCGCCCTGTTGGGCTGGTTCACGCCTGCGCATCGGGCCAGAGCCTGCACACTGCTGGCCCGAGTCGGGCTGGCTCCAAAGCACCTGCAGCGCCGCGCGGGAGAACTATCCGGTGGACAGCAACAGCGCGTCGGCATTGCCCGGGCTTTCATGCTTGACCCCGAAGTGGTCCTGGCCGACGAGCCGGTCGCCAGCCTGGACCCGAAGATTTCGCGCGACATCCTGACGCTGATCCGCGATGCCGCGCGCGAGCGCAACACCTCTGTCCTGTGCAGCCTGCATCAGGTGGACCTTGCACGCGAGTTTGGCGATCGTATCGTCGGCATGCGCGACGGCCGCATCGTGTTTGACGGCACACCCGCCGAATTTACCGACGAAGTCGTGGAGCGCCTGTATGCCGGCGCACACTGGGAAGACGTCGCCGCACCCTCCGACGCCGAAGAAAATACCTTGCCGCAGGGATTGTTGCTGCCGGTTGCTGCCTGAAATGTCCACCATGATCACCAAACCCATCCCCGTACCGGCAGCGGGCACACCGTTGGCCTGGAAGCTAGACCATCCATACACCGCCAAGCACTTGCTGATCGTGTTGGTGCTTCTGGCAGGCCTGATCTACACCGGTCAGAGAACCGAAATGGACCGCATGGTAACGATGACGGTGCAAGCCATCGGAAAACTGGCTGGTTTGACCGATGAGTCGCAGGTCGTGCGTGGCCTGTCGCGTATTGGCCAGTCGATGTGGCCGCCGGCGATCGGCGAGAAAGAGGAAATGGCGCGCCTGTCTCAGTTCGACCGCAATGACCTTCCATGGTTTAGCTACATCAAGGTGCAGGAGCGGCGCGAGCAGCGCATGAACCTGCAGACCCTGCAGATGGATGTGGAAACGGAGCGTATCGAGTACCTGGTCAAGCCGGTCGGCTACCTGTGGACCGTGTTCGTGAAGATGGTGCAGACGGTCGAGATCGCGATTTGGGGCACCTTGCTGTCGGTGCTGCTGTCGATCCCGCTGGCCTATCTCGCCGCGCGCAATTACACGCCGAACCGGTTCACCTACACGCTGGCGCGCGGATCGATCAGCCTCTTGCGCTCGGCGCCGGAATTGATCGTCGCGTTATTTTTGGTACTGGCCTATGGTTTCGGACCGATCGCCGGCGTGCTGGCGCTGGGTTTGCACGCGGCCGGCTTTCTCGGCAAGTTCTACGCCGAAGACATCGAGAACGCCGACAAGAAACCGCAGGAGGCGCTGGAAGCCATCGGTGCCGGCAAGCTCAAGACGCTATGGTATGGCGTGCTGCCTCAGGTGTTGCCGCAGTACATCGCCTACACGCTCTACATCCTCGATCGCAACATTCGCATGGCGACCGTGATCGGTCTGGTCGGCGCCGGCGGAATAGGGCAGGAACTCAAGGGCCGCTTCGACATGTTCCAGTACGACCATGTAGCGACCATCCTGATCGCGATCTTTATCGTGGTCTTCCTGCTCGACCAGTTCTCGGCGCGCCTGCGTGCGAGATTGATATGAGGCTGGCCATGCCTGATCAGGCGATCGAACGCAGGACGGTTGACGCTGGGTGTTGGTATTGATGGGGCCAGGCAGACCGGGGCCGAGACAGCGCAGACATCCAGCATCGGTCTTCGGTGGTGCGGTTTTCAAGGTAGGCGTAAAGTAGCATCCATCACAGCACCTCGCTGGCTTTCGATGTCGGAGTATCTCAATGAACGCCCCCTTGCACCGCGAAATTCCCGCCAGCCTCCTCAACGCCGCCCAAGCCCTGTCCCAAGTCACCACCCAGTGGGACGACGACATCGTCCGGCAACTGGCCGACTACATCGCGATTCCGGCCAAATCGCCGACTTTCGACAGCGACTGGGCGCAGCACGGCTACATCGACACCGTCATGCGCAATGCCGCCACCTGGGTCGACGCGCAGAAGGTCGAGGGGCTCAAGCTCGAGATCGTGCGGCTTGAAGGGCGCACGCCGGTGCTGTTCTTTGAAATCCCGGCCACGCGCGCCGGCTCGACACAGACCGTACTGATGTACGGTCACCTCGACAAGCAGCCGGAGTTCACCGGCTGGCGCAGCGATTTGGGCCCATGGACGCCGAAATACGAGGACGGCAAGCTCTACGGCCGGGGCGGCGCCGATGACGGCTATGCGGTCTATGCCAGCATCGCTGCCGTTCAGGCGCTAAAAGCGCAGAACATTCCGCACCCGCGCATCGTCGGCCTGATCGAAACCTGCGAGGAAAGCGGCTCCTACGACCTGCTGCCTTACGTCAACGCGCTCAAGGACCGGCTCGGCGAGGTCGCGCTGGTGGTCTGCCTGGATTCGGGCGCCGGCAACTACGACCAGCTCTGGCTGACCACCAGCCTGCGCGGCAATGCGGCCGGCGTGCTCAAGGTCGAGGTGCTGACCGAAGGCGTGCATTCGGGCGACGCCAGCGGCCTGGTGCCGTCGAGCTTTCGCATCCTGCGACAGTTGCTGGACCGGCTGGAAGACAGCACCACCGGCCGCCTGCTGCCGCAGAGCTTTCACTGCGAGGTGCCGGCCGACCGGCTGCTGCAGGCCGAGGCCACGGCCAGGATTTTGGGCGACGAGATCACCAAGCGCTTTCCGTGGGCGCATTACGACTGCGAAGGCGCGACCGCCTTTGCGCTGCCTACCACTACCGACCCGGTCGAGGCGCTGCTCAACCGGACCTGGCGGCCCACGCTGAGCGTGACCGGCGCCGACGGCTTTCCGGCGCTCCAGGACGCGGGCAATGTGCTGCGGCCCTATACCGCCTTCAAGCTGTCGCTGCGCTTGCCGCCGCTGATTGATGCAGGCGTGGCGGTGCAGGAACTCAAGGCGCTGCTTGAAGACAACGCGCCCTACCAGGCCAAGGTCACCTTTCAAAGCAACGGCGGCGCCACCGGCTGGAATGCGCCCAGCAGCGCGCCGTGGTTTGAGGACGCACTGAACGCCGCGTCGCAAAACTTCTTTGGCGCGCCCTGCGGCACCATTGGCCAGGGCGGCACGATTCCGTTGATGAGTATGCTGAGCCAGGGCTTTCCAAAGGCGCAGATGATGGTCTGCGGCGTGCTCGGCCCCAAGAGCAACGCGCACGGGCCCAACGAGTTCCTGCATGTGCCGTATGCCAAGAAGCTCACGGCGGCCGTGGCCCAGGTCATTGCCAGCGTGCCGGGCTGAAGCCCGGGCCGCTCAGGCCGGTTGGCGCCTGCGCTGGCGCAGCGCCAGCCACCCCAGCGCCAGCCCGGTCAGGCCCAGCGGCAGCAGCGAGCCCAGGTTCAGCAGCGTCCAGCCCCGGGTCGTGACCAGCACGCCGGACGCCAGCGACGACATGGCCAGCACCGCAAATACGCAGAAATTGAGCGCGCCCTGGGCCTTGTCTTTTTCTTCGGGCCGGTAGGCTGTCAGCGCCAGCGTGGTGGCGCCGGTGAACAGGAAATTCCAGCCCAGCCCGAGCAGAAACAGCGCCGCCAGAAACTGCTTGAATTCGACGCCCGACAGCGCGATCAGCACGCATGCCACATTCAGCGCCAGTCCGGCCGCCATGATGCTCAGCGTGCCAAAGCGCTTGATCAGGTGGCCGGTAAAAAAGCCGGGCGCAAACATGCCGATCACATGCCACTCCAGCACCCAGGCCACGTCTGAAAACGGCAGGCCGCAGGTCTGCATGGCAATCGGCGTGGCCGCCATCAGGAGGTTCATCACGCCGTAGCCCAGCGCGCTGGCTGCGGCCGCAACGATGAAGACCGGCTGGCGCATGATTTCGCCCAGAGGCCGGCCACCGGCGCTGGTGCTGCTCCGGGCCGGCGCGGGCGGAAACTGTATGAAGGCCAGCAAGCCCATGGCGAGCAGCGCCACGCCCGCCAGCGCCAGGTAGGCGCCGGCAAACGGCACTTCCGTCAGGCTGCGCGTGCCGGCCGCCAGATTGGGCCCGGCCACCGCGCCGATCAGGCCGCCGGCCATCACCAGCGACACGGCTTTTTCGCGGAACGCGGGCAGCGCCAGTTCGGCGGCGGCAAAGCGGTAGAGCTGCGCGTTGGCGTTGTAGTAGCCCGCCACCACCGTGGCCGCCACCAGCAGCCAGAACTGGTGGCTGTAGGCCGCGTAGCAGCAGAGCAGGGCCGACAGCACAGCCACCAGCAGTCCGAGCTGGAACGAAGCCTTGCGGCCAAAGCGGCGCTGCGTGCGCGCCACCAGCCCGGTCGACAGTGCGCCGCCCACCACATAGCCCATGACCGGCAGGGTGGCCATCCAGCCCAGCGGCGCCAGGTTCAGCCCGACCAGTCCGTTGATGGCGATGAAGGTGACGTTGTTGGTGAGAAACAGGCCCTGGCAGATCGCCAGCAGCCAGAGGTTGCGGTTCATGGTTCTTGTCGTTTCAGGTCAGTGTCAGCAGCGCCAGGCAGGCCAGAGGCGCTGTTTCAGCGCGCAGCACGCGCGGGCCCAGCGTGACGGGTGCAAAGCCGCAGGCCAGGGCGGCGGCTTCTTCGGCCGGGCTCAGTCCGCCCTCGGGGCCGCTCAGGAACGTGAAGGCGGCCTGCGCCCCGCTGCCGGCCGTCGCCTGCGCCAGCGGGCGCGTGCCGGGCTGCAGCGACAGCAGCAGCCGTGTGCCGGCGGCCTCTGCCGCACCAGCCCTGGCGCCGGCTTTGAGCCAGTCAGCGAGCGTGGCGACCTCATGGATCAGCGGCACCCGGTTACGCCCGCACTGCTCGCAGGCTGCAGCGGCCGCCGCGCGCCAGTGCGCGACTTTTTTGTCGGCGCGCTCGCCCTTGAGCCGCAGCACGCTGCGCTCGCTCATCAGCGGCTGGATGCTGGCCGCGCCCAGCTCGGTGGCTTTTTCGATCAACCAGTCCATGCGGTCGTTGGCCGGCATGACGGCGGCCAGGTGGATGGCGCGTGGGGCTTCGCGCGCGGTGGCGGTCCAGGCGCCCACGGCGACCTCGACATCGCTGCGGCCCATGCGCTCGACGGTGGCGTCGAATTCACCCTCCAGCGCACCCCGGCCATTGAAGAGGGTGATGTGTCCACCCGGCTGCAGGCGCAGCACCTGCACATGGCGCGCGGTCTGCTCGGGCAGGCCCAGCGAGGTGCCGGGCACGAGGGCGATGTCGGCGTAGAAGCGGGCGCTCATGGGCGGGCCGTCCACGGGGCTGCGGGGGTTGCTATTAAATAAATAGCTGCTTGCGCCCGTATTAAAGGGGCTGGAGGCGTATTTTTCGTATTTGGCATCAAAACGTGTAGCCCACGCGGGTTTCGTTGCCTTCAATCTCGTCGAGCAGCACCATCAGCGGCCCGAGCTGGCGGTAGCGGGCGGCTGTGTTGCGGGCGTACTTGATGAAGCGCGGTGCGTCGGCCAGGTACTTGGGCTTGCCGTCGCGCAGCGTGAGGCGGGCAAAAATGCCCAGCACCTTGAGGTGGCGCTGCAGGCCCATCCACTCAACGGCGCGGTAGAACTCGCCGAAATCGTCGCCCACCGGCAGCCCGGCCTTGCGCGCCTTTTGCCAGTAGCGCACGGTGATGTCGAGCACGAAATCCTCTTCCCAGCTCAGGAACGCGTCGCGCATCAGGCTGGCGATGTCGTAGCTGATCGGGCCGTAGACCGCGTCCTGAAAGTCGAGCACGCCGAGTTCGCCGGCGCTTGACACCATCAAATTGCGCGGCATGAAGTCGCGGTGCACAAACACCCGCGCGCCGCCCAGTGACTCCAGGTTGCTGGCCTTGATCTGGGCAAAGATCGGATCCAGCTTGCCCATCAGCCCGCCATCGAGCGCAAAGCCGCGGTGCCGGCCCACATACCATTCTGGGAACAGCGCCAGTTCGCGCGACAGCAGCGCGTCGTCATAGGCCGGCAGCACGCCGGGTTTTGAGGCGAGCTGCCAGCGCACCAGCGCGTCGACCGCGTCCATGTAGAGCTCGAAATGCCCGGCGCCGGGCTGGGCAATGGCGGCCACGTCGGCCGGCGGCGCAATCACATCGAGCATGGTCTGGCTGCCCAGGTCGCTCAGCAGCATAAAGCCCCGCGTTTCATCCCAGGCCAGCACCTGGGGCGCGCTCAGCCCGGCTTCATGCATCAGCGCCGCGACCTGCACAAAGGGCGCGCAGTCTTCCTGCGCGGGCGGCGCATCCATGATGATGTAACTCTTTGATGCGGCCGGCGCGGCGGCGTCGACCCGAAAGTAGCGCCTGAAGCTGGCATCGGCCGAGGCCAGCCTGACGCTGTCGGCGTTCAGTCCGTGCTGCGGGGCCAGGGCCGTCAGCCACTGGTGAAAGGCGTTGGCGCGCGCCGGGTCGGCCCAGGCAATGGGGGGTGCGGTCATGATTCTTGAGCTCTTGCGGGGGTTGCTGCCATGCGCTCGCAAGGCAGGGTGCGGGGGAAAGGGAGGGTCATGGATAATCGGGCCTGCTTTTACCAACGGGTTTATCTCACATAAATGATGCGCCACGCATCCCATTCGCCTTTTATTCTCTCCCCGGTCGCTCGCGCGGTTCTGGTGCTGGCGGTTTCCGCTGGACTGGGCCTGGCCTGCGCCGGGCCTGCGCGCGCCCAGGCGCTGGCGGAAACGGCCGAGGCGCCCGGCCCGGCCACGCTCAAAAGCACGCCCATGCTGGCCGAGGAAGTGTCCAACGCACCCGAAAACACCGGCCCCACGTTTGTGTTTGGCGACAAGCTGTCGGGGCGACCCGACCTGGAAACCGTGGTGGAAGGCAATGCCGAACTGCGCCGCGGCGCGACCTCGCTGCGCGCCGACCGCATCGAGTACTACCAGCCCGATGACCTGCTGACCAGCGTGGGCAATGTGCGCGTCAACCGCGCCGGCAACCGCTTTGAAGGCCCCGAGCTGAAGATCCAGCTGGACCGCTTCGAGGGTTTTTTTACCACGCCGACCTACCGCTTCCTGAAAAATGGCGGCAATGGCCAGGCCGAGCGCGTCGATTTCATTGACGACAAACACCTGACGGCGCGGCGCGTGACCTACACCACCTGCGAGCGGGGCAACGAAGCAAGCTGGCAGCCAGCCTGGGAGCTGCGCGCCAGAAGCATCACGTTTGACCTCGACAAGGATGTCGGGGTGGCGACCGGGGCGGTGGTGCGCTTCAAGAACGTGCCGATTCTGGCGTTTCCCGTGGTCAGCTTTCCGCTCAGTGACAAGCGCAAGTCGGGCCTGCTGCCGCCCACGCTCAACGTGAGTTCGGTCGACGGATTTTCAGTTCGCCAGCCTTATTACTTTGACATTGCGCCCAACCGCGACGCGACGTTTTCACCCGCCATCATGAGCAAGCGCGGCGTTGACCTGGCTGGCGAATTCCGCTATCTGGAGCCGGGTTACAAGGGCGAGCTGCGTGCCAGCGTGATGCCTTCGGACCAGTTGCGCGACCGCGACCGCTGGTCCTACCACTACCAGCACACTGGCGTCATCAACAGCGGGCTGCCGGCCGTGGGCAACCTGGGGCTGGCCCTGAACCTGAACCGCGTCAGCGACAACAACTACTGGCGTGATTTCCCGATTGCCAGCGGCTCGGTCACGCCGCGCCTGCTGCCCCAGGATGCGACCGTGTCATGGGGCAAGGGGTTTTTCTCCACCACGGCGCGCGCCCTGAAGTGGCAAACCCTGCAGGATCTGGACGCACCCATCGTTCCGCCCTATGACCGCCTGCCCCAGCTGACCGCCGCCTACACCCGCGTCGATGCGCCGCTGGCGGGCCTGGGCGTCCTCGGTGACGGCTTTGACTGGTCGGTGGCGGGCGACTACACCCGTTTTTCGGCCGACCAGCGCCTGACCAGGCAACCCAACGGCAGCCGGGCGTTCACCCTGGCGCAGGTGAGCCGGCCGTGGCTCTGGCCGGCCGGCTTCATCACGCCCAAGGTGCAACTGCATGCCACCAGCTACCAGCTGGACAGCGCCTTGAGCAGCGGCTCCATGATGGGCGCGACCTCTGCTTCCCGGGTGGTGCCCACCTTCAGCCTGGACAGCGGGTTGCAGTATGAGCGCGCTGCCAGCCTGCTGGGCCGCAGCTTGACCCAGACCCTGGAGCCGCGCGCTTTTTATGTGCGCACGCCTTACCGCGACCAGAGCGGGCTGCCCAACTACGACTCGGGCGCCAACAGCTTCAATTTTGCGACCGTGTTCACCGAGAACGCCTTTGTCGGCAATGACCGCATTTCAGACGCCAACTTGCTCACGCTGGGCCTGACCTCCCGCTTGCTTGACCCCGCCACCGGTGCCGAGGCGGTGCGCGTGGGCGTGGCCCAGCGCCTGCGCTTTGAAGACCAGAAGGTGACTTTGCCCGGTGGTCTGCCTGTCACTGACCGCATCAGCGACTTGCTGGCCGGCGCATCGGTCAACTGGGTGCCACAGTGGTCGTTTGACGGCACCGTGCAGTACAACCCCAAGACCCGGCAGTCCGAGCGCGCCTCGCTGGGCGTGCGCTACAACCCCAGCGATTACCGCGTCATCAGTGCCGCATTGCGGAACCAGCGCAACATCCCCAACATCAGCGACAGCAAGCAGATCGACGTTGGCTGGCAGTGGCCTATCAACGACCTGTGGGGCGACAAAGGCCAGGATCTGGGTCCTGGCCGGGGTCAGGGCGGCGGGCGCTACTACAGCGTCGGGCGATTGAACTACAGCGTGTTGGACAAAAAACTGGTGGATGCGGTGGTGGGCATTGAATATGATGGCTGCTGCTGGATTGGCCGCGTGGTGCTTCAGCGCTCGCAAAACAGCATCACCACGTCCAACACCCGCATTTTGTTCCAGCTTGAAATGGTCGGCTTCTCGCGCGTCGGCGCCAGCCCTCTGGAAACTCTCAAAACCAATGTTCCGCGGTATCAAAACCTGCGGGACACCATCAGCGCGCCCAGCCGCTTTACCACTTATGACTAACCAACGCTTTGCTACCGGATTTTTTCCGTCCCGGCCACGGGCGGCTGCACTGGCACTAATGCTGGCGCTGCCCCTGATGGGCGCGCAGGCCCAGGGCCTGCGGCCTTCGGGCAGCTTGCAGCGCGCAGTTCCTGCCGCCAGCACGGGCGCGTCCGTGCAGCGCGCGGCTGATTTCATCGTCGCCGTGGTCAATTCCGAGCCGATCACCAACAACGAACTGCGCGCCAAGCTGGTGCGCACCGAGCAGCAACTGCTCCAGCAAGGCACGGCGGTGCCGCCCCGCAGCGAACTGGTGCCGCAGTTGATCGAACGCATGATCAGCGACAAGGCGCAGCTGCAGATGGCGCGCGCCTCGGGACTGCGTGTCGAGGACAGCGCAGTCGATGCCGCCGTCGAGTCCATCGCGCGCCAGAACCAGCTTTCTGTGGAAGAGTTGCGCCGCCGGCTGCAAGCCGACCGCATTGACTACAACCAGTTTCGCGCTGAACTGCGTGACGAGTTGCTGGTGACCCGCCTGCGCCAGCGCGAAGTCGATTCCCGGGTCACGGTGAGCGAGCAGGAAATCGACCAGTTTTTGCGCGACCAGCAGGGCGGCGCCGGAGCGGGAACCGCTGCCGACCCGTCCGCGATGGCCCTGAACCTGGCTGAAATCCTGGTGGCGGTGCCTGAAAATGCCACGCCCGCCCAAGTCGCCGCGCTGCAGGCCAAAGCCCAGCAGGTGCTTGAGCGGGCCCGCGGCGGCGCTGACTTCGCGGCGCTCGCCAACGAATTTTCCAGCGCGCCTTCGCGCAGCAATGGCGGCCAGATGGGCTTGCGCACGGCAGACCGCTATCCGCCGCTGTTTGTCGACGCGACGCAGTCGCTGCGCGCAGGCGGGCTTGCCGGCCCAGTGCGCAGCCCGGCCGGCTTTCACATCCTGAAGGTGGTCGAAAAAAGGCAGGCGGGCATGCCAGACGCCGCCATCACGCAAACCCGTGCGCGCCACATCCTGCTGCGGCTCACGCCCCAACTCAGCGAGGCCGCCGCGATCGAGAAACTGGCCGGCTTTAAAAAGCGCATCCAGGCAGGCCAGGCCGACTTTGCCGCACTGGCGCGCGAAAGCAGCCAGGACGGCTCGGCCAAGGAAGGCGGCGACCTGGGCTGGGCCAATCCGGGCATGTTCGTGCCCGAGTTTGAAAAGGTCATGAACAGCCTGTCGCCCAACCAGGTCTCCGATCCGCTGGTCACGCGCTTTGGCGTGCACCTGCTGCAGGTGCTGGAGCGGCGTGAAACCCAGCTCTCCGCGCGCGAGCAGCGCGACATCGCGCGCAACATGCTGCGCGAGAAAAAGCAGCAGGAAGCCTTTGTCACCTGGGTGCAGGACGTGCGCGGCCGCGCCTATGTGGAATTTCGTGAGCCTCCTCAATGAAACATATCCCGCGCAAGCGTTTTGGCCAGCATTTCCTGACCGACCGGCTGATCATTGAAGGCATCGTCGACGCGATTGCACCGCAGGCCGGCCAGGCCATGGTGGAAATCGGGCCCGGCCTGGCGGCGCTGACGCAGCCGCTGGTCGAGCGGCTGGGCCACCTGACGGTGATTGAGCTGGACCGCGACCTGGCGCAGCAGCTGCGCCAGCACCCCAAGCTGACCGTGGTCGAGTCCGACGTGCTGCGCGTGGATTTTGTCCATCTGGCTGAAGATATCGGCGGCGGACGGCCCAAAATCAGGGTCGTGGGCAACCTGCCCTACAACATCTCCACGCCCATCCTGTTCCACCTGCTCGATGCCGTGGACGTGATTGAAGACCAGCATTTCATGCTGCAAAAGGAAGTGATCGACCGCATGGTGGCCGCGCCGTCGACCAGCGACTATGGCCGGCTCAGCGTGATGCTGCAGTGGCGCTACGCCATGGAAAACGTGCTGTTCGTGCCGCCGGAAAGTTTCAACCCGCCGCCGCGCGTCAACAGCGCCGTGGTGCGCATGGTGCCACGGGCCGACCCGGTGGCGCTCGATGTCAGGCAACTCAGCGAACTGGTGCGGGTGGCCTTCAGCCAGCGCCGCAAATTGCTGCGCCACACGCTGGGCCAGTGGCTTGCCGCGCGTGACTTTGCCGGCACGTTTGACGTGCAGCGGCGCGCCGAAGAAGTGCCGGTGGCCGAATACCTGGCGCTGGCGCAGCAGGTCGCGACCAGCCCGGACAGCGCGTAAAAAGTAGCGGCCCGCGCCCGATTGGTGCATAAAAAAAGCCCGCTGTGACCAGCGGGCTTTTTTTGATTTCAAACTGAAGCGTGGATGTCAGGCTGCGGTGAGCCAGTACGCCGCGTTGAAGGGGCTGCTCATGCGAAGCGCCATCGGCGATATATCGATCAGTTTGTCAGTAGGCATAGGCTCATCGCCTTCTGAAACTACTTGCAGGGCCTCATTCGCCCGATCCCCTTGGCCAATGTCTGGGGAGCGGGCTACAGAAAAGAATAGAAGCATCTGAACGGGATCTTGCGATCCGCCCAGTAGTCCGCGGCATCCCTGAAGATGTCGAGCAGTTGCTCGCGCGCTTCCTTGTCAAACTTAGCGTGCGCCGGAATTTGCTCCAGCACGACGATGAAGCCGGGCTGCGGGCCGGACTTGTGAACCAGGTCCGTCATGCAGTCGTACAGCGCATCGAAGTTCTTGCCGAAATGCGCCGGGAAGGTGTATTGCGCCGCAATCATGTCCAGGACTTCCTGCTTGTTCTGGGCATTGCCCAGATTGGCGTACAGGAAGTGCTGGTTCAGCTGCGTGGCGGCTTCTTGCAGTTCAGGCACGCGGAAGGCGCGTATGGACTGCACGATGTTGGGCCGCACGCCGCGAAGAGGCGTTTCGTCCGGCTTGCGCACGGGCGAGTCTTCATTTTTACGAAGGAGCGCTTCGCCCTGCTTGCGCAATGGCGTTTCGTGGTCCTTACGAAGTGGTGTATCCATCTCCGCTTCTCTTTCTCTTAAGTCAAAATTCAAAATAACAACCACAGTTCAATTTACTGAACGATTCTGCGAAAACTCGCATAGTGGTCGTCGGTGTAATAACAGGCATCGGGGGCAGCGGGTTTGAAACCACCACAGACAATGCGCCGGGCGCCCCGGCTACGCTCACCGGGCGTTCTGACGGTGTACTCGCGGTAAAAGCCGCGCTGGCTGATGGGGAGAATTCGCTCCCGGTTGCCAAACACCACACCGTCTTTCTCGTGCCGAAACGGCCCACCCTCGTAAATCAGTGTCAGCATGCGGCGCCCTTGGGGAGGCAACTGAACAGCTTCTACCGTGCCCACCTGGGGCCCGAAAAACGAGCCTTTGGCATGCACTGCGCTGGGACTGAAGCCGCTCAGGCTGGCCGACACGACCAGCAGCACAGCCATGACGGCTGTGCGCCAATTCCACCCCTTGCGCACCATGAAAATCCCTTGTTTTTGAATCTGAAGTCAAGCAGCCGATTTCTCGGGTTAACCCTTAAATTTCAAGAGGGGTAGTTTGCCGCATGTGGGCTAAAAAAACAAGTGCTTGCTGAAAATTTCAGCACGGGGGCTAGGGACAAGGGCAGCGCAAGTTAGCACTTGCTGCCCTTGTCGCCCCTGTTTGGCCTAGCGGGTTGCGTTGGCGTCTGCGACGGTGAGGGCGGTCATGTTGACAATGCGGCGCACGGTGGCCGTGGAGGTCAGGATGTGCATGGGCTTGTTGGCCCCCAGCAGCACCGGGCCAATGGCGATATTGCCGCCGGCGGCGACCTTGAGCAGGTTGTAGGAAATGTTGGCGGCGTCAATGTTGGGCAATACCAGCAGGTTGGCCTCGCCCGCCAGCGTGCTGTTGGGCATCATGGCACCGCGCGCATCGGCGTCCAGCGCGACGTCGCCGTGCATTTCGCCGTCGACTTCCAGCCAGGGGGCGTTTTCCCGCAGCAACTCCAGCACGTGGCGCATCTTCAGGGCGCTGGGCTGGTTGGACGAGCCGAAGTTGGAGTGCGACAGCAGGGCCACCTTGGGCTTGATGCCAAAGCGCAGCATTTCCTCGGCCGCCATCACGGTGATCTCGGCCAGCTGTTCAGCCGTCGGGTCGTAGTTGACGTGGGTGTCGAGCAGGAAGACCTGGCGGCCCGGCAGCAGCAGGCCGTTCATGCAGGCGTAGGTGTTCACGCCTTCGCGCTTGCCGATGACCTGGTCCAGATAGTCCAGGTGGTGGGCCGTCGTGCCCCAGGTGCCGCAAATCAGGCCATCGACATCGCCCTTTTGCAGCAGCATGCCGGCAATCAGCGTGAGGCGGCGGCGCATTTCAATCTTGGCCATCTGCACCGTCACACCGCGGCGCTCCATCATGCGGTGGTAGGTTTGCCAGAAGTCGCGGTAGCGGTGGTCCTGCTCGACGTTGACCACGTCGTAGTCGAGCTCTTCCCGCAGGCGCAGGCCAAACTTGGCAATGCGCTGCGCAATGATGGCCGGGCGGCCAATCAGGGTGGGCCGTGCCAGGCCCTCGTCCACCACGATCTGGCAGGCGCGCAGCACGCGCTCTTCCTCGCCCTCGGCATAGGCCACGCGTTTGCGGGCGGCAGCCTTGGCGGCCGCGAAAATCGGCTTCATCAGGGTGCCGGACGCATAGACAAAGCTTTGCAGCCGCTCGCGGTAGGCCGCCATGTCCTGCACCGGCCGCAAGGCCACGCCGCTGTCAGCGGCCGCCTGCGCCACGGCGGGCGCAATCTTCATCATCAGGCGCGGATCAAACGGCTTGGGGATCAGGTAGTCGGGCCCGAACGCCAGTTGCTCGCCGGCATAAGCGGCCGCCACCACTTCGCTTTGCTCGGCCTGGGCCAGTTCGGCAATCGCGTGCACGGCCGCAATTTCCATCTCGATGGTGATGGTTGATGCGCCGGCGTCCAGCGCCCCGCGAAAGATGTAGGGAAAACACAGGACGTTGTTGACCTGGTTGGGGTAATCCGCGCGGCCGGTTGCCATGATGGCGTCATCGCGCACCAATTTGACCTCTTCAGGCGTGATCTCCGGTGTGGGGTTGGCCAGTGCAAAAATAATGGGACGCACCGCCATTTTCTGGACCATCTCTTTTTTGAGCACGCCGCCGGCCGAAAGACCCAGGAAAATGTCGGCGCCCTCAATGATCTCGCCCAGCGTGCGCGCCGGGGTATTTTGCGCAAACTCGATCTTGTCTTCGTCCATCAGCTCGGTGCGGCCCTCGTAGACCACGCCGGCCAGGTCGGTCACAAAGATGTTTTCGCGCGGAATGCCGAGTTTGACCAGCAGCTTCAGGCAAGCCAGCGCGGCTGCGCCCGCACCGGAGGTCACGAGCTTGACGCTTTTGGCGTCCTTGCCGACCACTTTGAGCGCGTTCAGGATCGCCGCGCCCACCGTGATGGCCGTGCCATGCTGGTCGTCGTGGAACACCGGAATCTTCATGCGCTTGCGCAGTTCGCGCTCGACGTAAAAGCAGTCGGGCGCCTTGATGTCTTCGAGGTTGATGGCGCCAAAGGTGGGCTCCAGCGCGGCAATGATGTCGACCAGCCTGGCCGGGTCTTTTTCGTCGATCTCGATGTCGAACACATCCACGCCGGCGAACTTCTTGAACAGCACCGCCTTGCCTTCCATGACCGGCTTGGATGCCAGCGGGCCGATGTCGCCCAGGCCCAGCACCGCCGTGCCGTTGGTCACCACCGCCACCAGGTTGCCGCGGCTGGTGTACTTGAACACAGCGTTTGGGTCCTTGACGATTTCCTCGCAGGGCGCAGCCACGCCGGGCGAGTAGGCCAGTGACAGGTCGCGCTGGTTGGTCAGTTGTTTGGTCGCGGCGATGGCCAGTTTGCCGGGCGTCGGGAATTCATGGTACTCAAGCGCTGCGCGGTGCAGCTCGGCACGCTTTTCTTCACGGTTGTCGGTCGTCGTGGCGGTGGGTGTTGGCATTAAAAAAAGTCTCCAGCAGAACGGCCGGGGTGGCCGTCAATTTTTTCAAGTCTCGGGATTGTAGGACGTCGGCAGCGTCCCTCCCAAGTACAAGTCTACGCAAAACAGGTGCAGCGCTTTTGACTTTTCAGGCGGCAAGCGCGTGGAGCCGGGCTAAAGCGTCACGAGCTTGGACTGCGCCATGCGCTGCGCTGTTTGCGCGCCCGCCAGCACAAAGCCGCGCTGCAGGCCCGCATCGTCGATCCATTGCCAGATCCCCGGCGCAGGCGCGTCCCACTGGCCGGGTGTGCCGGGCTGGGGCGGCGCCACCACCAGCGGCAGCGCGGGCGTCTTGACGGAAACTGGCATCAGTGCAAAGGCCAGCGCGGTCGGTGTGCCCGCCAGGTTGGCCGCCAGCGCCCGGGCCGCCGCCATGATGGGCATGACGTAAGGCAGCGCCGAGCCGTGCGCCGACAGCGCCGAAGCCGCGCTGGCGTACTGCGCGTTGTCGCCCAGCGCATACACACCCGCCGCACTGGTCTGCAGTTGCGTGTTGACCACAATCGCGCGGTCCACCTGCAGGCCCGCCGCCTGGGCCAGCGCCGTGTCGGCGCGCAGGCCGATGGCGCTCAGCACGCCATGGGCCGCGAGTTCTTCGCCGCTGGCCAGTGTCACCGCCAGCCCGTTGGCACCCGATGCGGCATGGACGGTGCGCACGGTGGTGCCCCAGTAAAAGCGCACGCCCAGCGCCTCCAGGGCTTGCTGCAGCGCGCCGCTGGCCGCTTCGGGCAGCAGCGCCGCCAGCGCCCGAGCGCCGGGGTCCACCACGCTGACGCGGTAGCCGGCCTGGGCCAGGTCGTTGGCAAACTCGCAGCCGATCAGGCCGGCGCCCATGATCAGCACATGCCGGTCGGGCTGGCCGGTGGCGGTCTGCAGGTGGGCGTGGAAAGCGGCAAAGTCCTGCAGCGAATTGACGCTGAGCACCTGGTCCGCGGCGTCGCCTTCCACCGCAACGCGTATTGGCTGCGCGCCAGTGGCCAGCACCAGTTGGCGGTAGGCTTGCGTGCCGGCCGGCGTGGTGATGGTTTTTGCGGCCGTGTCGATGGCGCTGACCCGGGTGTGGGGCAGCAGCGTCACGTTCTGCGCAGCGGCCATCTTGTCGGCCGGCGTGCTGACCAGCTGCGCGGGCAGCTTGCCCTGGGCCAACGCGTTGGACAGCGACGGCTTGGCGTAGAAGTCGCCGCTGTCGGCCGTGATCAGCAGCACCGGCGTGGTGGTGTCCAGTTTGCGAAATTCACGCACCGTGGTCCAGCCAGCCAGGCCGGCGCCAATCACGATCACCGGCGCCATCATGCGTGCGCTCCGTGTGGGGTAGGTAAAGGGGCTAGTGCAAGTTGGGCCATCACGGACTCTTTCAATTCAAGGTAGAAGGGCGCCAGCTGGAAACACTGGCGCAAGCAGCGGGCATTCAGCGCCAGGGATCAGATCTCAACCACTTCAAAGTCGGCCTTGGCGACGCCGCAGTCCGGGCATTCCCAGCTTTCGGGCACATCGGCCCAGCGCGTGCCGGCGGCAATGCCGTCCTCGGGGCGGCCCACTG
>JAUSDK010000156.1 GCA_030650875.1 Polaromonas sp.
GGCCTGCACGATGGGGCTGTTGCACTGGTAGGCAAACAGGTCCACGGTGTGGGCCGCATGGTGCCACAGCAAATGGTCGGTCCAGCTGCGGGCCTGGCCCAGCGCGTTGGTGTTGGTGCGGCGGAAAAAGTAGGTCTGCACGTCCATCTGCAGGATGTTGAACTTGCCATCCGTGATCTGCTGGTGCACGTACTGGTGGCTGGGGTTGAAGCGGCGGGTGTGGCCGCACATCGCCACCAGGCCGGTTTCTTTTTGCAGCGCCACGACTTCCTCGGCGCCCTTGAGCGTATCGGCCAGCGGGATTTCGACCTGCACATGCTTGCCGGCCCGCAGGCAGGCCAGCGTCTGCTCGGCATGCATTTGCGTGGGCGTGCAAAGGATGACGGCATCGACTTCCGGCAGCGCCAGTGCATCGGCCAGGTCGATGCTGACATGCCCGATGCCGTATTTGGCAGCGACTTCTTTGGTTTTTTCCAGGTCGCGGCTGATCAGCGAGACGACTTCCACGCCGGCTATGTTCCTGATGCCGTCGAGGTGCTTGATGCCGAAGGCACCGGCGCCGGCCAGCGCGACTTTGATGGTTTTGCTCATTTATTGGTTCTCCAGAATCAGGTGGCCGACGGCCGTGTTGGATGCAGGCACATGGTAGAAGCGGTGCATCAGCTTGGGCGCAGGGCCGCCGGCGACGTCGGCCATGGCGCCACGCGCGATCAGCCACATCACCAGCTCGATGCCTTCGGAACCCGCTTCGCGCACGAAGTCGATGTGCGGAATGGCGGCGGCGGCGGCCGGGTCGGCAATCAGCTTGTCGAGGAAGGCGTTGTCGAATTCCTTGTTGATCAGACCGGCGCGCGGCCCTTGCAACTGGTGGCTCATGCCGCCCGTGCCCCAGATCTGCACATTGAGCGGCTTGTCGAACGACTCGATCGCCTTGCGGATGGCCTTGCCCAGGTTGAAGCAGCGCTGGCCCGAAGGCACCGGATACTGAACCACATTGACGGCGAACGGAATCACCGGGCAGGGCCAGGCTTCAGGCTGGCCGCACATCAGGCTCAGCGGCACGGTCAGGCCGTGGTCCACATCCATCTTGTTGACGATGGTGAGGTCAAAATCCTGCTGGATCACCGATTGCGCGATGTGCGCGGCCAGCTCGGGGTGGCCGATAACCTTGGGCACCGGGCGCGGGCCCCAGCCTTCGTCGGCAGGCTCAAACTCGGCCGCCGTGCCGATGGCAAAGGTCGGGATCATATCCAGGCTGAAGGCCGTGGCGTGGTCGTTGTAGACCAGGAAAATGACGTCGGGCTGGTTGTCCTTCATCCACTGTTTGGAATACTCGTAGCCCTTGAACACGGGCTGCCAGTAGGGCTCGTTGTTTTTGCCCAGGTCCAGTGCGGCGCCAATGGCCGGGACGTGGGAGGTGTAGACGCTGGCGGTGATCTTGGCCATTCAGGTACTCGCTTTCTGATGTGATTTGCCCTGGGGCTGGTGCTGGGCCTGCGCATCGCCGTCTTCGCCCACCACGCGGTTACCTTCGGCGGAACGTCCGCCCGCGATCATCATGTCGCGGTATTCCTCTTCGGTCATGCCGGTCATGCTGCCGGCCATCTGCTGGAAGCTCTTGCCGTCGGTGGCGCCAATCTTGGCCAGGAAATAGATGTTGCCACCCAGCGCAATGCAGCGGTTCAGGTCGCGTGCCAGCACGGCCTGCTTCTGGTCTTCGGTCATGGCCCACTCGTCGAGGTAGGCGCGCTCGTCGGCCTTGAAACGCTCGCGGTTGTCAGCCTTCATCAGCGACATGCAGAACTGGTTCAGGTGGTAGCCCTTGCGGCTTTGCTCGGCATCAAAAATCGTGGTACCGGGAACGTCGAGGTAGTTTTTTTGAAGTGACATTTCAGAACTCCTCCGGCCAGTAAAGGCGCATCGGGTTAGTGACCAGCAGTTTTTGCTGCAACTCGGCCGTGGTGGCGATGTGCGGGATGAAATCGACCAGCAGGCCGTCGTCGGGCATGTGGTCCTTCAGGTTGGGGTGCGGCCAGTCGGTGCCCCACAGCACGCGGTCGGGGAACTCGTCCACGATGCGCTTGGCAAACGGAATCACGTCCTGGTAGGCGTTTTGCTCGCCATTCAGCGCCTTGGGGCCGGTCACGGACAGGCGCTCGGGGCAGCTGACCTTGCTCCAGACGTTGGGGTGCTCGCGCATGAACTTGACGAACAGCTCGAACTCCGGGCCATCGACCGGCTTGGTCACGTCGGGGCGGCCCATGTGGTCCACCACCACGTCGGTGGGCAGCGTGGTGAAAAAGTCCCACAGTTCGGGCAAATCAACGGCTTCAAAGTAGATCACCACATGCCAGCCCAGCGGCTTGATGCGGTTGGCAATTGCTATCAGTTCTTCCTTGGGCGTGAAGTCGACCAGGCGCTTGACGAAGTTAAAGCGCACGCCGCGCACACCGGCTGCGTGCATGGCCTGCAACTCTTCATCGGTCACGCTGCGCTTGACGGTGGCCACGCCGCGCGCCTTGCCATTGGCGTTGACCAGCGCATCGACCATGGCGCGGTTGTCGGCGCCGTGGCAGGTGGCCTGCACCACCACGTTGCGGGCAAAGCCCAGGTGGTCGCGCAGGGCGTACAACTGGGCTTTGGACGCGTCGCAGGGTGTGTACTTGCGCTCGGGCGCGTAGGGAAACTCTGCCCCGGGGCCAAACACATGGCAGTGCGCATCAACCGCGCCTGCAGGCACCTGAAAGCGCGGTTTGCTGGGGCCGGTGTACCAATCGAGCCAGCCGGGGGTTTTGGTGAATTCCATGGAAAGTCTTTCTGTTCAGTCGATGTACTTGAGGCCGGCTTTTTCGAGCGGCTCGCGCATCTTGTACATGTCCAGGCCCAGCACGCCGGCGGCGAACTTGGCGCGTTTTTCGCCTTCAAAGCTTTCGCGCGCCTCGGCGGCGTCGGCCACCTGCTGGGCGATGGCGACGGGCACCACCACCACGCCGTCGGCGTCGGCAATCACCACGTCGCCCGGATTGACCAGCGCCCCGGCGCAGACCACCGGAATGTTGACCGAGCCCAGCGTGGCCTTGATCGTGCCCTTGGCGTGGATGGCGCGGCTGAACACCGGAAAGCCCATCTTCTCCAGCTCGTCAATGTCGCGCACACCGGCGTCAATGATCAGGCCCATGGCGCCGCGCGCCTGGAACGAGGTGGCCAGCAGGTCGCCAAAAAAGCCGTCGAAGTTGTCGGTGGTGCAGGCGGCCACGGCCACGTCGCCGGGCTGCAGCTGTTCGGCGGCCACATGCATCATCCAGTTGTCGCCGGGCTGCAGCAAGATGGTCACGGCCGTGCCGCACATTTTGGCGCCGGTGTAGATCGGGCGCATGTAGGGCTTCATCAGGCCGACGCGGCCCATCGCCTCGTGGATGGTCGCCACGCCAAAGCGCGAGAGTTTTTCAACGGCGGCCTTGTCGGCGCGCACGATGTTGCGCTTCACAACGCCCAGCTGGTTCAGGTTCAAGCTCATGGTTTATTTGCCTTTCAGTTTGAGCGCTGCATCGAGGCGCGGGAACACGCGGCGGGCATTGCCTTCGTAGATCTGGAAGCGGTCGTCGTCGCTCAGGATCTTTGACGATTCGATATAGCGCTTGGTGTCGTCGAAATAGTTGCCGGTTTCGGGGTCAATGCCGCGCACCGCGCCAATCATCTCCGAGCCAAACAGCACGTTCTTGACCGGGATCACGGTGTTGAGCAAATCAATGCCGGGCTGGTGGTAGACGCAGGTGTCAAAGAAGATGTTGTTCATCAGGTGCTCGCTGAGCAAGGGCTTCTTCAGTTCTTGCGCCAGCCCACGGAAACGGCCCCAGTGGTAGGGCACGGCGCCGCCGCCGTGCGGAATCAGGAAGCGCAGCGTCGGGAAGTCCTTGAACAGGTCGCTGGTCAGGCACTGCATGAAGGCGGTGGTGTCGGCGTTCAGGTAATGCGCGCCGGTGGTGTGAAAGCAGGCGTTGCAGCTGGTGGACACATGGATCATGGCCGGAATGTCGTGCTCGACCATCTTTTCATAAATCGGATACCAGTGTTTGTCGCTCAGGGGCGGGCTGGTCCAGTGGCCGCCCGACGGATCGGGGTTCAGGTTGATGCCGACATTGCCGTATTCCCTGACGCATTTTTCTAGCTCGGGAATGCAGGTGGCCGGGTCCACGCCGGGCGACTGAGGCAGCATGGCGGCGGGCGTGAAGTTGTCGGGAAACAGCTGGCTGATACGAAAGCACAGTTCGTTGCAGATGGCGGCCCAGGTCGCGGACACGTTGAAGTCGCCGATGTGGTGCGCCATGAAGCTGGCGCGCGGGCTGAAGATGGTCAGGTCGGAGCCGCGCTCCTTCATCAGGCGCAGCTGGTTGTTCTCGATGGATTCGCGCAGTTCGTCGTCGCTGATTTTCAGGTCGCTGACCTTGGGGCTAAGGGACGGGTCCTTGATGCCGGCAATCTGGCGGTTGCGCCAGTCTTCCAGCGCCTTGGGGGCCGTGGTGTAGTGGCCGTGGCAGTCAATGATCATGGCTTGCTTCATGGGGTTCTCCAGTTTTTTGTCTTCAATGCATCAGGGCTTGGGCGACCACACCGAGCGCGGCACCATCGCCTCGCCGCGCATCAGCAGGCGGGCGGTGCGCAGCAGCGCGGCGCGGGTCACGTTTTGGGGGTTGGCCGGGTCCAGCCCCAACTCAACGCTGAATTCTCCGGTCGGATGTTCCACCGAAACCGTCTTGGGATTGCCCGCCGGCATGACGGCGATGCCCTGAGTCACCGAGCCGTCGAGCACGCAGGCCGTACCCACGGTGACGGCCGCCAGCACACCAATCGCGTCATGGCAGACATGCGGAATGAAGCTGCGCGTGGTCAGGCTGCCGCCACCCCGGGGCGCGGCGATCAGCGTCATCTTGGGGTAGTTCTTTTTGGCGACATCGCCCAGGCCCATCTTGAGCGACACCTGCAGCCGCAGCGCCTCGATGCGCTGCTTCAGTTCGGTGTCGGCGTTCAGTTCGGCCACGCTTTCATAGCCGGTGCGGCCCAGGTCGCTGGCCTTGAAGATCACCAGCGGCATGCCGTTGTCAATGCAGGTCACGTCCAGCGTGAACGGCTCAAAACCCTCGCCGGTCACGGTGATGCTGTCTTTGACCTGGCCGGTGGGCAGCAGGCCGGAACACACCGAGCCGGCGGTGTCCAGGAAGTTGATGGTGATGGGCGCCGAGGTGCCGGGCGCGCCGTCGATGCGCGCGTCGCCCTCGTACTGGACCTCGCCGCCCGGCGTTTGCACCGTCACGTCGCACTGCATGTCGGTGTTGAGCGTCAGCACGCGAAAGATGCTGGTGTCACCCTGCGCCGCCAGCATGCCGGTTTCGAGTGCAAACGGCACCACGGCGGCCAGCATGTTGCCGCAGTTGGCCGCGGTGTCCACCGTGTCCTTGTCGGGCTGCAGCTGGGCAAACAAAAAATCGAGGTCCACGCCGGGCGTGCTGCTCTTGCGCACAATGCCGACCTTGCTGGTCAGCGGATGGGCGCCGCCCAGGCCGTCAATCTGGCGCTTGTCGGGCGAGCCCAGCGCCGCCAGCAAGACCTTGTCGCGCGTCGGAATGTCGGCCGGCAGGTCGGCTTCGTTGAAAAACGGACCCTTGGAGGTGCCGCCGCGCATCAACAGGCAGGGAATGGCCGTCTGGGAAGTCATGGGTTTGTCGTCCTCGAAGTTCGAATAATAGAGTGCATTGTCTGGATTTATCAAGCTTGGCAACAGGGTGCGCCGCGACTATCAGCTAGAACAAATACCAATACCTCGGGCTTTGATATGCCGATAAACTGCAGCCGTGGACCTTAAACAACTTGAATATTTTGTGCGCGTGGCCGAACTCGGCAGTTTCACGCGCGCCTCGATTGCGCTCGATGTGGCGCAACCCGCCCTGAGCCGGCAGGTGCGCCTGCTGGAAGTCGAACTGCACCAAAGCCTGCTGGTGCGCAACGGCCGGGGCGCCACGCCCACCGAAGCTGGCAAGCTGCTGCTGGACCACGGGCGCGGCATCTTGCACCAGGTCGAGCGCGCCCGCGAAGAACTGGGCCGTGTGCGCGGCTCGCTGGCAGGGCGCGTGGCCATCGGCCTGCCGCCCACGCTGGCCCGGGTGCTGACGGTGCCGCTGACGCGCGCCTTTCGCCATGAGCTGCCGGATGCCCGGCTGTCCATCAGCGAAGGCCTGTCTGCGGTGATGCAGGAGTGGCTACTCAACGGCCGGCTCGACATTGCCGTTCTGTACAACGCCCAACCCGCCGCCGGCATCGAGATGACGCCGCTGCTCGACGAGGACCTGCTGCTGGTGCAGGCGCGCCCGCCCGGCCTGCAGGAAGACCCGCCGCCGCCGCCGATTGCGCTGCGGGACGTGGCCAGGCTGCCGCTGGTGATTCCCAGCCGGCCCAACGCCATTCGCATGCAGGTGGAAGCCGAAATGGCGGGCATCGGCTGCCGGCCCACGATTACGCTGGAGATTGACGGTGTGTCCGCCATTCTGGACCTGGTGGCCGACGGCGCCGGCTGCGCCCTGCTGTCGCGCCACGCCGTGGCCAGCTCCATCAAGCCGTCGGCGTTCAGCGTGCGCATGATTGGCGATCCGCCGCTGCGCACGCGGCTGTCGCTGGTCACCAGTTCGCTGCGGCCCGCCACCCTGACGCAGCAGGCCACGCTGGCGCTGATCCAGCGCACCGCCAAATTACTTCTCAACCACCCTTGAAATAACCATGAAAAATAGTGCCGCTCGCGTCCGTACCATCAAGGTTACAGCCATTTTTTGCATCCTCTTTGGCGCACTGGGCACGGCACAGTCCCAGCCCGCAGCCTATCCGTCCAAACCCATCCGCATCGTGGTGCCGTTCACGCCGGGCGGCAGCACCGACATCCTGGCGCGCGCCATTGGCCAGGAACTGACCCGGGCCTGGGGCCAGAGCGTGATCGTGGACAACGTGCCCGGCGCCGGCGGGGCCATAGGCGCCGACAAGGTGGCCAAGGCCCCCGCCGACGGCTACACCCTGCTGATGGGCCACATCGGCACGCTGGCCGTAAACCCCAGCCTCTACCCCAAGTTGCCCTACAACCCGGTGAAGGATTTCGCGCCGGTCGCCTGGGTGGCGCGCGTGCCCAACGTGCTGGTGGTGCACCCCGCCGTGCCGGCCAAAAACCTGAAGGAACTGGTGGCGCTGGCCAAGGCCAAACCCGGCCAGCTCAACTACGGCTCGGGCGGCAACGGCAGCGCCGCCAACCTGGCCACCGAATACTTCAAGCTGCAGACCGGCACGTCGCTGCTGCACATTCCCTACCGCGGCACCGCACCGGCCGTGACCGACCTGATGGGCGGCCAGATCCAGGTGCTGTTCACCGGCGCGCCAGCTGTCATGAGCCAGCTCAAGAACGGCCAGTTGCGCGCGCTGGCGGTGTCCAGCCCACAGCGGCTCGACGCCCTGCCAGAGGTCCCGACCGTGGCCGAGAGCGGCTACAAGGGCTTTGAGGCAGACCAGTGGTATGGCGTGGTGGCCCCGGCCGGCACGCCGCGCGAGATCGTCGCCAAACTCAACGACCAGATCAACCAGGCGCTCAACGCGCCCGCGCTCAAGTCGCGCCTGACAGCCGAAGGGGCGGTGGCCACGCCGGGCACGCCCGAGGTGTTTGGCAAGCTGATCGAGACGGAGATTGCCCGATGGAAGCCGGTGATTGGGTCGGGGCGGGTACGGGCGGATTGATCTGCTGAGTGATGAACTGGCGGGGCTGCGTGGTCGTGGGCTAACCTTGGCACTGCTCCTTGTTTGGTCGTGTGTTGGCTTTGCTGGCCTGGGCTGGCCGGGCGACTCCCGGCCAGCCCAACACAGCCAAGCCAGCACGAGATCAAACAAGTGACAGCCCCACTAAAGGCCACTGCGCCAACCCAAGCAAAAAATCAGCGCCCCCAACCCGAAATCTGCTGAAAAACCCAAAGCAGCACACTGATCGACACAAACGACACCACCGTCGCCCCCAGCAGCGCCGCCGCCGCCAGCCCCTCCTGCCCATGCTTTTGCGCCAGGATGGGGTAAATGCCCAGCATCGGCATGGCCGCCGTCAGCACCAGCCCCACGCGCATTGCCGGCTCCAGCGGCAGCATGCCAGCGGCCTCGCACAGCAGCAGCACGGCCAGCACCGCCAGCGGATGCAGCAGCAGCTTGCCCGCCACGATCTGCGCCACCTGGCGCCGCAGGCCCTGAATCTGCAGCCCCACCAGCGCGCCGCCAATCACAAACAGCGACAGCGCCCCGCTGGCCTGGGAAAACAGCGTGACCGTGCGCGCCACCGGCGACGGCAGCTGCCAGCCCAGCAGCGACACCAGCAGGCCGGCCAGCAGCCCCAGCACCATCGGGTTGCGCAGCAAGTTGCCCAGCGACTGGCGCAGCGCCCGGTGCCAGGCACCGCCGTGCCCGTCGCC
>JAUSDK010000160.1 GCA_030650875.1 Polaromonas sp.
AATCGATGGATTCTGCATTCAAAGACCCGTGCCGACCATGTGGCTTTCACTTACATCGGGTTTACCCCTGCCACATGGGCGCCCCGAAAGGCCTCAGGACAGCGGCGGCGTCGAAGCCAGAATTTCGTCTACCGTGCTGACGCCTTCCGCCACCTTACGGGCACCCGCCAGCCGCAGTGGACGCATGCCATCGGCAATGGCTTGCCGGCGCAGTGCATCAATACTGGGCTCTTTAGACACCTTCTCCTTGAAACCTTCTGTCACGACCAGTAACTCGTACAGGCCCATGCGGCCGCGAAAGCCGGTCATGCGGCAGTCCACGCAGCCCAGCGCCTTGTAGGGCCGATAGCCGCCGCTCACTTGCCAGGGCTTGACCAGTTCTGCCAGCGTCTCCCGCGAGGTGCTTTCGTCCGGCTCGCGGCACTGGTTGCACAGGGTGCGCACCAGCCGCTGCGCCAGCACGCCAAGCAAAGTGGCATTGATCAGGTAGGACGGCACGCCCAGCTCCATCAGGCGCGAGACCGCCGAGGGTGCGTCGTTGGTGTGCAGCGTGCTGAACACCAGGTGCCCGGTCAACGCGGCCTGCACCGCCATTTCTGCCGTTTGCAGGTCACGGATTTCCCCCACCATGATGATGTCCGGGTCCTGCCGCATCAGGGCACGCAACCCCTCGGGGAAGCCAAAATCCAGGTGCGGCTGGACCTGCGTCTGGTTGAACGCGGGCTCGATCATCTCGATCGGGTCTTCAATGGTGTTGACATTGACCTCTTCGGTGGCCAGCCGCTTGAGCGTCGAATACAGCGTGGTGGTCTTGCCCGAGCCGGTCGGGCCGGTGACCAGCACAATGCCATGGGGCTTTTTGACCAGCTGCTCCCAGCGCTCGGCGTCGTGCGACGAAAAGCCCAGCGCGTCGAGATTCTTGACCGTGGTGTCGGGGTCAAAAATACGCATCACCATTTTTTCACCAAAGGCCGTGGGCAAGGTCGACAGGCGCATTTCCACCTCGTCGCCACGCGGATTGCGGGTCTTGATACGGCCGTCCTGCGGGCGTCGTTTTTCAACCACATCCATGCGGCCCAGCAGCTTGATGCGCGCCGTCATGGCGCTATGCACGCCCATGGGCAACTGGTACACCGGGTGCAGCACGCCGTCGATGCGAAAGCGGATCACGCCCTGCTCGCGCCGCGGCTCCAGGTGAATGTCGCTGGCGCGCTGGTCAAAGGCATATTGCCAGAGCCAATCCACCACCTGCACCACGCCCTGGTCGTTGGCGTCCAGCGGCTTGTTGCTGCGGTTGAGCTCCACCAGTTGCTCAAAGCTGGCGGTACCCGTACCACTGCCCGACTTGAGCGCGGCCTTGACGGACTTGGCCAGCGCAAAGAATTCGGCCGTGAACTTGGCGACGTCCAGCGGATTGGCCACCACCAGGCGCACACGGCGTTTGGACTGGCGCTCCACCTCGGCGACCCAGTCGGTCACAAAAGGCTCGGACGTGGCAATGACCACCTCGTGCGGCGTCACCTGAACCGGCAACACCTTGTGCCGCTCGGCATAGACCGCCGACATGGTGTCGGCCACCTTGCCCACATCCACCTTGAGCGGGTCAATTCGCAAATACTGCAGGCCGGCGCGACTGGCCAGCCATTGGGCAATGGTTTCAATGTCCAGCGGCTTGCCGTCGGCCAGGCGCGTGATGCCGACGCTGGCCAGGCGAATCAAGGGGTGCTGGGCACTTTGCACCTGGGCACAGCGGGCAATCGTGCGCCCGGCTTCGGCGTTGCTGATGACCCCGTCCTGGCTGAGCCACTCCACCAACTGGCGCCAGTCCAGTGGACCGGCGTGGCGCCGGGGCGTCTGAAGGTCCTTGGGGTTTGGGGGGGGCAGCACAGCACTCATGGGAGGCACTGTACCGCATGCATCCCACTACCTTGAGGCGGACTTCAGGCCACGGGCTTGAAAATCCGCAGCCACTTTTTGGCCGGCAAATCCCAGCGCGACTCAATCACCCCAGCGCGCGCCAGCAAATCGGCGCGCTCCGGTCGCGTCGGCTCGCGCTGAGCCATCACCACGGTATTGCCTTCCCGCGTCGGACTGAAGGCCCACACCGACTCGGGGCCAAAGGCCTCGGCCATGCGGGTCAGCGACTCGACATAGCTGGAGTCGCGGCCAAACAGATTAACCGTCATCACGCCGCCCTCCGTCAGCAAGTCGCGGCAATGGGCATAAAAATCAGCATCGTCCAGCACCGGCGCGGCAGCTTCTTCGTCATACAGGTCCACATGAAGCAAGTCGACCGTACCCTGGTGCTCCGGTTTCTGGATCTCCAGGCCGGCATCGGCCTCGATCACGCGCAAGCGCAGATCGTCCTGCGGTAGCTTGAACCAGACCCGGCATGCGGTGACCACCTGCGGATTGATTTCAATCGCCGTGGTTTTCATGCGCAGCTTTTTGTAGCAGAACTTGGTCAGCGCGGCCGACCCGAGCCCCAGCTGCATCGCGTGCTTCTTGGCCACCGACGCCGCATCGATGAACAGCAGCCCCGCCATCATGCGCTGCACATATTCGAGCTCGATGTCATAGGGCGCGTCGCGCAGCATGGAGCCCTGCACCCACTCGCTGCCCAGGTGCAGAAAGCGCACATCGCCATAGTCCGAGAAATTGACCTCTGGAAGGTCTGCGGCGGCTTTCGCCGTTTCTTTTTTCGACATCAAATCAATCCCTGTTTTTCAAAAACCTCGCGCCAGGCCGCGAGCTTGCGGTCAAACGACCAGGACGCATTGGCCGGGCTGGTGGAGGG
>JAUSDK010000174.1 GCA_030650875.1 Polaromonas sp.
GGCCTTGGCGGTTTGCAAGGCGGCCACACCCACCCCGGACGACACGCCATTGATCAGCAGCCATTCATCGGCAGCCAGGCGGCCCTGCAGTACCAGCATGTCATAAACCACCAGAAAGGTCAGCGGAACGCTGGCCGCCTGTTCCCACGACAGGTTCTCCGGCATCAACATGGCTTCGCGCAAATCCATGACGGCATATTCTGAAAAGGCCCCCGGACAGCGGCCCATCACCCGATCGCCCAGCTTCAGGCTGCTGACGCCCGCACCCAGCTTGACCACCTCGCCTGCCCCCTCGGCCCCCACGGCCTTGGCGGTGCCCGATTTGCCGTGCAGCCCATGGCCGGCAATGAACTCGCCCCGGTTCAGGCTGGCCGCGTGCAGGCGCACCAGCACCTGCTGCGGGCCAGGCTCGGGCTGGGGGACATCGCGCAATTCCAGTTCGGCCTGGTCCCCGGTCATCTTCATCCAGTAAGACTGCATGGGTATGGTTCTTTCTATCTGTTCGGTTGAGACTGAATGAAGCGTGCTTGTGTGAAGCGTGCTTATTTCCCGGTAAAGACGGGCTTGCGTTTTTCCATGAAGGCCTTGCGGCCCTCGGCATAGTCGGCACTGTCAAAGCAGCCTCGGATCAGTTGCTGGCACAGCGCCCGGTCCAGGTCGGGCGAAGGCTTGAGGATTTCAGCCGTGATGGCCTTGGCCGCGCGAATCGTCAGCGGCGCATTGACCTCCATCGCAGAGGTGTACTCTGCCAGCAGGGCAGGCAGTTGCTCGGGCGCGCACACGCGGGAAATCAGCCCCAGCGATCTGGCCTCGCTGGCGTCAATCTTGCGCGCCGTGAAAAACAAATCCTTGGCGGCGCCGGGACCGATCAGGTCCACCAGATTTTTCATGGCCGAATAACGGTAACCCAGGCCCAGCCGGGCTGCGGGAATCGAGAATACCGAGTCGCTGGAGGCAATGCGGATGTCGCAGCTAATCGCCACGTTCACCCCGCCGCCGATGCAATATCCGCGGATGCACGCGAGCGTGGGCTTGCTGAAGTCAAGAATGCTCATCAGCGCGTTTTCCGCCATGTGCTCGTAGCGTGTCACCGCCTCCTGAGCGGCGCGCATGTCTTCAAATTGCGAGATATCAGCGCCGGACACAAATGACTTTTCTCCGGCGCCCGAAAACACCACCAGCCGCACCCGTTCGTCAGATTCCGCCTGGCTCAGGAGCGCGGGAACGGCCTCCCACATGTCCACCGACAAGGCGTTGTGGCGTGCCGGGTTATTGAAGCGGATATGCAGCGTGGAGGCATCGAGCCAGGTCTGCACGCGTTCGGTGGGGGATTCATAGCTTGTCGTTGTCATCAGTACACTCCAGTTGATTTCATGCGCGCCAGGTCTGCGGCGCTCAAGCCCAGTTCACCCAGGACCTCCTCGGTATGCTCACCCCGGCGCGGGGCGGCACGGGCAATCGTGCTGGGCGTGCGCTCCAGTTGCATGGGCTGGCCGACCAGCCGCTGTGCGCCAAGATGAGTGGACACCACGTCCTTGACCATATCGAGGTGCTGAATCTGCGGCTCTTCAAACACCTCCTTCATATTGCTGATGTGGCCGCAGGCGACGCCGCCCGCGTTCATGCGCTCGATCCAGTAGGCGCGGTCCTGCGCGGCCAGTCGCCGGTTGATTTCGGCGTTGAGCGAATCGCGATTGACCGAGCGCCCTTTTTTGTCCTTGTAGCGTTCATCGCTGACCCACTCCGGTGCGCCCATGATGTCGCAAAAACGCTCCCATATCTTGGAGCCGAACACCGCTATGTTCATATAACCGTCACGCGCCTTGTACACCCCGGTCGGGATGCTGGTGGGGTGAAAATTGCCCGCCTGGGTGGCGATTTCACCATCGATCAGCCAGCGCGAGGTCTGAAAGTCCATCATGTAGACCATGGACTCCAGCAGCGAGGTATGCAGCCACTGGCCCTTGCCGGAGCTTTCCCGCTCCAGCAGGGCCACCAGGATGCCCTGGGCCGCAAAAATGCCGGCGCACAGGTCGGCAATCGGGATGCCCACGCGCATCGGCCCCTGCTCGGCCAGGCCGGTCACGGACATCAGCCCGCCCATGCCCTGGGCGATCTGGTCAAAGCCAGGGCGCCCGGCCAGCGGACCCGACTGTCCAAACCCCGAAATGCTGGCATAGACCAGGCGCGGGTTGTCCACGCGCAGGGTTTCGTAGTCGATGCCAAGGCGAAACTTGACGTCGGGACGAAAGTTCTCCACCACCACGTCCGCGCCGGCAATCAGGCGCTTGAGGACGCTGATGCCCTCGGCCTCCTTGAGGTTCAGGGTGATCGAGCGCTTGTTGCGGTGCGTGTACTGGTAGTCCGAGCCTTCCTGCCCGCCCAGCGTGTCATCGCCGCGCATGTGCTCGGGCATCTGGACCTGGATCACATCCGCCCCCCAGTCGGCCAGTTGGCGGCAGGCCGTCGGCCCGGCCCGGACCTGGGTGAGATCCACCACGCGAAAGCGCTGGAGTGCAGAAGATGCAGGCATGTGAGGCATGTTTGAAATCCAGAAAAAACATAAAAACAAAACGCAAGTGTCATCTCTCAATGCAAAAAGTGTCAACACTTTTTTAAAAATAGATGACACATTTTCAGGTCAAGTGCCGTCCAATGCTTCTTTCAGTTACCATCCACCTGCCTGTTTCATGCACTCATACCGGGCGCAACCGGCCCTTAAAGCCATGACTTCACCCAAAGAAAAGCCCGAGCAGGGACTCCCGCTCTTCATTGCGGATGAGCTCAAGCACCTGATTTATACGGGCGCGCTCAAGCCCGGCGAACGCCTGAATGAGGCGGCGCTGGCGCTGCGCATGGGGACCAGCCGCGGCCCCATCCGCGAAGCCATTCGCATGCTTACTGGCCTGGGGCTCGTGAAGGCGGTGGTCAACCGCGGCGTGTTTGTGCGGCAGATCTCGGTCCGCGAGATGCTGGAGATCTACGACTTGCGCGCACTGGTCTTCGGATTTGCCGCCGAACGTGCAACCGAACATGCCCATGAAGAGCACAAACAGCAATTCGAGCAGTTGCTCACCCAGATGGATGCTGCCTGCGACGCCGAAGACGCCGACCGCTATTACGACCTGAACCTGCAGTTTCACGCGCTGATCCTGCGCCTGTCCAACAACCAGCGGGCCCATGAAACGTATGACGACTATGTCAAGGAGCTGCACCTGTTCAGGCGGCGCTACTTCAACTCCCCCGGCAACATGCGGCGCTCCAACATCGAACACCGGTCTATCTATGAGGCCATCATCAAAGGCGCCAAGACCAAGGCAAAATCAGCCGCCGAACGACACGTACTATCGGGCCGCCAACGCCTGCTGGCCAGCATCGACGACGACAGCCCGCTGTCCGGCTAGCGCCAGGCCTGGCGCACTGAGTAGAATGCAGGATTGGCCCGCCACGCTGATCTAACCGCCAGTATCCGGCCCCTCAACCAGACCCAAAGACATGAAAACCATTACAGGCAGCATCGTTGCATTGGCAACCCCCATGCATGAAGACGGCAGCGTGGACTACCCCACCCTGCGCAAACTGGTGGACTGGCACATCGCCGAGGGCACTGACTGCATCGGCGTGGTCGGCACCACCGGCGAGTCGCCCACGGTCAATGTCGACGAGCACTGCGAAATCATCCGCGTCTCGGTCGAGCAGGCTGGCAAGCGCGTGCCCATCATGGCAGGCTGCGGCGCCAACTCGACCGCGGAAGCGATTGAGCTGGCCCGGTTTGCCAGGCAGGTGGGCGCCGACTGCCAGCTGCAGGTCGTGCCTTACTACAACAAGCCCACGCAAGAAGGACAGTACCTGCACTTCAAGGCAATTGCCGAGGCCGTGGGGGATTTACCCACGGTGCTGTATAACGTTCCCGGCCGCTCCGTCGCCGATATGCAGCACGCCACCGTGCTGCGCCTGGCCCAGGTGCCCGGCATTGTGGGCATCAAGGAAGCCACCGGCAACATCGAGCGCGCGCAATGGCTGATCAAGGAAGTCCCCAAGGGTTTTGCTGTTTACTCCGGCGACGACCCGACCGCCGTTGCCCTGATGCTCTGCGGCGGACAAGGCAACATCAGCGTGACCGCCAACGTTGCGCCCCGGCTCATGCACGAGTTGTGCATGGCGGCGGTGGCAGGCGACGTCAAACGCGCCATGGAATTGCAGTTCAGGCTGCTGCCACTGCACAAAAACCTGTTTATCGAAGCCAACCCGATTCCCGTCAAATGGGCCATGACCCGCATGGCGTTGTGCGGTGGCACGTTGCGCCTGCCCATGACACCGCTGGAAACGTCGAATGAAGCGGCCGTGGAAAACGCCCTGCGTACCTGCGGCCTGATCTGATTTTTAAGGAACACCACGTGAAGACATTGCCGACGACGACACCTACTTTCTCCGAGCGCTCCGCCTTGACGAAAGTCCAAAGCGCAGCCGCGCTGTCTGCGGTTCTTGCCGTCAGCTTGCTGGCGGGCTGCTCCACCCTCAAAGACGTCATGGAAGGCGAACGGGTCGACTACAAAACGAGCGGCTCCAAAGCACCGTCCCTGGATATTCCGCCCGACCTGACCCAGTTGACCCGCGAAACCCGCTACGTCGTTCCCGGTGCGGCGGTCTCGGCAAGCAGCTACCAGGTGGGCCAGCCGACCCAGACCGTTGGCACCGCAGCCGCTACGGTGGGCGACGTACGGGTCGAGCGCGCGGGCTCGCAGCGCTGGCTGGTGATCAACCGGCCTGCAGACAAGCTCTGGGACCCCGTGCGTACGTTCTGGCTTGAGAGCGGATTTTTGCTGGCGCAAGACCAGGAAAACCTCGGCATCATGGAAACAGACTGGGCCGAAAACCGGGCCAAGCTGCCGCAGGACTTCATCCGCAACACCTTGGGTAAATTGCTGGACAGCGTTTACTCCACCGGGGAGCGTGACAAGTTTCGCACCCGCCTCGAACGCAGGCCGGACGGTGGCACCGAGGTCTACATCAGCCATCGCGGTATGGTCGAAGTGGTGACTGGCGGAAAAAGCGGTGGCACGGGTGACGGCACGATCTGGCAACCACGTCCGGCCGACCCGGAGCTGGAGGCCGAATTTCTGCGCCGCCTCATGGTCAAGCTGGGCGTGACGCAGGAACAATCGAAAGCGCTCGTAGCTGCGGGTGTTCCGAGCAAGCCAACATCCCGCGTCGCCGCGGTGAACAACCTGCCCGTCGTGCAGATCGATGAAGGATTCGAGCGCGCCTGGCGCCGGGTCGGCCTGGCGCTGGACCGCACGGGTTTTACAGTGGAAGACCGTGACCGCAGCCAGGGCACCTACTTCGTGCGTTACGTGGAGCCTTTGGCCGACAAGCGCGAAGCTGGCTTCTTCAGCAAACTGTTCAGCGGCTCAGCACCCGCAGCAAAGCCGCTGAAGTACCGTATCACGCTCAAGAGCCAGGGCGAAAACACCACAGTGTCCGTTCTGAACGAGCAAGGTGTGCCTGAATCGTCCGCCAATGCGCAACGCATTGTTCAGGTGATTGCTGACGACCTGAAGTAAGCGCAGGTCTATTTGAATCGCTATATCCGCGCAGGCCGCCGTGCTGAGGTTTAAAAGCCTGGGCAGTGGCAGCACCGGTAACGCCACGCTGGTAGAAGTCAGCAGCCGCAGGCCCCTTCGGCTCCTGGTGGATTGCGGCCTTGGACTCAAGCAGTTGTCTGTCCGACTGGCTGGCGCGGGCTTGGCCGATGAAGACATCGATGCCATTTTTATCACGCACGAGCACAGCGACCACATCGGATGTGCACGCCAGTTTTCGCGCCGCCATGGGGTGCCGGTCTGGATGAGCAGCGGCACCTACGAAGGCATAGGCTCGCCTGACTTCGGCGGCCTGCTGCACACCGCACGCGACGGCGAAGCGATTGACCTCGGTGACCTGCAGATCATGCCTTTTACGGTGCCCCATGATGCCCGGGAGCCATTGCAGCTAAGCTGCACCGACGGCGCGGCAAAACTGGGAATTCTGACCGACCTCGGCCACGCCACGGCGCACCTGCTGGCCCATCTGGAGCATTGCAATGCTTTGCTGCTCGAGTGCAATCACGACAGCGACCTGCTGGCACAGTCAAGTTACCCGCCTTTCCTGAAGCGCCGCGTCGGCGGAAAGTACGGCCATTTGTCGAACCATGCGGCCGGGGCGATTGCCCAGTCCTTGGCGCACGAAGGGCTCAAGCACCTGGTAACAGCCCACCTGAGCGAGCAAAATAACCGCCCGGACCTCGCCTATCAAGCCATGGCGGACGCACTCGGAAGCATGACCGAAGTCACGATTGCCGATGCAGGCAGCGGCACACGCTGGCTTTCAGTCTAGACCTGGCGCAGACAACGGGCTGGGTTCAAGTCCCGCGGATCCGCAAATAGCCAAATAGCCAAATAGCAGCAGGCACAAAAAAGCCGCCCGGAGGCGGCTTTTTCATGAATCACAAAGTGATTACTTCTTTGCGTCGCTGGCAGCGGATGCAGCTGCGTCGGTGGCAGCAGCAGCAGCAGCGCCGGCGGCAGCGGCGGAACCAGCTGCATCGGAAGCGGAAGCTGCAGCGGCAGAAGCATCAGCTGCAGCAGGCTCTGCAGCAGGAACCACCACAACCGGAGCTGGCGTCACAACAACAGGTGCTTCTTCTTTTTTACCGCATGCAGCCAGGGCAACAGCGGCAACGATTGCTGCCATAACGAGTGATTTGTTCATTTTTAGATCCTTGATGAATTAAGAAAACTGTTTCCGGAGTTTGTCAAAAGAAACCCAAACCAAAATTCAAGTTATGTTTTGACCAGGGAAAGAATTCGACCTCTTTCTACCCAGCCACAAATTATATGTCGGATCATGCAAGCATGAAAACCCTTAGATGGACACCCACGCAAGTAGTTCCAAAAAACCACAACCCGCCAACACACATCAAAAAATCGATTTGGCGGCCAACATGTTTGAGGCGCCCGCTGGTTCATGCCGGGCGCCCAGCTACAACCCCAGGGTCGTCGCAGGAAACGCAGGCACACTTTTCAGCAACAACGCATTCAACCGAGCCTTCAAGGCAACGCGACTAACCGCCTCAGCGCTTGCAATGCCGGTACACCGCTGAAGGTCTGTTCGCTCGAAGGCCCAGGCAGGTCCGCAAAGTGCGCTGGGCAGGTCAACGGCGGGGCTCGTGCCCATTGCGCGGCATTCCACAAGATGCGACCAGGTTCGCCGCCAGGTTACAAAGCGCATGTGCCTTCGCTGCACCTCGTCGTAGTTTTTTGCGAGTATCGTGAGCTTGCGCCCGGCTTTGGACCAGTCGTGGAGGGACTGGGCCACGGCGCGCTCGCCCAGAGGCCAGTCTGCAAAGTCGGGGTCACACCAAATGACTTCACGCCATCCCTTCAGAGCAGCGATACCCAAGGCCTGGCGAATCAGTTCTGTAAATTCGCTGCGGCCGCCAAATCGGCCTTCGAACAAGGCAGCAGGCAAAGCGGGGGTTGGTGGTTGAGCATCCATGCGGTTTTCCCGTTGGCCTGGCCTGATTTTTCGTTAAATTAGCGCCGCCCAGGCATCAGCAGTCAGTAATCGGCACCCGGCAGTTCAGGCAAATCCTGCCGCAACCAGCCGGCGCCATGCCAGTCGTCCAGCAGCGCCAACGCCGCTGCGCTGGCCTTGCGCAACTCTTGGGGCAGCAGGCTGCGATGATCCGCCAGAAGGCGCATGAAACGGGCATCGGCGCCTTTGGCGCGGTAGCTTTCGCCATTGATAAACACATGATCACCGTCATACATCATCCGGGTACGTGCATCCAGATGAATACTGCTTTGGCCGGATTTTGCGGCCTCCTCAGACCATCCTTGCACAGGCTCGTCAAACCAGACCGTGGGCTTGGGTGCCGTCATGTACTCGCCCAGCGCGCAGTTAAGGGCCAGCGGATCCTTCAGCGCATCCAGCACGGCCTGCCCGGCAAAGGCGGCCAGCGTGGCCGGCAACTCGGCTGGCGTCGCGGTTGCGGCCTGACCGGGGTCCTGGTACAGGCGCGGTGGACGTCCGGCCCGACGCCGGCCTTCACCACTGGCTTGGGCTTCTTCCTCGTCTTCTGAAAACTCAGCCAGGCGGCGCAGCAATTCGGCGGCCAGTTCACTTCGGCTCGGGACCCGAAAACCCACGGAATAAGTCATGCAGTCAGCGGGCTTGCCGTCGCTGCAAACCGCCGCTTCGGCGATGCCATCATGCGCATAGCCAGGCGGCAGGTAAAGCATGTCACCCGCCTCAAGCACAAACTCTTCTTCCGGTTCAAAGTTCTGCAATATCTTGAGCGGTACGCCCGGCTGCAGCGTCAGGTCCTTTTGCCGCCCTATCCGCCAGCGCCGTTGTCCGCTGGCTTGCAACAAGAACACATCGTAGCTGTCAAAGTGCGGACCGACGCCGCCGCCAGGCGTTGCATACGAGATCATCAGGTCGTCCAGCCGCGAATCAGGAACAAAACGGAACTGCTGCAGCAAGGCATGCGCGCCCGCGTCATGCATGTCCACGCCTTGCACCAGCAAAGTCCAGCCCGGCTTGGCCAAAGGGGGCAGCGCTCTTGGCCCCATGGGCCCCTGCTTCATGCGCCAACCATTGGCCTGCTGAACAATCAAGCGGGATTCAACCTGCTCACGCGTCGCCAGTTTGAAAAGCGCCGCCCGGCTCAAGACAGGCTTGAATCCGGGAATAGCCTGGCGCACAAGAAGCGGCTTTTTTTGCCAGTGCCGATGCATGAATTGCGCTGGGCTCAGGCCGGCGAGGAGGTCAAGAGGTTGATTTATATCCATGGGACAATTGTCGGATGAAAATCACCCCACAATGCGTCGTAGCCCTTACCTGGACGCTGAAAGATACTTTGGGCGATGTGCTGGACGAACTGGACGAGCCTGTCGAATTCCTGCTCGGTGGCGACGACTTGCTGGTCAAAATTGAAGAAGCCTTGCAAGGCCACGAAGGTGGGGACTTGCTTGAGTTGCACCTGGAACCCGAGCAAGGGTTTGGCGACTACGATGAAAACCTGGTTTTCCTGGAGCCGCGTGACATTTTTCCGGCCGAACTTGAAGAGGGCATGACCTTCGATGGCGCGGCCCTGCCAGCGGGCGCCAGCGACGAAATGCCGCAAGACTTCATCTACACGGTGACGGAAATTTACCCTGAACACGTGGTGCTTGACGGCAACCATCCCCTGGCTGGAATCGCCATCCGGCTCGCCATCAAGGTCGAGTCAGTGCGTGATGCCACCGAGGACGAAATCGGACAAGGCACCATGGGCACCGGCTTTTTCAAGCTGGAACCATTTACTCCTGGCAGCGACACCCTGCACTGACAACGCTAGCCAGCGGCATAAAAAAAGCGGCGCCGCAGTTCAACCGCAGCGCCGCTTTTTCATGAAAGCCGATGATCAATAACGGAACAGTTGCCCGTTTTCAATACGGACGCGGTCACCCGGACGCAAGTCGCCGGTAGACCCGAGGTCGAAAGAGCGGCGGGCACCGTTATCGGTTTGTACCGAGATACGATAGGTTTCGATGACCTGCGTTCTGGTGTTTTTCTCAATGGCATTGCCGGCCAGCGCGCCGCCTACAATGCCAGCGATTCGGGCAACGTCGCGCCCCGATCCGCCGCCAACCTGGTTACCAATCACACCGCCTGCAATACCGCCAATGACGGCGCCTGCGCCAGTGCCCTGGCCTTCGCCCTGGGTACGGATGACTTCAATATTGGTGACGCGGCCGTATTCAACATAGGCAGGATTCACGTTCCCGGATGGGTACGACGATGCCGGATAGGTCGCAGCGGGATAAGTCTGTGCCGGATAGGTCGACGTAGGGTATGAACCCATCGGTGCCATGCTGCCCATGGGCTGCGCGCAAGCGGCAAGGCCTGCCAACACGACGATGGATGAAACTACGGCTGTGCTGCGTAATGAACTGCGCATGAAAATCTCCTGTGATTAACATCAAAACAGTGCGCCAAGCCTGAAAGCTGCCCGCCACGCGAGACCCCTTAGTTGGCTCCACTGCTGATGAGTCTATTACATGCCCACGCCAGCCCGGCGGCGGTGGGAATTGCACCAACGACGCCGTCGGATAAGCCGAGGCGCCCGTGTAGGCGAACAGGCCCTGGTGCAGCCAGCGCGCTCAACCCTTGCCGGTGGAGCCTCCCCTCTTTGCGGAATTCGCGAGGCTGGAGCGACGCAGGTAAGAACGTATTCGTCGTCAGCGACCCTTGCCACGTCAACACAACGGCCCAAGTCCGGCACCCACAACCGCTTCCCGGGCAGAAAACACGATTGAGGACCGGGGACTAAAACCAGCTGGCGGAGCCTGCATGAGATCGCCGTCTTCTTCGCGGCTGCCCTTGACACCAGACAGTTCAACAAGGCGTGATGTGTGCCGTGGGAGTGTCCCTGCACCCGTGGCCCCAAGACCATCATTGATGGGCTGCAGTCCGTGGCCCAGCAGGAGAGATCGAGCCTTGAAAACCAAATTTCACAAAACTATCAAAAACATCAAATTTGTAATTTACTGTTTTATGATGCAAAATGTACATCGAAAACTACAAATCAATAAATTCATTTAGAAATATCCACTCTTTACCCGACGATCCAAAAAGGAAAAATTGCTTGTCCAAAATGCGGTAAAACAGCGCATCGGATCAAACGAACGCTGCTCGATCGCATCTTCAGCCTGCTAGCCCCTCGCAAACGTTATCACTGTGAATTTTGTGATCTGAACGAGTTCGTCATCGTTGAGCCCAGGCCGCACAAGCTGCCGAAATTTCCGGCCGGCGAACGAAGCCACGCTGCGGGCCATCAAGTACCCAGTTTTTGACGGCATGACGTCGACAGCCGGCAAAGCCATTCAGCGTTTGTTCAGCGAATTGAACGCCAGTGCACGGCGATGATGGTCAACTGTTCAGCCGCCACCACGCCAGATGAAAAAGCAAGGCAGACAGCGCCGGCGGCGTACAGCGCGTTCCCCACACCTCGATCTGGACCGCCATGTCGGCGGCGTTGTAGACAGCCACCGCATAGCGGGACCACAACGGCCAGGCAATGACCGCTCCGGGAGCATTTGGGAGTCAGCCCACCGACCCATACGAAATGGGCCAGGCAAAACCATCCACAATCCGCGTTACGCTATTGGCAAATTCACATGAGAGGTATTTCAAATGCAACGCTTCATGGCCGGCTTTGTTCTTTTGGCGGTACTTTGCTTTCCAGCGTGGCCGCAAGACCCCAAACTTCCCGTGCAGATCGGTTTGGATGCGGAATTCACCCTGGATAACAGCGTGTCGGCGCAAGCCATCGAAAAAGGCATGCGCATCGCCATTGCAGAGATCAATGCAAATGGTGGTGTGCTGCAAGGGCGGCCGCTTGAACTCGTCCTTCGCGACAACGGCTCGATACCTGCACGCGGCATCAAAAATATTCGCGAGTTTTCCACGATGCCTCAGGTTGTGGCGGTTTTCGGGGGGCGTTTCAGTCCGGTGCTTCTGGAGGAGATGGCGGTTGTCAAGGAAACCGGAATGCTGTTGCTCGCCCCATGGTCCTCGGCGGATCCGATCATCAACAATGGAATGAAGCCGAACAGAGTCTTCCGGCTCTCGTTGCAAGACAGTCTTGCCATGCCAAAAATGCTGGAGACGTCGTCCAGGCTCGGCCTGACCAAGGTTGGATTACTGCTTACCAACACAGGTTGGGGACGCAGTAACAAGGCGGCGGCGGAAAATTACGTCAAAGCGAATCGCTCTCCTGCCATCGTTCACACGGCCTGGTACAACTTCAAGGACACCTCACTGATCGAGAAGTATGAATCGCTGCGAAGAATGGGGGCGCAGGCTGTCATCCTGGTGGCCAATGACGACGAAGCCGCTGTATTGGTCCGTGAAATGGCGGCCTTACCGCGCGAGCAGAGAGTTCCAATTTTGAGTCATTGGGGGGTTGCAGGCGGCCAGTTTGTAAGGCAAGCCGGTCCCGCACTTCAGGACATAGACTTTACGGTGATCCAGACCTTCAGTTTTTTCAAGGCGAATAAGGCGGCCCTTGCACACTTTTTCAGCGTCGCCAAAAACTTTGGCTTGGAAAAACCCGAGGATGTGATTGCGCCGACCGGGGTGGCACATGCCTACGATCTCACGCACATTTTGGCCAAAGCAATCAACCTGGCCGGCTCAGCAGATCGGGACGCTGTCCGTAACGCGCTGGAGAGAGTCAAAAATCACAGAGGAGTCGTCAAGTTTTACACGCAACCCTTTAGTGCGACGGACCATGAAGCGCTCACTAAAAATGAACTCCTGATGGCGCGCTTTCGCAACGACGGCGTCCTGATTCCTGTTAATTGATGGCTTGCAAGCGATCAGACTGCCAACGTAATGACTTACCCAAGTAAGACGTCCTCACAGGCGCCCAGCCTTTCCCAGCGCATTCAACGGTTTAGTCAGATCACCCTCGTGATGTTTATTTTCGTCCTGGGTGGCGGTTCGTGGCTGCTGGTCCACAATGAGCAATCACTGGCACACCGTCAGCGGCTCGACCATGAGTGGAAATTGCAAGCGAACCGTGTCACGACGCTAATAACGACAATTCACGGAGAACTCAAGAAAACAGCCCACAGCAGTCTGATTTCAACTGCACTGGTCGACAGTGCAGGAAAAGACGCCTATCTGACCCCCTATCTTCAAGGATTGAGCAGGATTGAGGGTGTCCCCCTATCGCTCATTTTTGCTGATTTTGAAGGTAAAGAGATTGCAAGCAATGGCGCCGGCGGATTCACAAATGGCCACATAGCCTGGCTCCGTCAATTGCTTGAAAACCCTTCCCTCACGCCTGTAGCCATCATGGGAACGGGTGCGTCGGCAGAGCTGATAGTAGCCGAACTGATTTACTACTCACGCACAAAGACCCCCGAAGGCGCCTTGATGTACAAGGTGAAGATAAGCAATCTGGGCGACCCAAACGCGCCCTTGCACTGGAAAGATGATGGATTTGTGCCCGAGGAGGGTATGGTTTGGCATCCGCTTGCATTGCCTGCTGACTTGCAACCGCTTGGATTGAGCCTTGCGCTGAAGGAAGCCGCGGCTGCGCCAATCCAGCTGGATAGCCTGTCCTATCTCTATCTATTCACCACATTGATGGCTGTTGCTATTGCTGTCTGGGTTAGCCGCCGAATTGCCGAAAACCTGACCGGGGATTTACAGCGACTGTCTGATTTTGCAGGAGAAGTTGTTTTAACGGGACCCGGCAGCCAGCGGGCCAATTTAGGTGAAACCAGGGAAACCACGAAGCTCGCCGAGGCGATCAATGAAATGCTCGACCGGCTGGGCCATCAGCATCGCAGCTTGCAGGAAGAAAGTGAAACTAAATTTCGCAATCTGCTAGAAAACATGCCTGGCGCGGCCTACCGTTGGCACCTCGGAAAAAAGAGCATGGACTATATGAGCCGTGGCGTGGAGGAGCTGACAGGCTACCCTGCCGCCGATTTCCTGGAAAACAAGTCCCGTTCCTATTCAGACATCATTGAACAGGAAGATCGAAATATTAGAACCGCAGGAAAAAACACGCTTACACATGTTTGGGAATATCGAATACGGCACTTTAACGGCGAACAAAGATGGATATGGGAGCGAAATAGAACCTGTCACGATGACGACGGAAAGCAACTTTATCTGGAAGGGGTACTATTCGACATCACAGAGCGCAAGCATGCCGAAGAAGCATTAATTAAAGCCATAAGAATTACTGAATCCGCCAACCTTGCCAAGAGCCAGTTTCTGGCGACCATGTCACACGAACTTCGTACACCCATGAACGGAATCGTAGGAATGGCCGAATTGCTCACCCTCCCCGAGCTGGAAAATGATATCCGCAAGACGTACGCAAAAATCGTTTTTGATTCCAGTAAAAATCTTCTTGGATTATTGAACGATATTCTTGATATTTCCAGGATTGAGGCAGGAAAATTAACTATCATAGAATCACCTCTCTATCCCGAAAAAATCATTCAGGAAGTTTTTGCTTTTTTTAATGCAGCAGCAAAAAATAAAAATCTCAAACTTGAATCTGTATGCGAAACATCCTGCAGCCAAAGCTACCTGGGAGATTCATTGCGACTGCGGCAAATGCTGTCAAATCTTATCGGTAATGCGGTGAAATTTACCGAGCATGGAACCATCCTGGTCCAGGCAAAGGAAGTTTCATCTGATGCCGATCATGTCGTCCTGGAATTCGTGGTAACCGACAGCGGCATAGGTATAGCCAAAAAAAATCAGGAGTTTTTGTTCAACAACTTTTCTCAGGTGGACAGTTCGGATACCCGCAGATACGGTGGATCTGGTTTGGGACTCGCCATCACGAAGAACCTGGCCGAATTAATGGGTGGCTCTATAGGGGTAGAAAGCGATCTTGGAAAAGGCTCACGGTTCTGGTTCCGGATACAGCTTAGGCGCCTGGAAATCAGTAAATCTGACCGCGATCAGTCATCCAGACCCGTGACCACTGCAAGTGATTAAAAAAACCGCTTCAAGACTCACAGGCCAATTCATATGCCACGTCTGGACGACGTTCCGCGCTTTCGCACGGCGTACTTCAGGAGCCAGTTAAATGATTAATAATTTCAAGATTGCGGCGTTTATTTTTCGCAATAATTGAAAAGCGTCCATTTGACTGAAGCTCCAGCCAGACCGGAATGCGAAACACGGTGGGCTTATCGTCATCTTCGAGCCTAAAGCAATGAACCTCAGGCTCTACATAATTATCCTGATCAACATTTTCAATGCAATCTTTCCGAATCAAAGAAACGATCATAATTTCAAGATAGTCGTCGGAAGAAATTACTTCACCCATTGACCCCAGATCAATAATATTATAATTATTATCGAACATCAGCAATCCAAGGCCAAGAAGTTGTATTTTTTTAAGCAGCCTTATGACTTCGTGCGCGTCCCTGAATTTTGTGTCGTGAAACGTATCCAGAACAAGGTCCGAGACGCCTTCAAGTTTTAGTCGATGATGGTTTTCAACCAGCCATCGAAGTAATGCAATGACCGGCCCCGATTCGTTACCGCCCGGGCATTCCTTATAAAACAAGGACGATTCAGGATACAGCATTTTGTTTTTTATACATGCATCCTGGCTAGATTTTGCAATATTAGAGAGTTCGTAATTGTCACCACAGCTCGAATTGAGAAGCACAAATGAAATAGACAAGCCGACTCGAACATGGCCGCCATTTTCAACGAACGAGGTTGATTTAGAATTCACGCAGGAAATCATGTTATTTTCAATAAAATTAGAAACAAAATTAATAAATCTTTTAAATAGAGAAAACACATAAATTTTTATATAATTCAAATGTGTGATTGACATTGCTAACTTTCCGAAATTTTTCCGCGAACGATCCATCGGACTACACGTGCGCGTCCATGCTGTAAATTTCGGAAATATATAATATGAGGCAAGCGTTAGATAACGATCTCTTGATCTCCTGGGTAATCAGATAGTTGTCTTCTCGATCGGTTTTCAGTTCCCCATTTTCAAGATTTACGACTCATCCTTTCGACGGGCTATCAGCCAATTCCTGGCTATGTGCCATCCAAAACACGCTTGCCGTTCCAGCGCGGCAGTGCTGGCGTGTTCAGCGTGCAACCACCTGTTCGAGTCCTGCGCCGGCCTGTTTTCTGGCCAGCCCTTCGGAACATTCAATAGGCTCCCGTTTTTGCTGCGTGCAACACGACTTCTTTGTTGAATGCACTTCTTGGCGACGGGCTGGCATGAACACGGGCCGACAAGGAACGCTCACTGTTCTATTCGAATGAAACACGGCCCTTGCCGGTTTTAGAATTTAGTGTTTTTTACCCAAATCAACGCAATTCATGTATTAATTTGTTGATTTTACAGATTTTATTCGTGCAATGTAAGGTCCATGCGGCCCAGTTGGCGTCAGGTTTGAAATATTTGTAGAATTGGCCATGAAAACTAACAAAAATATCCCGTCAGAGGAAGAATTCTGCGGAACTTCTTATGCGGCCAAGCTACTGAACCTGTCGATCGGAACGGTGCTGTCCTTGGTAGAAAAGGGAGAACTTCGGGCATGGAAAACCGGTGGTGGGCACCGCCGCATCGCAATGCAGTCCATTCTGGATTACCAAAAACTGCACAACTTAATGGGCAAGTCAGAGCCATCGCAGGGCGCCAGGCTCAAGGTGCTACTGGTCGAAGACGATGAACCCACACGGGAATTGCTTAAAGGTACGATCGAGCAGTGGAATCTACCCATTGACTGCACCGTGAAGACCTCCGCCATGGAAGCATTGATTGAAATCGCATCCTTGCGCCCCGATGTCCTGATCACTGACTTGAAGATGCCCGGGGTTGACGGCTTTGAGTTCTTGCGAATCTTGCGCGCCAATCCGTCTTTTTCAAGCATCCATCTGGTGACCATCACCAGCCTCAGCGAACGTGAAGTCGCTGACCGTGGCGGACTCCCCGAGCACACGATCTATCTCAAAAAGCCGGTCGACATGCGCTGGCTCAATGGCTATTTTGTGGCGCTGGCGGCGACTCGCCGAGGTCAGCAAGGCGCGAACTGAGACGTATCCTGGCGATTCAGAAAAAGCTTTTCCAGCGTATTTATGACCCATCACATTGACATTTTTCGATTCAGGAAAACGCTGTTCAATGTTGAGTTGATGGCCGTTGTCACGCAGGCTTTCCTTCGTCAGCTGCCGCCCTGGCGGTCAGATTTTTGCAGCCAAACTGAAGCCCATCATGTCAGTGCGCTCGCTGATCTGCTGCATAAGATGAAAGGCAGCTGCTTCGCCGTGGCGGCCGATGACGCCGCCGTCCAGTTCGGTCTTGCTGAGGATTGTCTTAACCACATCAGCCACGAGGAATGGCGAAGAAGGTCCTCCATGCTTCTCAAAGTTCTGGACGAGATTGAAGCAGAGTTGCGAAATATCCTCATTGAAAACGGGCAGTGACGGACAGTCAGCACAGACGCCGGCTGACGCGTCTTTCCAGCCCATTGGACGTGTGTGCACCTCATCGCCGGCCTCATCGCTAGCATCCTCAGCCCAAAAAATCAAAGACTGATTGCAACCCATGGCCGCCATGCGGTGGGATGAAGTCACTTCCACCGCCAAGTGACCCAGTGACCCAGCGCCTCGTCCCCAAAATCAAGCGACTGTCAGGCGCCAAGCCGGTAGCACCGGGCTGACCTGCCGCATGACGACCACGCAGCCAGCCACCGTGGCGCCGGTCAATGGGTACCGCGCGCTGGGAAACCGGGCGTTTTGGCTGATGCGCCAGAACGGCTGCCGGATCGAGCGGCTGCAAACTGCCCTGGTGATGTCTTGAGGCGTGGCCTGGCGCATCAAGCGTTTGATAACCATCTTTGCCGAGGGCGCCCGTGATGCCTGGAAGTCCGACGTGGGGACGACCGGGTGACTTGCGTGTAGCAGAATGCCTGCCTGTATTTTTTTGGACTTAAAACTACAAAAATGATAAATACTGCACAAAATTCCGCATATTTTTTATGCATAAAGGCAGTATCTACCCACCTCCAAATAAAATTGGAACCCTCAATGAATGCTTTTTGAATCGCAGCGCCATCTTCCATACGATGTGCTGCCTGCGCGGTTGACCGCAGCGCCAGCCCCCCTCATCCTCACCAAGAATTTCAGAATCGACCCCATGACAGAAGCCATCCTCCTTCAACGCCAATGGGAAAAGCCAGCCTTTCTGACATGGGGGACAAAAATCGGAAACCGTCTGGAAATCAGCAGACTGCAAGTTTTGACGGCCGCTATCACACTGGTTTTTTGTTTGGCAGTGTCCGGCGCCCTGGCTTTTCTGGTTGACAGCAGCAACAGCAACGCCACAGAAAAGCAAAGAACTGAAGCAAAAAATCTTGCCCATAGCCTGGACATGCATTTGACGGCGGCCTTACAGCTCGCCGACCACACGCTGAAACAGGGACGTGTCGAATGGCTTGAGACGCATCGTCTGAAGGACCACAGGGCCTTTTACGAAAGCTTCCCTAACTTCAAGAACATGATCATTCAGGTCGCCATCATCGACGCCACAGGGATTTTGCGGGCAACGTCACTCGCTCAACGCCCCGAGGCGATCGACCTCAGCGACAGGGAACACTTTAAAGCGCATGTAGGCACTACGGCAGACACACTGTTCATCAGCCATCCGGTGATTGGCCGCGTTTCGAAACGCTCCACCGTGCAGTTTTCCAGACCCGTTTTCACAAGTACTGGCGCGTTTGACGGCGTGATCGTTGCGAGTGTGGACACCAGCATTTTTGATAATTTTTTTGGAAACTCGTACCAGGAGAGGGTCAGTTTTGGCGTGATTGGCCAGGATGGCCTCACGAGGTTCTGGTATGGCACGCCTGCCGTGGTCCCACAGCAGGCGCTTTCCCGCGCGGATGCGGTTGCTCCGGCCAGGGACGCGCTGCAGGGCCACTTCATCACGCCCGCCACAGCCAGCCAGCCAGCAACGATCTGGTATGGCAAGCCCCCCTCGCCGGCTTTTCCCTTGCACGTGGTCGTCGGGATCAATCAGTCGTCGCTGCTGAAACAGATACGCGCCACGCAGATGCTGGGATTGGCGCTCGCAATGTTCCTGCTGCTGAGCGCCTGCGTGGCGGCGGGCTACATGATCAAAGGCATACGCGCCAAAAACCGGGTGCTGCGTGCGTTGCAGGAAAGTCAGCTCAAAGCCAACTCGGCCAGCGCCATGAAATCCCGCTTCGTGGCCGACATCTCGCATGAGCTGCGCACCCCGCTGAACGGAATCCTGGGCTTCTCGGACCTGATCTCCAAGTCCACCAACATAAGCAAAACGATGTATTACGGCCAGCTGATCAATAGCAGCGCCAAACATTTGCACCAGTTGGTCAACACCATGATGGATCTGGCCAAAATTGAAGCCGGAAAAATGGAAATTACCCGAACCGCCTGTAACTTGCGTGAGGTGTGTGACTCTGTCGCCGGTATTCACCGCTATGCCGCAGAGAAGAACGAAATTCTCCTGAGCGTGGACTACGCTGAACATTTGCCCAAGATGATTTACACAGACCGCATCAAGCTCATGCAGATACTCAACAACCTGCTTCACAACGCCGTCAAGTTCACGGTCAAGGGTTGCGTGTTCCTGCATGTGGCGCAAAGCCGGGGGGCCTGGCAATTCAAGATAGCGGATTCCGGAATTGGAATGACCCCGGCACAACTTGACCAGTTGTTTGACCGTTTCAGCCCATCAGCCAGCGACGCACAGAGCAATGGAAGGGAACAAGGAAGCGGCTTGGGTATGGCGCTGTGCAAGGACCTTGTGGAACTGCTCGGCGGGCAGATTCATGCCAGCTCAACCCCAGGCGTAGGAACGATGGTGGAAGTTACGCTGCCCATCGACCAGGAGAGCGACCGTGGCACCCCTGCTTGAACCGGGCCGCGTGCTGGTTGTCGACGATATGCAGCCCAACCGCCTTTTGGCGCGGGCCTACCTGGAAATCCTGGGCTGGACGGTTGACGAATGCGCGAGCGCCTTGTCAACCCTGCGTTACCTGGGCCGCTGCACGCCCGACTACATCTTGCTCGACATCCGGATGCCCGACATTGATGGCATTGCGCTGGCAGCCTTAATCCGGCAAAAATGCCCGGTCGGCACGGTCAAGCTCATTGCCTATACCGCCCTTGCGCAAGCTGACGAAGTCGCGCATATTCGCGCCTCTGGATTTGACGGTGTGTTGATCAAGCCCGTGTCACTGGAAGAGATGACCCGCATGTTTGGAAGCAGAGCGCATGAAGCGCTTTTGTGGGCGATGAACCGGTAACAGAACCGGCAACACCACACCACACCACACCACACCACACCACACCACACCGCAGTCAGTCGGACTGGACAACTGGCTGCGACAAAGCGCAGAGTGACTCAGCAGGTCAGGGCCGAAGCTTGGCCTTCAGCCCGGCAATCATTTGCTCCACCAGATCCCTCTTTTCCGGGCTGAGTTTCCCCGTTTCGTAGGCACGCCTGAAGGTCTCCAGCGCCTCTTTGTTATTGCCCGCACCCTGCAGCGAAATGCCGAGCCCTATCAGCCAGTCCACTGCGCCAGGGTCGTCACGTAACGCTGCGCGGTATTGCGTGGCGGCGTCCGCGTGGCGCTTGAGACGCATCAACTGCGATGCGTAGTAGGCATGAAACTGCGGGCTGTTATTAGTCGACTTGGCCTGCTGCGCAAGCAGCGCCAGGGCGTCGTCTTGCTGCCCGGACTGAAACCACAAGGGCGCAAGCGCCAAAGTAAAGCTGGCCTGCCGGGGCAACAGCATCACGCCATCGGCCAGCAGTTCGGCCGCAGCATTCGACTGCGTCTTGTCAACCAGAAGCTTGGCCAGCGCCAGGCGGGCCTCGACATGCTGCGGCTGGATCTCCAGCGCTTCACGCAAGGACTTTTGGGCCTGGTCAGACTGACCCTGCTTATTTTGCGCAAGCGACTGCTGGTAGAGCTGCTCCGCGCGAGACAGCCCGGGTGGCCGGGCTTGCTCGGGGACTGCGCTCTTGCCAGGCGACGAGGCTGGCTTGGCCGCAACAGAGGCAAGGGGCAACTCCACGCGTGACGGCACGGGTTTGGCCTTTGGTGGCTCTTTTTCAGCAGGCGCGCGGGGCGACGGCACCAGGGCAAGGGCTGCGGCCGGCTGCGTGGGCGCCAACGGAGCGGGTTGACTGGGCACAACTGGCACCGGGGGCAACACTGGAGCCAGGGGCACAACTGGCGCTTGAGACAAAACGGGTATTTGAGGCGGTGTCGCAGCAGATGGCGCCTGGCTGGCAGCCGGCGCGGGCACTGCTGCCGCCGCAACCACCGTCAATGAAGGGGCCACGGGCTGGGGCACCAGCAACCAGACCCCCGTCCCGACCATCAGGACCAAGAGCACGGCCACCGCCAGCAAAACAGGCAGGCGCCAAGCCTGCGGCTGCGGCGCGGCCGCGTAGGACTGAAATCCCTGGCCTTCTGCCAAAGTTGGCCGCGCGCCCAACTCGCGCCGCTCGATGTCTTGCAACATCTGATTGATCAAGCTCATTTGAAATAGACCCACTGGTAAGCCGCAAGGGCCATCACCACCGTCACCGCCACCAGGCCGACCAGCAAGACAACCAGACTCCAGCCTCGGGACTGGCTGACGGAATCGGTGTCGTCAACGGCGCGCATCACATCGCCAAGTCCCACGAGCCGCTTGCCCTTGCCATACGCAGACAGCATGGCCTTGTTGGCCAGAATGTTGATCAGACGCGGAATACGTCTTGACTTGCGGCCAAGCATCCACATTGCCATCGGCGTGAACAGCCGGCCCCGCCGGTACCCGACAACTGCCAACCTGTGCTGGATGTAGTAGCCGAACTCTGCATTGCTCAATGGCTTGAGCTGGTAGTGAAAGGTGATGCGCTGGCGCAGCTGGCGAACCGAGTGGTGGTTCAGGCGTTCTTCCAGCTCGGGCTGGCCAAAAATAATGACCTGCAGCAGCTTGCGGTGCTCGGTCTCAAAATTGGTCAGCAAGCGAAGCGCCTCCAGCGTTTCGATCGGCATGGCCTGCACCTCGTCCAGGCAGATCACCACGCGCTTGCCGTCCTTGTTGAGCGCAATCACACGCTGCATCAGCGCGTCCAGCACGTGATGCTGGCTCGCCTCGCTCGCTTTGGGGCGCTCAACGCCCAACTCCGCAGCCAGCTCTACAAACAGGGCCAGCGGCTCAAGATAAGGATTAATGATGTAGGCAACCTGATACTGCTCGTCGAGTGAGGCAATCAATTTACGGCACAGCAAGGTCTTGCCCGTGCCGACCTCGCCCGTCACCTTCATGAAGCCCTCGCCCATCATCACGGCGACCTTCAGCGTATTGAGCGCCTCCTGCGACGTATGCGATGCGAAAAAAAACTTGGTGCCTGGCGTGATCGAAAATGGAAACTCTTGCAGGCCGAAGTGATCGAGATACATGCTGTCCTACCGCTGCACCAGGAGCAAGTCCTGCACACTGCCGGGCGGCTTCAAGATGCCAGCGCCGAATGAAGCGACAAGTTCAATACCTGTCTTCATTTGGATCTTGGCCTCGACTTGCAGAAGTAACCACCACCCACAAAGGGCTTGCCGTCCAGGTCCAGCGCCTTGGCGTGAAATCCTTCGGGTTGCCATTTCACATCCCGGGTGTCCAGCGATGCGCAGTTGATTGCTGCCAGCGAGGCCAGGCGCAAGGGCACCGGGCCGAAAACGTCGCCCCGGTCCCAGGCGATGGTCTTGTTGCGCTCCGTCAGGCGAGGTGCTTCTTCTGCCTGTCTGTCGCCGCGCGTCGTGGTGCAAGCCGCGCCCAGCAATGCCGCGCTCAGCAGGAGACAAGTCGTGGTTGTTTTCATGGCAATGACTTTCAATGATGTCTAGGGTGGGCGCTTGGGCCACGATAAAGTTGGTCTGGTTCATCGCCAGCAGCAGCAGCAGCAGCAACAGCAACAGCAGCAGCTTGCTGACCAACGGGGCGGTCATAAGACTGCAAGCTCACGCCCAAACTCTGGGCAGGGAAGTGGTTTTTCCGCGGGTCTTCACCAAAAAAAGCCTTGTCAAGCAATAAGGTGCAACTCGAGCCCAAAAATGTAGCGCTCATCAGGAGGCAAGTCGTAGATGATTTCATGACAATGACTTTTATTCCGCTCGGGGTGGGCGCTCAGGCCACGATAAAGTTGGTCTGGTCCAGTGCCAGCACGGGCTTGTTGGCCAGTGTGGCAAAAACGTCACCGTCATAAGACAGCACGCCCGTGCCCGCGTTGTACGCAATGTGGTGGCCTGTCAGTGCATCGGCACCAAAAACAGCCTTGTCGAGCAGTATCTTGTCCTCACCCACCGTGAAATCATGGATCGTGTCAGCATTGGCAGCACCTGTCGGGGCATTGAAAACAAAGATGTCGTTACCAGCCCCGCCGGTCAGCTGGTCAATACCATAGCCGCCTATCAGCACATCGTTGCCGGCGTCGCCATAAAGACCGTCGACGCCGCCGCCGCCCACCAGCAGGTCGTTGCCGTCGCCGCCGTAGAGCTGGTCGGAAAAGCCATTGATTTCGGTCACCCATTTGCCAGGGATGCCGCCGCTGAACAGCAGGTCGGCAAAAATCAGGTCGTTGCCCGCACCACCGTAGAAGACCTCCGCGTGCCCATCTGACGACGTGGAGCCGAACAGCAGGTCATTGCAGTCGGTGCCATTGACGGTTGGGCTGGCCGCAGTCGATTCGGTGGTGGCGATCTTGTAGTAACTCAGAGCGCTCGCGGTGCCCAGGTCGTAGCCGTAGTATTTTCCGGCGTCAGTGAAGGTCAGGTATTCCACGGCCAGCGGGTTGGGCGCGCTGAAATGGTTCTGGATCTCGGCAAAGTTATTGTCCACTTGCACATAGAGCGCCGTCGGCGCCGCGTTCACGCCGTGCGCGGTCGGCATGAACTGCATCTGCGTGAAGTCAGCATTGCCCTGGTGGACCTGCAGCACGTCATAGCCAGTCGCTGCATTGGTGATCTGCAATCCGTTGATGGCGCTGGCCACAAAGTCGTAGGTGTTGCCCGAGGTGGGTGCCGTCAGCGTGAAGTTCAGCGTTGCCACATCGCTCACCACGCCATTGGCCGTGGCTTGCAACGAGACCGTGAACGAGCTGCCGATGCACTGCGCCGCCGCGCCTGCCGCGGTCAGGCTGACAATGCCGGTGCTGGTGTCCAGGTAAAACCAGGGGTCGGTCGCAGGGTTGGCGCCTGGGTTCTTTGCGGGGTCATAGACGCCGTTACCCTCAACGGCTCGGCCCGTCACCTTGGCATTCGAGGCATTGTTGTCGATAACGTTGACGATGTGGTAGATGGCTCCGCTACGATCTGGGCCGAAATCGGCAAGTGGCTGGCCGGCGTCACCAGGAATGTCGATACGGTGTGTAATGTTCACCGGGTTAGGGTTGAGCGCATAGGGCTGCGTCGGTGGCGGCGGCGGCGCGCTGCCACCACTACCACCACCGCCACTCAGGGCAAGCAATGGCAGCAGCCCTATCAACCACACGGGGCCACCGGCGGCTGGGTGCGCGTCAGCCGCGCCGGCCACGCCGCAGGGGTCGTTCACGCCGGGCTCAGTCACCGGGCAGCTTTCAGTTGCCGCCTGGTTGCCGGCGTCATAAACAGGGGAATTGGGTATGCCTGCGGCTTGCGCCAGCAGCAGGGCTTCGTCCGGCGCCGCCAGGGATTGCTCGGTGCCATCTTCTTCGGGCTTGGGCAGCTTGCCAGCCTTGAAGGGGCTGCGGCCGGCTGCGGGGACGAGAGGGCTGGCGTCGTTCAAAGGCAGGCGGGACGTCGCGGCGATCGGCTGGGTGGCGGGCTGGCTCATGGCAGGTTCTCTGGAAATACGGGGACGGGTGTAAAGCAAAAGCGATCAAGCAAAAAGGACAGAAAAGGCACACAGGCCTTTTCTGTCCTGGCCGGCACAACCCGCACAAGGCAGGAGGTGCTGGCCAGCGGTCATCACTTGGCCAGGTTGGCACCCAGGCGGGTGATGCTGGAGTTCATGGCACCGATTGCAGTGGTGGTCATGGCGATGTTCGACAGGTTCACAACACCGGTCTGTGGGTTCAGGAACCATGCGTTTGTGTCAACATTGGCAGCAATCTTGATGCCGGCATCGAGAGATGCGACGTTGACTGCACCGTTGAACACCCTCATGGCCTGCAGTTCGTTGACCAGGCTAGTCGATGTCAGGTCCGTTGAGCTTGTCAAGCCAGCCAAGTTGATATCAGTACCACTAGACAGGATGTTGGCGGTCGCCAGGCTACCCAACAATCCAGCACCGGTATAAGCAGGAGTGGCCATAGTGGTCGTGCCGCCTGACGATGCCAGCGTGCTCACGCCTAGTTGGGTCGCGAGTTTATCGGAGAGGGTGGTGGTAGAGCCCATCACGTCAAGGGTCGAGCTGTTCATGGCACCGATCACGGTGGTGCTCAGTTTGGCGCCAGCGATAGCGTATGCTTCAGAACTGGCGGTCGTGCCAACGGCCGTTGCCGTGGCAGCAACGTTCGCTGCTACTGAGCCGAAAGACACGTTGGCGCCGGAGATGTCGATGGCGCCGTTGATGACCGCCGTGTTGATGGCGCCGCCGACCACGCTAATCACCGGTGCTGTAGTACCCGCCGTGAGAGCGGCAAGCCCAGTAGTGACGTTGAGGAATGAATCCGTCGTCACGGGGACGCCCGTATAGGTGACGGTGGTGATACCCGCAACAGTTGAGTCAACTGATGTGATCAGATCATCAAAATTGATAGCATGTGCGGAGCCTGCGAACATCATCGCCACTGCGGAAGCAACTGCGAGCTTTTTAGTCGTTTTAAACATGATTAACCTTAAAAATTAAAATTACCAGCGCAAGCCTGCCCTTGGCACTGGAGGAAAAACAGATGGCAGGTCAACTCTTAGAATCGTTCTCGGGTTCTACCGCTGCTCATGAGCGCTCCAGCAGTTCCATACGGTCCTTGATATACGAAGGCTTGCGCAGCGGAAGGCCCTGGAAGACGATCTCCAGATCGTTCATGCGCTCGGCCTGTAGCCGCCAGGGGGGCGTGCCTTCAAATTTTTGGTCGACCCCTGCCGCCAGTGGCCGCGGGACGAATTTGCCCTTTTGGTCGGCCAGGCAAACCACTTGGGGGCTGCGGCTGCGCAGGCGCAGGCTGTTGCCCGGCTCGGTGGCGCGCAGGGGCGTCACCTGCGGGAAGTCGCCAGCGCCCAATTCACAGGCTGGCGGCGCGGGGGCTGCGGCCACCAGCGCGGCACCAACCTGGCGCTCGCCACCACCACCACTGCCGCCGTTGTTGTTGGGCGGCGCACCGTCGGGTGCCCGCACGCCAGGCGACAGATTCAGCGCCTTGAGCGCAGCGGTGCTGGTCTGGGCCTGCTCGGCCGGAAAATAGGGGGTTTGCGCGGCCGATGCAAGCGCGTCGGCCGACTGGGCTGCGGCTACAGCGGCCACGGGAGCCGCAGGCGGAGCCTGCCCAGGCGGCCTGGCCGCTGCGGCGGTAGTAGCGACCTCGTCAAGCAACTCGGTTTTCTTGCCTGCATTGGCCTTTGTCTGCGAGGCCAGCGTGACGGCCTTGGCTTGCGCGTTCAGGTACTGTTTAAGGTTGCGGCTGCTGCGCGAGTTGTCAGTAACTCCGTCGACAACCTCAATCAACTTCATGCAATCTTCGTACTTGGCCGGATTCATGACCTGTGTCAGCAACTCAAAGGTGGCCAGGTTAAGCATCTGGCGTAGCACCAGGTTGAGCGCTTCGCGCTCCTTGCCGCCCATGTCCACACTCAGCAGGCTTTTGCCAAAAAAGCGCCCAATGCCAAAGCCGTCTTCGGTGGCCACCACCTGTTTTTGCAGCGACACGTTCGACAAGATTCGGCCAGACTGGGTTTCGGTCAGCGAGAGGTCTAGCCCTACCAGAATGCGGTTTTGGCGGTAACGCGGCCCCAGGCCGGCAATCTGCACGTCAAAGCCGCTGCCGGGCAGGAAGTCCAGGCTGTTGATGCTGCCGGTAATAAAAAAGGTGCTGACCGCCTGCTTCTTGATGTCGAGCAGGCCCCACTTGACTTCGTTGTCGATGATGCGCGGATCGCGCCGGTTGACGACTGTGGCACCGGCCAGGAACAGCGCCGACTGCACGATGTCGCCCGCGCCCTGGGTCACGAACTTGCCCGAGCCGCCGTCGGTGACTTGTTCCTTGCCGGTAGCGTCAATGACTGATCCGACCGAAAAGCGCAGAACTTCCTTGTTGATGCGACCGTCCAGGCAGGCCAGTGCACGGTCAAACGGGGTCACTACGTCCATCATGGCAGGGCCTTTGACGAGGGGCTCGTTGGCCTCCAGCGGAACGGCTATACCCACCCGCGTCATCGAGCAAGCACTCATCAGGCAAAGCAACACGCCACCCAAGAGGAGTGCGGTGCGCCTGGCGATGAGCAGTTTAATGATGCCGTTCATGCAGGTCAGTAAGACTTGTTTTGAGACAATTCAGACGAAATCAGCGACTGGATCTTGACCGAGGCATCCATGCTGCCCGACGACAGCGAGTCTGCGGCCACGTTGTTGCTATTGCCGTTGACTGTGTTGGTGGTGGTGGTCATCGTGCCGATGGAGGTGGTCGTGATGTTGTAGACCTCTGATTTACCCAAGCCGTCGTAGTACCCGGACTCGCGTTTGGCAATCAGGTCAGCCTGGCTCATGTTGGTCTGGTGCTTGGTGGTACCGGGAAAGCCGTAGGAAGAACTCCAGTCCGATCCGCCGGAGTCTGCCAACGCACTGCTCCACGGCATCGCGGCCAGCAAGACAAGACAGAAAAGTTTTTTCACGATCGCCTTCCATTATTTGACTTGGAAAGATGTATCAATCAATTAATCAATCAATCTAACAATGCACCCTTCCACATTCGGATATTAGGTGTGCCGTCGATTCGGACTTTTGCTTTCAGACCCCATACTTTTGTTGTGAGGAAGAAGTTTTCACGGGCCGTGCAAACAGGCGGAAAACGGGCTTTTCTAGCGCTCGCCGAGGGACTCGTCAAGCGTCTTGAGCAGGGGCTTGAGCAGGTAGTTCAGCACGGTGCTGCTGCCGTTTTTGACTTCGACGGTGGCGACCATGCCGGGCTGCAACTGCAGGCTTTCCTGCGGTCGGCGGCTAAAGCGTGGCGACTCGGTCTGGACCTGAACGCGGTAGTAGGCCGGCTCCCCCTGGCGGGTGTCCTCGCTGATGGTGTCTGCGCTGATCAGGGTGAGCCGGCCCTTGAGGCTGCCGTAGACGGTGTAGTCATAGGCGTCGATCTTGACGTTGACTTCCTGCCCCGGTCTGAGAAAGGCGACATCGGCCGGCTTGACTTTGGCTTCAACCAGCAGCGCGTCGTCGAGCGGCACGATCTGCATCAACTCGTCGCCCGGGCGCAGCACGCCTCCCCGCGTGGTGATGCGCACGTTCTTGACCTTCCCCTTGAGGGGTGCCACGATTTCTGTATTGGAAACCTGCTCTTGACGCTGCACCAGGGTCTGGCGCACGCCGGTCAAATCTTCTTCGGTCTTGGTCAGCTCGGCCAGGCAGTCCTGCAGGTATTTGTTGCGCCGGTTGGTAATCTGGCCGTCCAGTTCGGCAACCTGGCGCTGCAGACGCAGCACGTCTGCCATGCTGACGTCGCCGCTTTGCAGCAGTGGCTCGGTCATTTCCAGTTCACGCCGGGCGATGGCGCGCATACGCTTCATGGCGTCGATCTCCTGGTCAATGGCCTCGCTGCGCTTGCGCAGCAGGGCCGTCTGGTTGGCGCGAAATTCTGGATAGCGCTCGGTTTCAGTGCCAAAACGCAGCGGTGTGCCGAAGACCTCTGCATTGAGCCGGGCAACGGCCGCACTCAGCGCGCCAAGGCGGGCATGCATTTCACGGTAAGAGGCATCGGCCTTGGTACGCTCCAGCCTGGCCAGCACCTGGCCGCGTTGCACTTCATCGCCCTCGCGCACCAGCAATGCGTCAAGCACGCCGCCATCCGACGACTGGATCACTTGCGTGCGCGAGCTTGCAATGATCTGGCCCTGGCCGCGCGTGACCTGGTCGACCTCGGCGAAGGCCGACCACAGCACAAACAAGGCTAGCGCGAACGCGCCCCCCCAGATGCCCAGCCGAAGCCCCTTGACGCTGCCAGGAATGCGGGGGCCGGGGCGCGAAAAGGATGATGTATGGCGCGCTTGGTTCATGCAGTGATCTCTTCGCTGGTGTGTGATGCCGCTGTTGCTGTTGCTGTTGCTGTTGCTGTTGCTGTTGCTGTTGCTGTTGCTGTTGCCGGAGCGGGCTGTACGGACAGCCGTTCGCGCAGGCGGTGCAGGACCTCGTCCCGAGGCCCGTCTGCCACCAACCGGCCGCGATCGAGCACCACAACGCGGTTGAAGTGGCGCAGCAGCGCAGGCTTGTGCGTCACGACCACCAGGGTGCAGTCGGGCGGGCAGCGGCCAAACAGGCCTTCGGCAATGAACGCCTCCAGCTGCGGGTCCATGGCCGCAGTGGGTTCGTCGAGCAGCATGATGCGCGGGCGTGCAAGCACGAGCCGGGTCAGGCCGGCGAGCTGGCGCTGGCCACCCGACAGTCCGCGCCCGCCTTCGCTGATTTCCAGCCCCAGACCACGGGGATGTGCAGCGATCACACGGTCAAGACCGGTGAAGCGCGCGGCCTCAAGGATTTGCCCGTCGGTCGGTGAAGGCAACCCGAGTGCCAAATTTTCACGTAGCGTGCCCTGAAACAGCCGCACGTCTTGCGGCAGGTAGCCGATGTGCTCGCGCACGAACTCGGGCGCAAGATTGGCGATGTCCACGTCGTCGACAAAAGCGCGACCGGCTGCAGGCCGGTAAAGGCCCGACAGCAGCTTGAGCAGCGTGCTCTTGCCTGACCCTATCGACCCCAGAACAGCGACCCGGTCACCGGGCTTGAACACCAGGCTGTCGAGCTGCAGCGCGGGGGCATCCGTGGTCCAGGCGTGGCGCAGGTTCTCAAGCCTCAACCGGCCGGTGCAGCGGTCTGGCACGACAAGACGCTTTGCGGGGCTGGTGTCGGCGGGCAGGGCCATGATCTGGTCCAGCCCCTTGAGGGCGTAGCGTGCATGCTGCCACTGGACGATCAAGCCGGATATCTGCGCCAGCGGCCCTAATGCGCGGCCGCTGATGATGGTGCAGGCAATCAGCCCGCCTACCGTCAGCTGCCCCGCGCCTATGGCATAGGCACCAGCCGCAACCAGGCCAATGTAGCCCAGCTGCTGCAACGTCTGCGTCAGGTGCGACGACAGGTTGGACAGGTCCTTGATGGCGGTCTCGTTGTCTGCCAGAACATGGGTCATCGCGCGCCAGCGATCGAGCATTTTCCACTCGCCAGAGGCGGCTTTGACGGACTCGATTCCGTCGATCGCCTCAATCAGCAGGCCATTCTTGCGGTTGGACTCCTCCATGTGGGCCTCTGCCCGACGCGCCAAGGGCTTGCGAAACATCAGGCCGGCCAACACCGAGAGCGGAATCATGGCCAGCGGAACCAGTGCCACTGGCCCGGCAATCATCGCCATCACGGCAATGAAAAGCAGGGCGAACGGGGCATCCGCAAGCACGAACATCGTGGACGAAGTCAAGAAATTGCGTACCAACTCAAACTGGCGGATCTGCGCGGCAAAAGTACCCACGGTGTGCGGTCGCTTGTCCATGCGTATGGCCAGGGCGTGGGCAAAGAAAACGGCCGAGAGTTCCTCATCGATGGCCTTGCATGCGCGCTCGATCAGCCGGGCGCGCATGTGGCGCATACCCAGCTCCAGCGCTATCGCCAGCAAAACGCCCAGCGTCATGACCTTGAGCGTGGCGTAACCCATGGTTGGCACAACGCGGTCATACACCTGCATGGAGTAAAAGGACGAGGCCAGCCCCACGGCATTGATCGTGAGGGTCGCGATGGCCCCGTCAATGAACACCATGCGCCGCTTGGCAATCGCGTGCCGAAACCAGGCACTCGCCGAGCGCGGCTCGCCCTCCCCCGTACCCGCGCTGCCGGTGCGTTCGCTCGCCATGGGTTCGCCAGCCGGCATCGCCAACAAATGGCCCGCGCAAGCCACGCTGGCGGGCAACTCACGCGGACGGCCATCGGCATCCATGCAGCGCAGTGCCCCGCCAGACAGGATGCCCTGCACGACAAGCAGGGTTTCATGTCCGCCATCGGGATCGGCAGGCCCTATCCATAACGCGGGCGTGTCGCCGGACACGAGCGGCCACCCCAGTTCGCGGATTTCACTTGCTGGAAAGCGCGCTAGCCACAATTCCCTGGCGCGGGTCGCCGGCGGCAGCCCTGCCAAAGAGACCCCCTCAGGGTTTTGCGAAACCATGGCAAAACGGTGCCACGCGACCGCGTGCCCCTGTAACGAGGCCAGGCGGGCAAGGATGGCGGCCAGGGGGTCTGCGGAGACCGGGCGTGTGCTCTGGGCTGTGAAGTTTTCAGTCATTTTGAGCAGTGCGGGGCGTGCCCGGGAAAGTGCTTGCGTTCAGCTGTCCGGTAGCCAGCTGCAACTTGAGCGCGACGCGCAAGCTGCCCCATTCGGCATCGGTGAGCGCGTAGCGCGCCTGGGTGAGTTCGCGCTGCGCGTTCAGCACCTCGATCCAGTTCTTGCGCCCGACGGCATACTGCCGCACGAAGGATTCGAAGACCTGGGCCGTTGCCGCCACTTGCGAACGCAGATCGCGGGCCTGAGCTTCAAGGGACTGCAGGTCGGCCCAGTCGGCACTAACGGCGTCCACCGCATCGCGCAGCGCGGACAAGCGCTCGGCACGCACGGCCTGGCGTCTGGCTTCGGACTCACGGATCATGGAAAGGCTGGCCAATCCGGCGCCGCTCTGGTATTCAAGCATGACGTATGCTTGGCTGCCTTGTTGGTAGCCCCCCTGTGTACGGTCATAACGCAGCTTGACCTGCGGGAGTGCCTGGCCACGGCGCACCTGAATCTCGGCTTCGCCGACGTCTTCCTGCGCCGACAGGCGGCGCAACACAGGAGAAAAAGCCGTGGCGGCGTCGACCGCAGCGGCAAGCGATGCCGGTCGTAACCGAGGGGAAGGTGCCGGCTCGATTTCGGCCACCACCTGGCCAACGATCTCTCCCAACCTGGCCCGAGCCCGTGCGCCCTGCGCTTCAAGCTGGCTTAACTCGGCTCGGGACTGGGAAAGACGGGCATGGGCCAGGAGGCCGTCGCTGCTTGACGTGATCTGGCTGTTGATCCGGTTCCCTATCATGCGTTGCAGGCGCTCGTGCTCCGCGACGTTGGCGCGCGCCGCTGACTTGCTGGCCTCAAAACGGCCGAGCTCGGTATAGGCACTCGCGGCCCGCAGCATGATCTCTTGCTGAGACTCTTGCACCGCAGCAGCGGCACTGCGCAGGGTTGCGTCGGCGCCCGACACTTCGCCCGAAAGCCGGCCTCCGGACCACAGCAGTTGTTCAACGCGCAGGGTGACAAAGTCTTTTCCAGTCGCCTCCTTGCCGGTCTGTGCGCTCAGGGCCGGAAAGCGTCCCCGTCCGGCAGCATCGAGCGCCTGGGCGGCGGCGTCGCGCTGGCTCACACGCATGGCAACCGATGGGTGCTGGGTGACGGCCAGGCGCAGGGCCTCGTCCAGGCGCAAAATATCTGCATTCGCAGCCCCCGCCAGCAGCAGCAGACTCAGGCCTGATGCGACCAGGCCACGTGGGGCCACACGCAGATTCAGCGGCATGAATGACAGCCCCGCCGCCCGGTTTGCGCCGCGCCCGCATGACATGCCGTCATGAACAAGCCAACGCCGTGCGCCTGATTCTTCTGGCGGCTGTGCGGATTGATTTTTTAGTTGACATCAAATTTATTATTTTTTGAACAATTTAACAATTGTTTCACTTTGACAGGCGCGAGACTTTGCGCAACGGACTGATTTCTTTGGCTCAAGGAATAATTTTTGCAGCACAACCGACTGACTGCGGGCGCCGTGCGGTGACGCAAAAATGGTCAGGATGTCGTGGTGATGTGGCGGCCCCTGCCGGCGGGACCAGCACGTGGTGTTGACGGATGGTTTTCCCCCCGACTCGCCATCGGACAACGCTACTGTCTGCGAACACACCTGCTGGATGACTTCTCTGGCTGTGCGGCCCTGGCGGGAAAGCGTGGCCATAGCTTTTCACCACCGTTTAAGGATCTGGCAAACAATAACTTTCCGTCATTCCCGCGAAGGCGGGAATCCAGCAACCCGGCTTGAAAGCTACAACGCGTCTGGATACCCGCCTTCGCGGGCATGACGCAGGGAAGTTATTACTGACCGTATCCCAAGAGCGCGTTTGTGCCGGGAACGCACCAGCCAATCCACCGGCGAGGCGCTGCGCTAGCCTTCAAGCCAGCGCAGGCTCTCTTTGACGCCAGGACGCTTGCTGTCCTGGTCTTTATGTTGTCTTCCCCACATCCATGCGCCGAGTACGCTCAGCGGTTTGCGCGGGGTTGAAACGGCATAGGTGGGGTGCGGATACATGCCGCGCTTGCCATGTACCTGCCGTTAACATGGCTACCGATCAAAAACCCACTTCAGGGTTCAGACCACCGTGACCGGAACGCAGAGCTGGTACCCCTCCAGACGCATGGCCCGAATGGTCGCCCCTTCGAAGCCAACCTGTCGGAGCAACTGGCGCAGGCGCACCAAACGCACCCCCAGTGCACCTGTGGTGTAGTTCGCGGCATCCTCATGCAGCGCTTCGATCAATTGCCAATGTTCCAGCCGTCTGCCGGGCGCGAGTGCCAGGGCCGATAGGAGCGTCGAGGCGCCGTGACCAATCGCCGCCTCGCCGGCAGGTCCGCACAACATCATGCGGCGCAGGTTGAGTGTGGCACTTGGCGCCGATGCGCCGGTCTCCAGGCTGGCGCCCGCTGGCACGTCGCCGCGCCGGCGTGCATGCGCCTGGATGATGGCGATCAACTCGTCCGGGTGTGTGGGTTTGGCGATGAAAGCGTCGGCGCCCGCCTGGTAGCAGGCCAGCCGGTCTTCAATGCGGTCGCGCGAACTGATCACGATGATTGTGAGCCCCGGGTAGGTGGCCCGGTAGCGGCGCACCAGGCTGAAGCCGTCTTCGCCGGGCAGGTTCAGGTCGACCAGCAAAACGTCGATCAGGGCGTTGGCTTCTTCATCACTGAGGGCCTCGGCACTGGTCACACCCACCGCCCGGTGCCCGTGCTGCTGCAGCAACTCCACCGTGACAGCGCACAGGCTCTCGTTGTCCTCGACAACGGTGATACAAAGTTTGGAAGGCAAGCTGGACTGCAAAGGTGGCGACATATTCGCGAGCATACCGGGGGCTACCAGAGTCAATGCTACACAACACTACGCCAGCGCCGGGGCTGGCTGCTCCGGCAACACCAGCGAGAACGTGATGCCCAGCGCGGTGGCCTCGTACTGAAGGTCGCCACCCTGACGGCGCGCCAACAGGCGCGACAAATGCAGTCCCAACCCTGAGCCACTGATGCGCTGCACCGCGTCGCCACGGTAGTATTTCTGAAACAGGCGCGCGGCATCTGGCAAGGGACCGGCAAGCGCCTGGTTTGCCACGCTAACCCGTTGCACCGCCCCCTGCGGATGGTGCTCGCGCACGATGGCGACGCTGATCGGCGATCCACGGGGTGAATACTTGAGCGCGTTGTCGAGCAGGTTGTTAAAAATCACGGCCAGCATGCGCTGGTCTGCCAGGACAGATGGCAGTGCGTCCGTTGGCGCGATCCGGATGCGGGCTTTCCCGGCTTTCCCGGCTTGCGCGTCGCAGCGCAGCGCAAGCTCCGTTTCCAGCCAGCACGCCACCAAATGCGGCGGTGTGCTGGCATCGTCAATGTCTGCGGACTGGGCGCAATGGTCGATCACCTGGCGCATCGATGCCAGGGCAAGCTTGGCATGGTGGTGCATGGATGCACTCGGGGCAGCCGAGCCGATCACCATGCCCAAGGTCGACAACGGGGCCTTGAGCTCATGCGTCAACATGCTCATGAATTCTTGCTGGCGCTGGCGTTCGCCCCGCTCAAAATCCAGCGCCAGGGCGTTCAGATCGGCCCGGTGCTGTTGCTCGTACTGCCGCTGCCGATCGGCACGAATGTGCCGCCAGCCCACCACGAGCAGCACCCCCACCGAGCTGAAAGCAGCAATCGGGGCCATGAACCCAAAAAAGGAAATGTCTTGCGCCCTGTAAAGCCCGCTGGAAAACGACGTACCCCATGCAGCCCACAACACCACGCCAAAGGCCAGGCGCTCTGCGCCCCTTCTGGCCAGCCCCAGGCCCGTGACCGGATGCAACGGTTCGCGCCGGCAGGCCAGGCTGCCAACCACCAGCCCCAGCGGCACTGCAAGGTACAGCACCAGCTCGATCTTCCGGACAAGGGCCAGCTGTCCAAACACCAGCAGCAGCAAACACACAGCCATCAGGGCCAGCGGCACGCGTTGCATCTTTAGCGCCCAGCGCGACGCCTGCAGCAGTTCCAGCACCTTCACGAAAAACCATAGGCTCATGGCCATGTTCAGGAGTCGCAAGCTTTCCATCACATAGCTGCCACTGCCTTCAGGCCAGGGCAGCACGTTGGGCAAGACTGGCAGCAAAAACAGGTCGGCGTTGAGCACCACCAGCATCAAGTTGAGCACCTGCTTGGTGAACATGGTGTGGCCAATGCCCTTTTTGTCAGCCATCCACACAATGACACCCAACAGAATCAGCATGGCCTGCGCGCCAATGACCACGCCCTGCAAAATACCGTCTAAAACCTCCCGGGTAGCGGCATCTTCAAGCGTCAGCACCGCAGCCTTCAGGTAAACCGGCCCGCTGGGTTCCAGCCGCAACCAGAGATCGCGGGCTTGTGCCCCCACTGGAATGGACAGGCTTTGCATGGCAAAGAGCGTACCTCCGGGTTGGGCGTCCAGGCGCGCGATGCGGCCGCTGGCATCACGCTGCAGCGGGTCGTATAGCAACAGCGATTGGGTCCAGATCGGAATGACACGCAAGCGCTCGGTCGCGGGCTCAGGCGTAAGCGCTGCCGCAGCAGCACCCGCTGGCGGCGCCACGCGCAGGCGCACCCAAACCACCGCGTGGTCCCGCAAACGCGTGAGGGCCCCCGTGTAAGCCGTTTCGGGCTGTTGCCGGGCCTGGTCCAAAGTCATCTGTCCGGACGGGTCAAGCACAAAGGCCTGTTCCACGATCTGATTGGGCGCCGCCAGGCAGGCAGGGGCCCATAGCAGAGCAGCCAGCCACAGCGTGATGAAAGTCGCGAGCCTTGCGTGAGGTCGGTATGGGGTCCGCGTGGTCAGCATGGGGTAGTCAATCAGGCGAGCGCGCTGGAAGGTGTAGCGCAGGAAATGGCGCCAAAGTACACCCGCTGCGGGGATTCAGTTTGAACGCTGTCGTGGGGTGATTTTATGTAGCTTTTTGTAGTTTTTGCGGAAAATCGAAGCCTAGCATCAGCCCAAGTTCAACAAATTGATTGCATTTTTTAGCCCACCCCCAGTCCTGCGGCACGCTCGCCACGGGCTGGGCGCTCAAACTTTTTGCCAGCAGGATGGCCCGCTTTTTGCTCCGTTCATCGCCAAGGTCTATCGTTTCACATTCAGTACTTCCCAGCCCATCTCTTTCCTTCAAGTTTTCTTTGACGAGCGTTCTGCATCACGAAGTCTTTTGAATTGGCAGCCGAAACTGGCCAAAACCTTTACTTGACAGTAAAAATAGTTTTATATTCAGACTATTTGTTTAATATGCGGGTAAATCCTTTGACCTGCGCGCTACTCATTTGATGAAAGCGCCCTATTATTTAAATTTGATTCCAACGACCAACTAGTACAAATTGCATTTGAATCTTACGAATATCCGTGATAAGCGCATTTTGGTCGTTGACGACAACGCAGACGACCGGCGCCTGCAGGTCGATTACCTGCGGGCGCAGGGCTATCGTCTGTATGCGGCCGAAGACGGCCTCGACGGTGTGGAAAAAGCGCGCATCGCGTTGCCCGACTTGATCCTGATGGACATCTACATGCCGGGATGCGACGGTATTGCCGCTTGCAGGCTGCTCAAAGAGGACAGGCGGACCGCTGCGATTCCGCTGATCTTCCTGACGGCAGCCGCCGAACCTGAGGACCGGGTGCGCGGCCTGATGGTCGGTGCAGTTGACTACATAACCAAACCCTTTGATTTCGACGAGGTGCGCCTGCGGGTGAGCATCCATTTGCGGGCCTGGCGCCAGCCGCTGGAGCGGCAACCCGAGGTCCATGTCCAGGCTGGGGCCGACGCGGTGTCCAATGTCGATGCCATGGTGCTTCGTGCCGCGCAGCGGATTTTGCACGAAAACCTGGCGCAACCGCCAGACCTGGCCGGCCTGGCGCGCGCCGTGGGAACAAACGCACGGCGCCTGAACGAAGCCTTTCGCAATTGCGTGGGCGTGACGGTCTTCGAGTACCTGCGCGAGGCCCGCATGGAGGAGGCCAGAAAACTGTTGCGCGCGACCAATCTCGCGGTGCGGGTCATTGCCAATGACCTGGGCTATGACAACGCAGCCAATTTCGCAACCGCCTTTGGCGCCCGGTTTGGTCTGTCGCCGCGTGAATACCGCAAGGCGCCGTGCGAGTCCTTGCCTGAAGACCTGCTCGACCTGCCGACTGCATCATGATCCCGGGACTGCTGCGCCGACTGCTTTACCTGGGATGGGGAAACGCGGCGTCTGGCGCTACGGCGATCAAGCTGTGCGCATCGTTCTGGCCGCTTTGTTCAGGTTCACCGCCTTCGGTGACCTGCACGGCTTTATTTTGTGGGAGATGGCGGCCATGTTCTTATTACATCTTGTCTGGCCACTTTCGCGGATACACCCATGGCGCGAGACGATGCCGAATTTCAGGACACGCCTGATGACCGTCGGGGGAATCTGCTTGTTGGACCTTGTACGCATCGCGATGTTTGCCGGCGTGGCGAGGCGGTCAGTGCTGGATGCGCAAGGCTTAAGGGCCACTGGGTCAACGCTGCTGAATGCCGGGCAGTCGCGGTCGCGCTTTGCGGGAAATTGCTCGCTTGCGCAGCGTGGCCCTGCAGCAGGCTGCCATGGCCACTGACGAGGCCACTCGCGCAAGGACCGCTCTGCTGACCCGCATCAGCCACGACTTGCGTGCGCTACTGACGCCCATCATGGGTTTTGCCGATATCATCATTCAGCGCAATGGACCGTCGCGGGCGCATGCGCTAGCCATCGTGCGCAGTTCCCGCCAATTACTGGCGATGATGAACGGACTGATTGCGTATGCCCGCAGCAGCCCGCAGCCACGCGCACTGCAACTGCCGCCGCAATGTTCGTCTGACTTTTCGCAAGGTATCGCCCGCCATGCTGCTGGCCTTGCTGCAAAAGAAAGCTGTCGGGCTGTCAGCGATCTGTTGTCCCGCGTAAGCCGCGAGCTGCGCCTGCCTGTGGACGAGATCCTCGTTGAGGCCGGGATGATCGCCAGCACTCAGGGCGACGAGGCTGCGTACCGCGGCATCATCCTGCGCAGCGCAAGCCACTTGCAGAAGTTGATCGACGACTTGATTGACTACAGCCAGGCAGGCAAGGATCCCAGCCCATTGCTGCTCAACGCTACCGATACGCTGGATTTTCTGAATGGCATCGCGGTCGAGGCCGGGGACTTGGCAAAAACCAACTGCAACCGCTTCAACTTCAGGATGGTGGGCGAACTGCCGCAGAAGATGCACGTCGATGCAAGACGGTTAAGACAGGTGTTGCTCTGCGTGCTGGACAACGCGGCCAAATTCACCCGGGAGGGAATGATTGTGTTCCAGGTTGAGGTCGGGCACCACGCACATGCGTCTGTCAGCGCGCCGCTGAATTTCGTCTTCATGGTCCACGACACGGGGCCGGGCATAGCCGCCTGGGATCTACCAAAAGTCTTCGACCCTTTTTGGCGCTCGACGGATGGTGCGTGCAGTCCAGGCCCGGGCATGGGACTGGCGACTGCACGCTACTGGACCCAACGCATGGGCGGCGAGATAGCGGCGGTGAGCACACCGGGCCAGGGCACGACGATGCGGGTTGCGATCCCGCTGAAAATAGCGCAAGCGTCTCAGAGGCAGTGTTCCACGCCGCAATATCCACTGGTCGAAGTTGACATGCGCAGGAAGGAATTACCTGTCGAAATTATTTTTCCCGGACCGGATGTCCTGGCCGATATCTCTGATTTGATCAGGATGGGCGCGCTTTCGGACTTGGGCGACTGGGCGCAAAGCTCCGCTGCCAGGAATGCGCAATGGAGTTCTTTTGCTGACGCTGTGGCGAAGCTTGCGGCGAATGGGGATCTAAAAGGCCTCTCGGCCCTGCAGGATCGGTTGCGTGAAGCAAGCGCTGGGCGCTGAAAACCCCCAGGTTTTTGCATGCTTGCCACAAGGAATGCAAGATGGGCGATCAGGCTTGGCAAAAGCCTATCCCCGTGCCTTCGGAACAAGATGGGTCTTGATGGATTCCATCAGAAGGGCTGACTTGACCGGCTTGGTCAGGTAACCAACGCCGCCCATCTCCAATACTTTTTGTTCATCGCCGGTTTTAGCAGACAAAAATACCACAGGTATATCGCGCGTGACCGGACTACTTTTCAGGATTCTGCAGACCTCATAGCCGTCCATGTCCGGCATCATGATGTCGAGCAATATCAAGGACGG
>JAUSDK010000179.1 GCA_030650875.1 Polaromonas sp.
CCGGCCACGATATAGGCCGACACGCCCGCCGCCACGGCGTCCTTGACGTGGCGGGTGTCGTCGTCGTTGGTGAACAGCACGATGGGGCGCGGCTCGTCGCGCGTGGCCATGACCACATGTTCGAGCGAGTCGCGGGCGTCGCTTTCGGCGTCCACAATGATCATGTCGGGCTGCAGCTGCGCAATCCGGTCCATCAAAAACATGTCGGCGGGCAGGGTGGCCACCAGGTTAAAGCCACTTTCGAGCAGACCAATGCGCAGCTTGCGCGAACGCTCGGCCTGGCTCAGGGCGTAGTCGTCGTCGGGGTCGGTGATGGCCAGGTCGGGCGCGACCACCACAATGCGAAGAGCTTCATTCATGTCAAAAGTCCACGCAAGAATCGCGCCAAAAGAGTGCCTTGGAGGGCTGCCTTGTCGGCCAGCAGGGTTAAGGTCATTCCGCGTAGAATCGTCCTCGCTCCGGGGTGTCCCCCTGCTGTTGACGGCAGGGCGGCTGAGATGGTCAGAACCGAACCCGCGAACTTGAATCGGATCATGCCGACGTAAGAAGAGCTGTCAGGACAGGGGCCATGCCCCCGCCACAACTTTCGGAGCACCCTGCACCCGCAGACCACCGAAGGAATGGCGACCATGAATGCAATCAACACCCCCACAGACCTGAGCCCGCAAGCGCGCACCGATGCCATTGTGCAGGGCTTGCTGGCCTTCATGGCCCAGGGCGGCAGGGCCGACGAGGCGTTCAACCAGCAGGCGTTGGCGCTGTTTGCACACCAGTTCCAGCACAACCCGGCATTCCAGCGCTTTTGCCGGCAAAAAGGCCAGACGCCGCGCACCGTCAACCACTGGCGCAATATTCCCGCCGTGCCCATCAGCGCCTTCAAGGCGCTGACCTTGACTTGCCAGCCACTGGCTGACACCGACCGCGTGTTCATGACCAGCGGCACCACCCAGGGCGACGTCAAGGGCAAGCACCACCATCCGACGCTGGCGGTCTATGACGCGTCGATGCGCGCCAATTTCAGCCAGCGCTTCATGCGCGGCACCGACCGCATCGCCATGGGCATCCTGTTTCCGACGGAAAAAGTCTTGCCCAACTCGTCCCTGGCGCACTACCTGGCACTGGCCGTTCAGGACTTTGGAACGGCAGGCAGCCAGACCTTTTTGACGCCGCAGGGGCTGGACACCGCGCGCCTGTGCGCCGCGCTCGCGCAGGCCGAGCAGACCGACATGCCGTATGCGCTGCTGGGCGCCAGCTACAGCCTGGTGCACCTGATGGATGCGCTGCAGCAGCAGGGCCGCACGTTTGCCTTGCCGCCAGGCAGCCGGGTGCTGGACACCGGCGGCTTCAAGGGCCAGTCGCGCGACATCCCGATGGCGCAGTTTTATGCGCAGCTGTCGCAACTGCTGGGCGTGCCGGCCAGCCACTGCATCAACATGTACGGCATGACGGAGCTGAGCACGCAGTTTTACGACGATGGCAATGCGGTGCTGCCGTCCGTCAAGTCGGGGCCGCACTGGATCCGCTCGCGGCTGGTCAACCCCATGACGGGCGAGGAGGTGGCGCATGGCGTGCCCGGTGTGCTGGCGCACTGCGACCTGGCCAACTTCAATTCGGTCACGACCATCCTGACCGAGGATGTGGGCGTGGCCGTTGACGGTGGTTTTCTGCTGCTCGGGCGGGCCGAAGGCGCGCAGGCCAAGGGCTGCTCGCTGGCGGTCGAAGAGTTCTTGCGGGCGGTCCGGGCATGACCACGCTGCACGCGGTGGCTGGCTACCTGCCCGGCTTCAGGTCCGAGGAACTGGCCTGGCAAACGCTGCACTTTGAAGGCCCCTGCGACCGGCTGGAAGTGGCGGTGCCGGAACTGAGCCCGGCGCAATGGGTGGCGCTGGCCGAGCGCGTCAAGCAGGGCAGCCGCGGCTATCGGAAACCCCGTAGCGTGTCGCAACTCATCGCGGTGGTGGACCGCGCGGTGGCGCGCTTGCTCGACCCGGCCGACCCTTGGCGCCAGCAGGCCGACAGGCTGCTGCCGCTGGTGACTGGCTTTGACGCCGAAATGGTGCGGCTGGGGCTGACGGCCTACCTGAAGACCTTTCGCCAGCCGCAGCTGCAGCGCTTCGTGGCCGAGGACTTTTCCAATCCCAAGCTGCTCGATGAATTCCAGCCGCGTCCCAAGGGCGGTTTTGCCAAGGCCATGGGGCCGGACCTGCTGGTCCACATCTGGGCCGGCAACGTGCCGGGCCTGCCGATCTGGAGCTTGATCTCGGGCCTGCTGGTCAAGGCCGGCAACATCGGCAAACTGCCCGGTGCCGAGCCGCTGTTTGCCGGCTGGTTTGCCCGGCTGCTGGTCGAGGAAGATCCCGGTCTGGCTGACTGCCTGGCCGTGGGCTGGTGGAAGGGCGGCGATGCGGCGCGCGAGCAGGCGCTTTTTGCGCAGGCCGACGTGGTGCTGGCCTATGGCGGCAACGCCGCGCTGCAGGCAGTGCGGCAGCAGGTCCCGGTCACCACGCGGTTTTTGGGCTACGGCCACAAGCTCAGCTTTGGCATGGTGTCCCGCGCCGCGCTCGATGCGCGCAAGGCGCAGGGCACCGCCCACCTGGCCGCCTACGACGTGGTGCGCTACGACCAGCAGGGCTGTTATTCGCCGCAGTTGTTTTACGTGGAGCGCGGGGGCAAGGTCTCGCCCCGCGACTTTTCGCAGTACCTGGCCCATGAGCTGGCCAGTTTTGAGCACAAGTTTGCCCGCCGCGTGCTGCCGCTGGACGACGCTGCCAGCGTGGCCCGCTGGCAGCAGGCGCACGAAATGCAGCTGTTCACGCAGCCCGGCAATGCCCTGATCGGCGAGGCCGGCGCGCCCTGGCGCGTGGCCTATGCCGACCAGCTGCAGCCGCTGGCGCCCAGCGCGCTGAACCGCACCGTGCAGGTGGTGGCCGTCGACCGGCTGGAAGACGTGGTGCCGGTGATCGCCCGTAGCCGGGCTTTTTTGCAAACCGTGGGGCTGGCCGCCGCGCCGGCCGAGTTGTTTGCGCTGGCCGAGGCGCTGGGGCGCGCCGGCGTGACTCGCCTCTGCGCGCTGGGCGCCATGACCGCGCCCGAGGCCGGCTGGCACCATGACGGCCGCTTTAATTTGCTGGACCTGGTGCAGATGGTCGAGATTGAGCAGTCGGCCGAGCTGGCCGCTGAACGCTTTGCGCCTTATGCGGACTAGCCCCTCAACATTTGCAGGGACCCGGTCATGAGTTTCCTGGACATGCAGCAGGTGAGCTTTGCCTACCCGGGCCGCACCGCCGTGGTGCAGCGGGTGGACTGGCGCATTGAACAGGGTCAATTTCATTGTCTGGTGGGGCGCAGCGGCTGCGGAAAAACCACGCTGCTCAAGCTGGCCGCCGGGCTGCTGCAGCCCAGCGAGG
>JAUSDK010000129.1 GCA_030650875.1 Polaromonas sp.
GACTTGTTCCCCATCATGGAACTGGGCACCAGCGCCAAGATGCTGTCCATCGTGCCCTTGATGGCCGGCGGCGGCATGTACGAAACCGGCGCTGGCGGCTCGGCGCCCAAGCATGTGCAGCAGCTGGTGGAAGAAAACCACCTGCGCTGGGATTCGCTGGGCGAGTTCCTGGCGCTGGCGGTGTCGCTGGAAGACCTGGGGATCAAGACCGGCAACGGCAAGGCCAAGATCCTGGCCAAGACGCTGGACGACGCCACCGGCAAGCTGCTCGACAACAGCAAAGGCCCATCGACCCGCACCGGCGAACTCGACAACCGCGGCAGCCATTTCTACCTGGCGATGTACTGGGCGCAGGCGCTGGCAGAGCAGACCGAAGACAAGGACCTGCAGGCGCATTTCGCACCACTGGCCCAATCGCTGGCCGACCACGAAGCCCAGATCGTGGAAGAGTTGAAGGCGGTGCAAGGCAAGCCGGTCGACATTGGCGGCTACTACCTGCTCGACGCCAAGAAGGTCGATGCGGTCATGCGCCCGAGCGCCACGTTCAACGCGGCATTGAGCGCAGCGCAGGCCTAAAAACCTGAAAGCCTGAAAATGCGGGCCGACGCCGGCGGCGCCAAGAGGGCCGCCGGCCGTCAGCTAGCAGGCCAATTGTTCGAAGCGAAAATAGTCCGTGATTGATTTGTCTTCCGTCGCCTGGTCATGCGGGATCAAGAGGTATTTCCAGGGTTTGGCCCCAGCTGCCTTAGCATGGCCTGACGCATGCCTGCACCATAGGGCACTTTTGAACACGTATTTGGGCGTGTTGGGCGTGAAGTCGGCAATCAGCTTGTCGTAAATCGTCAGGTTGGGCGCCAGCACAAAAAAGTGCTTGATGCCATGCGCCACGTACAGGTAGCGGATAAACGCGCCCATCAGCCGGGTTTTTCCTACGCCGGTGGCCAGCGCAAAGCACAGCGACGAAAACTCGCGCTCAAAGTCTTGCAGCTTGGGGAATCTGCGCCTTAAGCGTTGCCAGAATGGCGGCCACGTCTGCCGCATCGCGGTTGGGCTTCAGCATGGCGGGGCTGGCCTCAATGGCGCTGGCCAGCTTGGTGAGAGACTCGGTTTGCGGCGGGCGCAGGCTCAGGCGGCCGCTGATGGCGTTGACTTCACGTTGGCTCATGCTTCTCCCTTATTGTTTTTACTTTTGGGCTGGCTTTTGCGCTGGGTATCCAATGCTTTCACCGGCTTGCCTAGTTCCGCCTCAAAGTCCTGATCGACCCGGCTGGGCAGTGCCAGTTGTTGCTGGCGATACACCTCAAACGTGGCTTCGGCTTTGCCCTGCGCGGCCTCTGCGGTCATACGCCCAGCATGGGTCAAGATTTCACGCCCGGACAAGCGCAAAAAGGCATCCAACTTGGCTATCCACTCGGCCATCGTCATGGGTTTGCGGTCCAGCGCCTGCAGTTCAGCAAACTCCAGGTAGGCGGTCACGATCCGGTTGAGGACCACCAGCTCGTCCTCGCTCAAATAGTTTTTGGCCACCACCACATCGGCCTTGCGCAACGCGCCACCTTGCGGTGCGGCAGCCCAAGTCATCAAGCCCATGTGGGGCTGACCGACGTCGGCGCGAAGGGCAATCAACTCGGCCGCTGTATGCCCATGCGTTGCCCAGTGCAACTTGTTTTGGATGGTGGCGAAGAATTGTTTCGAGCTTTCAGCGCGTGCGTCGTAGTCCACGCTGGTGGCGTAAATGTCTAGCACCTTGCGCCAAAACACCTTTTCTGACGAACGAATGTCACGAATGCGTGCCAGCAGGTCTTCAAAGTAGCCCGCATCCGCTCCGCGCTTGAACCGGTCGTCATCCAGTACAAAACCTTTGACCAGGTAGGTCTTGAGCGTTTCCGTTGCCCACTGGCGGAACTGCGCGCCACGGGGGGAGCGCACGCGGTAACCCACGTGCAAGACGGCGTCCAGGTTGTAATGGTCCACCAGCCTTTCTATATCCCGCGCGCCTTCCCGGGCAACTATCCGGAATTTCCGGATAGTTGCGTCCGGATTCAACTCGCCATCGGCATACACATTTTTCAGGTGCTCATTGACTGTGCGCACGTCTTTTTCGTACAACTCGGCCATCTGCCGCTGGGTGAGCCACAACACGCCATCAATGAGACGCACCTGCACGCGGGTTTGTGCATTTTCGGTTTGAAACAGCAAAAACTCGCCAGCGGCATTTGGCGCAGGTTCAGGCCCCTTGCTCATGCTGCATCCCCACCAAAAAAATCATCCTGCGCGGGAGTGTCCGCCACCTTCTTTTGCGCCATCGGCAGGTTGGCCACGTTCAGGCTGTAGTCGTCATGACCCCATTCGCAGCGGTCTTTCACCATCTTGGGGATTTTCTTGAGCGTGAGGTTCGGCCAGCGCTGGGCGGCTTGCGCAGCCGTCACGCCCCGGTAAGCGCCGCAGCACACCAGCAGGCTGCGCGGGTCGTTGGGGTCGGTTCCCACATCGTGGCTCAGCGCCTCCAGTTGCTCAGGCCCCAGCGTTTGCGTGGTGACATAGATAAAGTCGCTTTCGCTGCTGCGCCCCTGCTGCCACCACAAAGTCTCCGATGGTGCGTACGTAAAGCCTTCCAGCTTGCACATGGCGGCCGACAGCATGCCCGCGTCGTACTCGGGGTTGATGACCAGATTGCCCCAGCGGTCGGTGGACAACAACGTGGGGGCCAGTTCGTAATAGCGAGAGCCACCACCGCCCGCCCAGCCAGTGGCCTGCGTCACGCCGCCGGGGTCTTGCCCGTCGATGACTTTTTGCAGGCGCGGCACGATATGCGTGTGGCAATGCTCGCCCAGCTCCACCATGAGCCAGCGGCGGCCCATTTTGTGGGCGACGGCGCCAGTAGTGCAGGAGCCGGCATTCACCCGTCGCGATAAAAGCCAGGCAACGTATTGGGATTGGTAATGTGTAAGAGTGACGGGCACTGTGGCAGCTTTTAAAATCTATCTGGATTATGCGGGTTGTCAGAGGAAGTTTTGACCATTGGAACACGCTTGATTTGCTATTAATTAAATAGCTATCTAAACCCATCCATAAAGCGCCAGAGACTGTTTTACGCTTGGAAACTACTCCGGGCCGCCGTCATGCAGGGTTTTTCTATGGACAATAGACTGCTGCACCAGGGTTCACGCCCGGCAGAGGTTTTCAGGCGCAGGCGCTGATGCCTGCCTTCTCCCGGTCCCATACCTCCGGGCTGCCAAGTCGGCGCTTTCGTCTGGCAGCCATTTTCTCAATTCAGACCCCCCCTTCATTTCATGTTCGGCCCCCAGCCGCAACACGCAGGAGCCCCTTAATGACCGACCAGACCCCTTCCCCCCCTTCCTTTTTCAAACGTATTCCCATCGCCTTCGGCGCCTTTTTCAGCATCTTGTCGGACCCCGGCTATGCCGCCCGCGTGCTGGGGCTGCGCCATGCGCCAGCGCCCATGCCGACACCCGCACCTGCGCCCGTCGCCCCGCTCAAGGAAGCCACGCCCGACGCGGCCCTGCAGCTGCTGGCCCTGCTGCAGCGCGACGCGCGCCTGATCGACTTCGTTCAGGAAGACCTGAGCGGCTACAGCGACGCCGAGATCGGCGGGCCGGCACGGCTGGTGCATGAAGGCTGTGCCAAGGTGCTGCGCGAGCATTTCACGCTGGCGCCGGTGCGGCCCGAAGCCGAAGGCAGCCGCATCACGCTGAACGCAGGCTTTGACGCCCGCGCCATCCGCCTGACCGGCAACGTGGTGGGCCAGGCGCCGTTCCAGGGCGCCCTGAGCCACCGCGGCTGGCGCGCCACCGAGGTGAAATTGCCCAAGCTGGCCGAGGGCCATGACGCCGCCGTGCTGGCCCAGGCCGAGGTGGAACTGTGAGCGAGCCGCGTTATTCCATCGGCATTG
>JAUSDK010000187.1 GCA_030650875.1 Polaromonas sp.
GCGCTTGAAGCGCCCGCGCTGGGCGCGGCCCTGCTGGCGACCACCGAATGGCTGGAAACCCTGCCCGGGCCGAGCGGCACCGCTGCTGTCAAGGGCCGCCAGAAAACGCAGCTGCAGCGCTGGGCCAGGCGCCGCATCGCCCGCCTGCATGCGCAGTTAAAGCAGGCCCTGAAGGACGCCGCGAGTCCGGACCGCCAGCACCGCGCCCGCATCCTGGCCAAGCGCCTGCGCTACGGTGTGGAAGCGCTGCGCCCGCTGCTACCCAAGGGGCAGGCCAAGCGTCGGGTCCAGCAGGCCACCGCGCTGCAAACCGGCCTGGGCACCAGCCGCGACATGGTGCAGGCGGGCGCCTTGGCCGCCAGCCTGGACGCCGACCGCGGGCTGGTGGAATTTTTGCGCGGCGTGGCCGTGGGCCAGCAGCGCGATGCCTTGGTGCCGGCGGCGGCAATCAAGGCTGCTTGACCCGCGCTCAGGCGGCCCGGCTTCGCAGCGTGGGCAGGCCCACGCCGGCCGAGTCGAAGCCGCCGTCGACCGCCAGGAACTGGCCGTTGACATAACTGGCGGCAGGGCTGCACAGGAAGCCCACGACCGACGCGATTTCCTCGGTGGTGCCGTAGCGGTTCAGCGGAATCGCGTCGTAGTAGTCGGAGCGAATGGCCACGCTGTGGACCAGCTTGGCCATTTCGGTCTCGACCGGGCCGGGCGCAATGGCGTTCACGCGGATGCCCACGTTGCCCAGTTCCACCGCCTGCTGCTTGGTGAGGTGAATCAGTGCGGCCTTGCTGGTGCCGTAGGCGACGCGCAGCGTGCTGGCGCGCAAACCTGAGATGGACGCAATATTGACAATGCTGCCGCCGCCGCTTTTGATCATCACCGGCGCACAGGCCTGGGTGCACAAAAACGCGCCGTCCAGGTTGGTTCCCAGCACATGGCGCCATTCTTCAAAACTGGTCTCGGCGATGGGCTTGAAGACCGCCACGCCCGCGTTGTTGACCAGCGCGTCGATGCGGCCAAAAGTGGCCGCGATCTGGTCCACGGCCGCCTGCACCTGCTGGGGGCTGGACACGTCGCAGTGCACGGCCAGGACATGCTGGGGGTCGTTCAGCGCGGCGTCGGTTTTCGCCAGCGTATCGGCGTCGATGTCGATCAAGGCGACGCGGTGACCGTGCGCCAAAAACCACTGGCCAATGGCCAGGCCGATGCCGCGCGCGCCACCGGTGATTACGGCGACTGGAGTTGTTTCGTTGGGGGCTGACATGAATGCTCCTTAAAAAGCAGGTGGGTTGCAAAAAATACGAATGACTTGGTGAATGCTCAGGCGGCGCTGTCCGGCAGCCATTCTTCCAGTGTGACCTCAAAGGTCATGCAGATCGGGTTCAGGCCGGCGACAAAGGCCCCGCCAAAAACGTTGCCTTCAGGGTCGGCGACCACGCCCGACAGGCAGGCCCGCAGCGATCCGTCGGGCTGCGAGCGGATCTCGCCGGCGAGGCTGACAATCTCCACCGCCGGCCCCCGGATCTGCTGCCAGCTGCCGTCCTGGCGGCTCAGGCAGGCGTCGACCAGGCTGCCGAGCGCGCCGCGCACAAAGGCGTTACTGAAACCGTGCGCCTGGCACAGTTGCTCCACCCCCTGGACCAGGTCTTCATTCGGTGCGATACGTGCGTAGGCCACCCGGCCCATGGCGCCGCTCTCGACAAAGGCCGCGCTATGCATACGCCATCTCCTGGCGGGGTTGCAGCAAGGACAGATTGGTTTCAGGGTCGTAGCACACGCGCAGCTCGAAGTCGTCCAGCGAGGTGACCAGCACCGCAATCGGCTCGGGGCCGACGATGCTTTGACTGGCCAGGATATGCCCGCCCCTGACCAGGCCGGCGGCGGTCCGAATCGCGGCATGGCAATGGACCAGCGGCGCGCCTTGCGCGCTCTTGCCCAGCGTGGCGTTGCCAAAAATCATGAAGCCTTGCCCGCCGTCGATGGGTGCGGTGTAGGCCACGACCGACTGGCCGGAAGGATCGGGCGGTGCCACGCAGTAGTGCAGGCGGGAAAAGACGCCGCCCAAAAGGGTGGTCGAGGCGTTACGGATACCCATGGCACCCAGCGGCGCCACCAGGGCGTCAAACAGGCTCAGCCCGGGCTGCAGCATCAGCCGGATATGCCGGCCACGGCGTGAATGCAGGCTGCGGATCCGGATCGGGTCCAGCGGGCCCGGATGCACCAGCGTGCGTGGGCGGCTGCCCTGGGGCAGGGTATGGCTCATGGTGTTGTCTCCTGTTTGCTTGTGATAAACAATGCCGGCTTTTACCGAGGATCGCTCGGGCAGCCTGTGGGTCTGGCGCATAGTCTAGGCAATCTCAACCATTTGCAAAAGTCTTATTTTCAGATCGATTGATTTAGAATTCCTATCCATGGAACTACGTCACCTACGCTGCCTGGTTGCGGTGGCCGAAGAGCTTCACTTTGGCCGCGCCGCCAAGCGCCTGCACCTGTCGCAGCCGCCGGTCAGCCTGGCGATCAAGGAGCTTGAAACCGAGCTCGGCCTGCGCCTCTTTGAGCGCACGTCGCGCCATATCCAGCTCACGCCCGGCGGCGAGGAGGCGCTGCGCGACGCCCGCGCCGTGCTGGCGCGCACCGAGTCCATGCGCCAGCATGCGGGCAACGCGGCGCGCGGCCACGGCGGCTCGCTGTCGGTGGGCTTCATCAGCCTGGCGGCCTATTCCTTCCTGCCCGACGTGCTGCGCCGCTTCACCACGGACTTTCCGGAGGTGCGCATCTCGCTGCATGAGTCCACCACCGACCAGATCCTGGGCGACCTGGAGTCCGGCACGCTGGACGTGGGATGCATTTTTGCGTCGCCGCTGCTGCCGGCCACCCTCACCTACCGGGCAACCAACCGGGACCCGCTGATCATTGCGCTGCCGCAGCAGCACCGGCTGGCGCACCTGGCCCGCGTCCCGCTGGAGCGCCTGGCGGACGAGCAGTTCCTGACGTTCGAGCGCCACTTTGGCCCCATGATGTTCGACACCGTGGTGAGCACCTGCATGCGGCACGGCTTCAGTCCGCGCATCTTTCCGGCGCGGCAAATGCACACCATCGTGAGCCTGGTGTCGGGCGGCATTGGCGTGGCGCTGGTGCCGGCGTGCGTCGAGGTGCTGCACCGCGAAGGCGTGGTGTACCGGCCGCTGCGCGGGGACCGCACCCCGGTGGAAACCGGCGTGGCCTGGCGCACCGAGGACGACGCGCCCGCCGTGCGCGCCTTCATCGGCTACTTGCCCAAAGCGCTGACCAAGGCGCTGACCAGGGCGCGCTAGGCCGCCTCGGCCTGCAGCGCCGTCAGTTCGCGGCTGGCCTGCATCAGCCGGTTGCCCAGCGCCGCGGCCCTGGCGGTGCCCAGCCGGCTTTCGATGGCGCCTATGCTGATGGACGCCACCGGGCGGTTGTTGGCGTCGAACACCGGAACGCCTACCGCCCAGCTGCCCTCAATCACCAGTCCGGGCTGCGTGCAATAACCCTTGTCACGGGTCTCGCGTATCAGCTGCCAGAGTGTCTCGTCGGTGCAGCGCGGAAAGCGCTCGGCCCGCAGCGCGGCGTTGCGCGCCAGCACATCCACGACCTCGACATCGGACAGCGCCGTCAGGATGGCGCAGGCGCCCGCGCCCACCCCCAGGGGCCAGCGGTCGCCGGGCTTGATGAGCTGGTTGCGAATCGGAAAATCGCCCTCATGGCGCGACAGGCAGATGCTTTCATAGCCGTGCAGCACGGTAAAAAAGACCGTGTCGCCCGACTCCAGCGCCAGCGCCCGCAAGATGGGCGCGGACAGGCGCTGCAACTCATAGCTCGGCTCGGCGGCCAGCCCGACGGCAAAGGCTTCGGGCCCCAGCCGGTAGCGCCCCGAACTGCGGTCATGCAGCACAAAGCCCTCGTCCACCAGGGTGCGCGTCAGGCGGATGGCGGTGGCCTTGTTCAGGTCCAGGCGCCGGCCAATCTCGCCCATGCGCAAGCCACCGGGGCCAATGCGCGTAAGCAGGCGCAGCACCGACAGGCCGCGCCGCAAGGTCTGGGCGCCCGCAACTTCAATATGCGCAGGGGAAAGCGGTGTGTCGGGAGGTGTCTCGGGGGTCATGTCGGGGATTAAATGGTTCATATTTCAAACTATGGACTCGGGAAAACCCGAATCACTCGACTCACATAGTGGACCTATTTTTATGCGCCAATGCGAATTCTCTGTGCCAGAAAGACGCCGCCCCACTAAAGTTGCACGGCAAGTCCGACAAGCTGATCAGCAAAATTCGCCGAGCAGTTCACATATTAAACCTTCAGAAAGCATTTGTGGCATTAACCCCCCAAGCACCGGTCCATATCGTGGGCTGGTCTCATTCGAAGTTTGGAAAATTTGACGGACTCGACAGCGAGACGCTGATTGCCGATGCGGTGCGCGGTGCGCTGGCAGACGCCGGGCTGGAGGCCGCGCAGGTGGACTCGGTGGTCATCGGCACCTTCAACGGCGGCTTTGTGCAGCAGGACTTCCCCTCGTCACTGGCCATGAACGACCAGCCCGGGCTGCGCTTCAAGCCGGCGCTGCGCGTGGAGAACGCCTGCGCTACTGGCTCGGCAGCGATCTACACCGGTCTGCAGGCGATCCGCGCAGGCGACGCCGACGTGGTGCTGGTGGTGGGCTACGAACGCATGAACGGACTGCCCACGGCGCAAGTGGGCGACGTGCTGCTCAAGTGCGCGTATGTCAGGGAAGAAACCTCCAGCGCCGGTTTTGCGGGCGTGTTTGCCGGCATTGCGCAGAAGTATTTCGACGCCTATGGCGACGCCAGCGATGCGCTGGCGCGCATCGCCGCCAAGAATCACCACAACGGCGTGTCCAACCCCTACGCGCATGTCCAGCGCGACCTCGGCTTTGAGTTCTGCAACACCGTCAGCGACAAAAACCCGCTGGTGGCCGGTCCCTTGCGCCGCACCGACTGCTCCATGGTCAGCGACGGCGCAGCGGCCCTGGTGCTGTGCAGCGATCGAATGCTCAAGGCCACCGGCTTTCGCCGCGCGGTGCAGTTCCGGGCTGCCCGGCAGGTCAACGATTACCTGCCGGTGTCACGCCGCGACATCCTGCGGCTGGAAGGCGCGCAGCACGCCTGGCAACGCGCGTTCGCCGAAGCCGGCTGCACGCTGGACGACTTGTCGCTGGTGGAAACACACGACTGCTTCACCATTGCCGAGCTGCTGGAAGTCGAAGCCATGGGCCTGGCCGCGCCGGGCCAGGGTGCCGCGCTCATTCGGGAGGGCCAGACCGAACGCGGCGGCCGCCTGCCGATCAATTTGTCGGGCGGGCTCAAAGCCAAGGGCCACCCGATCGGGGCCACCGGGGTTTCGCAGCATGTGCTGGCCGCCATGCAGCTGGTCAACGAGGCCGGCGACATGCAGCTGCCCGGCGCCCAACTCGCCGGCGTGTTCAACATGGGGGGCGTGGCCGTGGCCAACTACGCCAGCATTCTGGAACGCTCGGCATGAACACCGCCGCTGACGCAGCATCCGCCAGCCCTGCGTTGCCCGGCATGCCGCCCGGCTTGCCGCAGGTCATGAACCTGGGCAACCTGCTGACGCAAACGGCCCGCAAATACCCCGACCGTCCCGGCTTTATCCAGGGCGACACCACCTGCTCGTGGTCGCAGATCAATGCCCGCGTCGATGCGCTGGCCCACCACCTCCAGGCGCAGGGCGTGGCCCCCGGCGACCGCATCCTGGTTCAGCTGGCCAACGGCCTGCCACTGTTCGAGTCGGCCTGGGCGGCCTTCAAACTGGGGGCCGTGTGGGTGCCGGTGAATTACCGGCTCACGCCGGCCGAGGTGGCCTACATTGCGAAATCCAGCGGCGCTGAAATGATGATCACGCAGTCCGCCTTCGATGACCATGTGGCCGCCGCCATGGCCGAATCGCCGGCCCTGCTGCGCGTGCTCAGGGCCGACCAGCCGATCTACGAGGCCGTCGTGTCGGCGCCCAGTGCCCCCTTTGAAACGGCGGAGGTCACCTACCACCATCCGCTGTGGTTTTTCTTCACGTCGGGCACGACCGGGCGGCCCAAGGCTGCCGTGCTGACGCACGGGCAAATGGCCTTTGTCGTGACCAACCACCTGGCCGACCTGCTGCCCGGCTTGCGCCACGACGAGGCCTCGCTGGTGGTGGCGCCGCTGTCGCATGGCGCCGGCATTCATGCGCTGGTCAACGTGGCGCGCGGCGCGGCCAGCGTGCTGTTGCCAGGCGAAAGCCTGGACTGCACCGCGGCGTTCCAGGCCATCGAACAGCACCGCATCACCAACATTTTCACGGTGCCCACCATCCTCAAGCGCCTGGCCGAAGACCCGGCTGCCGCGGACTTTGACCACTCCAGCCTCAAGCAGGTGATTTACGCCGGCGCGCCGATGTACAAGGCCGACCAGCAACGGGCGCTGGCCGCACTGGGCCCCGTGATCGTGCAGTACTTCGGCCTGGGCGAGGTCACGGGCAACATCACGGTGCTGCGCACCGACGAGCATCTGGAGGACGGCGGCGCGCTGCTGGGCACCTGCGGCACGGCCCGCAGCGGCATGGAAGTGGCCGTGCTGGACGAGCAGTGCCAGCCGGTCGCCACGGGCGTTCAGGGCGACATCTGCACGCGCGGCCCGGCCGTGTTTGCCGGTTACTGGAACAACCCCGAGGCCACGGCGCAGGCGTTTCGCGGCGGCTGGTTTCATACCGGCGACCTGGGCACCATGGACGCGCGCGGCTTTGTCACCATCACCGGACGTTCGTCCGACATGTACATCTCCGGCGGCTCCAACGTCTACCCGCGCGAGATCGAGGAAGCGCTGCTGACGCTGCCCGGCATTGCCGAAGCCGTGGTGTTTGGCGTGCCGGATGCGCAATGGGGCGAACTGGGGGTAGCCGTGCTGGCAGCGCGCGACCCGCAAGCGCCGCTGGCGCCGGAACAGATACTGGCGCATCTGCAGCCGCTGCTGGCCAAATACAAGTGGCCGCGGACCATACAATTCTGGCCATCGTTGCCCAAAAGCGCGTACGGCAAGCTGGTCAAGAAAGACATTCGCGCCGAGTATCTGCGCCGCCTTGAGAGCCGGCCTCAGGCGGCTGGCTAAACCTTTTCAGTTCACCATAAAACCAGGAGACATCTTATGAACATCACACGTCGCAATTTACTGGCAGGCGCCAGCGCCACCGCACTCGCCGCGCCCTTCGGCACGGCCTTTGCCCAAAAGGCCGAGTTCACCGTGAAGTACGGCAACAACCTGCCGGTCACGCACCCGATGAACATCCGGGCCGCCGAAATGGCCGCCAAAATCAAGGAAGAATCCAAGGGCCGGATCGACTTCCAGGTCTATCCGAACAACCAGCTGGGCAACGACACCGACATGCTGTCGCAGGTGCGTTCGGGTGCGCTGGACTATTTCACGCTGTCCCCCCTGATTCTGGGCACGCTGGTGCCTGCCGCGCAGATCAGCGGCGTGGGTTTTGCCTTCAAGGACTACAGCCAGGTATGGGCCGCCATGGACGGCGACCTGGGCGCCCATGTGCGCAAGCAGATCGCCGGCGCGTCGACGCTCTTTGCTTTTGAGAAAATCTGGGACAACGGCTACCGCCAGATGACCTCCAGCACGCGCGCCATCACCAAGCCCGAAGACCTCAAGGGCATGAAGATCCGCATTCCGCCCAGCCCATTCTGGGTGTCCATGTTCAAGGCGTTTGAAGCGTCGCCGGCCACCATCAACTTTGCAGAGGTGTATTCATCGCTGCAAACCAAGGTGGTTGACGCGCAAGAAAACCCGCTGGCCATCATTGCCACTGCCAAGCTCAACGAGGTGCAGAAGTTCTGCTCCATGACCAACCACATGTGGGACGGCTTCTGGTTCCTGGGCAACAAGAAATCGTTCGAGCGCCTGCCTGCCGACCTGCAGGCGATTGTCACGCGCAACGTGAACGCGGCCGGCCTGAACCAGCGTGCCGACGTCAAGACGCTCAACGACAACTTGCAGGCCGACCTCAAGGGCAAGGGCATGGTCTTCAACAACGCCGAAGCCGAGCCGTTCCGCGCCAAGCTGCGCGCAGCGGGCTTTTACGCCGACTGGCACAAGAAGTTTGGTGACGAGGCCTGGGCCGTGCTGGAAAAATACACCGGCAAGCTGATTTAAAGGCAGACCCAGGTGAACAACAAAGTTGCGACGATGCCGTCCATAAAACCACTTACCCCTGCCCCTTCGGGGGCAGCCAGCCCCCTGCAGGCTCGCGCCGACGCCGCCCGGCCGCCCGGCCCGCTGGCGCGTGGGCTGATCCGGCTGGACGACGCCGTGGGCACGCTTGAAGACTGGTTCCTGGTCGCCGCCCATGCGGCGATCGCCGGGCTGGTGTTTGTGGGTGTGCTGGTCCGTTATTTCTTGAAAGACCCGCTGACGTGGGACCAGGAAGTCATTGTTGCCTTGTTCACCTGGCTGATGTTCATTGGCGCGGCCGCGGCCATCCGGCACCGGATGCACATACGCGTCGATCTGGTGGGCGGGCTGTTCAAGCGCCCGTCGTTCAGGTTCGTGACCTGGATCAACGTGGCGCTGGGCGCCGCCGCCGTGGTGGCCCTGCTGTGGTCGGCCACGGTCAACTTCACCGAAGTGCTGGGCGCCCTGACACCCATGCTGGAAATGTCGCAGGGCGTGCTCGACGGCGCCTTGCCGGTCGGTCTGGCGCTGCTGCTGCTGCACATGGCGCGCATCCTGGTTGAACACGGCGCTGCCGCCGTGTTCGCGGGCGAACTTGAATCCCTCCAGTAGGAAACCACCATGCTTTTTCTGGCTCTGGGCTTCACCGCCCTGCTCATCCTCGGCTTGCCGATTTTTCTGGCCATGGCCGGCTCGGCCATTGCCGTCGTCGCCACAGGCGACATTCCGCTGGGCGTGGTCGCGCAGCGCATCAGCGCCGGTGTGCAGTCGTTCCCGCTGCTGGCGGTGCTGCTGTTCACCCTGGCCGGCGCACTGATGAACGAATCCGGCATCAGCGACCGGCTGTTTGCGCTGACACGCGCCTTCGTGGGCCACATCCGCGGCGGACTGGCCCAATCGGTGGTGATCAGCAATGTGTTTTTGGCTGGCATCTCGGGCTCGTCGGTGGCGGACTGCGCCGCATCGGCCCGCATTTTTGTGCCGCAATTGACCAAGGCTGGTTGCGGGCAGGGTTTTGCCGCCGCCCTGTGCGCCGCGTCATCGTCGCTGGGCCCCATCATTCCGCCGTCGATCCTGATGGTGATCTACGCCTGGCAGGCCAACACCTCGCTCGGTGATCTGTTTTGGGCCGGGGTGATTCCGGGCCTGGTGATTGCCGCATGCCTGATGATCGTGGTTGCCATCGTCGCGGCCAAGCGCAACTTCCCCAAGGACGGCGGCATGTCCAGCGCACGCCTCTGGATCACGTTCAAGGAAGCCTTCTGGGCGCTGATGATGCCGGTGCTGATCTTGGGCGGCTTTCGCGCCGGTGTCTTCACGGCCACTGAAATTGCAGGTGTGGCAGCCGCCTACTCGTTCGTGGTCGGCGCGTTCTTTTACCGGACGCTGTCGTTCAAGGCCCTGCCCAAGATTTTGCGAACCACCGCCATGGAAACGGCCGTAGTCCTCGTCATCGTGGCTGCGGCAGCCCCTTTCAGCTGGATCCTGGCTGTTGAGCAGGCGCCGCAAATGCTGGTGCAGGCGATCAAGGGCATCACGTCCAGCCCCTGGGTGCTGCTGCTGCTACTGAACGTCGCCCTGCTGCTGCTGGGCATGGTGATGGAATCGATTGCGATCATGATCATCCTGGTGCCCATCCTGCTGCCGGTGCTGACCGCCTTCGGCATCGACCTCACGCACTTCGGCATTGTGCTGCTGATCAACCTGGTGATTGGCCAGCTGACACCGCCGGTGGGCGTGCTGCTGTTCGTGGCGGGCTCGGTCTCACGCACCAAGCTGTCGGACATCATTCGCGAGATGAAGCCGTTCTACGTCGCGCTGATCGGCGCGCTGGCCCTCGTGACCTACATCCCGGCGCTGTCGCTCTGGTTGCCGAGCGTCTTGAAGTAGTAGGCAACGCGGCTGGAATGGTGCGGTTTCAGCATCATTTCTGGCTGCAGCCAAAGAAGTGCGTCGCATGCCGGGCGACTCCAGGCCAACCCAGCCCCGCAACGCCCGCGCGCAAACAAACAGCCAACCGCTCACGCCGCGGCCCACTCAGCCAGACACCACGCGCCCGTCCACCAGTTCGATGATCCGGTCGCACCCCGCCGCCAGGCGCGCATCGTGCGTGACGATCAGGCAGGCGCTGCCGTGATCGTGGTTGAACGCGCGCAGCAGGCCAAACACCTCATCGGCCGATACCGTGTCGAGGTTGCCGGTCGGCTCGTCGGCCAGGATCAGGCGCGGCCGCAGCGACAGCGCCCGCGCAATCGCCACCCGCTGCTGCATGCCGCCCGACAACTCGCCAGGCCGCTTGTATTCAGCCCCTTTCAGGCCGACGCGGACCAGCAGTTCGCGCGCATTGGCTTCAGCCTCGGCCGTGGCGGTGCCATGCGCAATGATGGACGGCATCAGCACGTTTTCCAGCGCGGTAAAGGCCGGCAGCAGATGGTGGAACTGGAACACAAAGCCGATGGTCGCGCCGCGCAGCTCGGTCAGCCCCACGTCGTCCAGCGACTGGGCTTGCTGACCAGCGATTTCAAGCGTGCCCGAAGTCGGCCGCTCCAGCAGGCCGATGATGTTGAGCAGCGTGCTCTTGCCCGAACCCGACGGCCCCTTGAGCGCGACGAACTCGGCCTGCTGCAGGGCCAGGCTGATGCCGTGCAGCACTTCGGTTTCAACGTCGGTGCCGATGTTGTAGCTGCGGCGAATGTCGGCCAGACGCAGGATGGGGGTGGGTAAAGAGGTCATGCTTTCAGGCTATTGTGCTTGCATCAACCCGGCGCGCCACCAGAAAATCGTCAGCGGTGAAAATGATGGCAATTCCCTGACCCCATGACCCCTGCCCAGCCCGCTTTCCTCCTGCGCACCGAATGCCCGCCCGGCGCCTGCAACTGTGGGCGCGATGCCCTGCTGGCCAACCCGGCTGGCGACTTGCGCGTGCTGCGACTGACCCGCGACGACGAGAAGCGGCTGCTGCAGCGGCTGGAAAATGTGCGCAGCCTGGGCGATTTGCAGCATCTGCAGGACCGGATGGCACAGCAGGTCGGCATCCGTCTGAGCATCCAGGCCAGCGCCAGGGAAGTCCGCAGCCTTCGCGGCATCACGATCCTGGTGCACGAACTGCCCGGCCTGTGCCGAAAAACCCGCCAGGCCATCCCGGCAGCCATCAAGCGCAGCCTGGAGCAGCGGCCCGAGATTGCTTATGCGATTTTGAATGTTGGAAGTTTGTTTGAGGGGGAATGACGCGGCCCGTTGCAAGCATGCGTTTTGATGGCGGGGTCCTGGCTTGTGGTGTTGGATGCTCGCCGCTGCGCAGTAGTTGAACTGGTCAGATGCTGGTTTTGGGGCTTTGGGTTGAAGGGCTGCTTAAGCTGCAAACCGCTGTTCCAGCCAGGACCCATGCAAGCCTGCCTTGAATGCCCGACCGTGCCCCGCCGCGAGCGCAGCCCGCAGGCCAGCATCGAACCGACCTGTCCGCCAGGATCATGCAAGGTCGAAGCGATCAAGGTTCATGACCTTGTTCCAGGCCGACACAAAGTCACGCACGAACGCCTGCTGCGAGTCGCTGCACGCATAGGCTTCCGCGAGGGCCCGAAGCTGGGAGTTGGAACCGAAGACAAGATCAATGACGGTGCCCGTCCACTTGAGCGCGCCCGTCGCCCTGTCATGCCCCTCCAGCACGCCTTCGGAGGTGGCGGACTTCTGCCACTTCGTGCGCATGTCGAGCAGGTTCACGAAGAAGTCATTGGTCAATGTTTCGGGCCGCGTGGTGAAAACACCGTGCACGGACTGCCCGAAGTTTGCGCCCAGGGCGCGCAGGCCACCGACCAGAACCGTCATTTCGGGCGCGGTCAGCGTCATCAGGTTCGCACGATCCACCAGTTGCTCAGCCGCCGATCCGTCATGCCCCTTGCGGATGTAGTTGCGAAAGCCGTCCGCCCTCGGCTCCAGTACGGCGAACGCGTCCACATCGGTCTGCGCCTGGGAAGCATCCATGCGCCCCGGCGAGAAGGGAACCGTGACGTCTTGTCCGGCCTTCCTGGCAGCTGCCTCGACGGCCGCGCAGCCGCCCAGCACGATCAGGTCGGCAAGTGACACCTTTTTCCCGCCGGACTGCGCGCTGTTGAAGTCCTTCTGGATCGATTCCAGTGTCTGAAGGACCTTCGCCAGTTCGGCCGGCTGGTTGACGGCCCAATCCTTTTGCGGCGCGAGGCGAATGCGCGCCCCGTTGGCCCCGCCGCGCTTGTCGCTGCCGCGGAACGTTGCCGCCGACGCCCAGGCCGTCGTGACCAGTTGGGAAATGGACAGTCCGGATGCGAGGACCTTGGCCTTCAGGGCAGCGATGTCCTGCTCCCCGATCAGCTCATGATCCACCGCGGGAATCGGGTCCTGCCAGATCAGCGGCTCTGCCGGAACGAGCGGGCCCAGGTAGCGCGAGACCGGGCCCATGTCGCGGTGCGTCAGCTTGTACCAGGCCTTGGCGAATGCATCTTCGAATTCTTGAGGATTCGCGAGGAAGTGCCTCGAAATCTTCTCGTAAACCGGGTCCATCCGCAGGGCCAGGTCGGCGGTGGTCATCATGGGGGCATGCCGCCTCGATGGATCATGGGCATCGGGCACGGTGCCGGCTGCAGAGGCGTCCTTGGGCGTCCACTGGTGCGCGCCGGCGGGGCTCTTGGTCAACATCCACTCGTACTTGAACAGGATGTCCAGGTACGAATGGTCCCACTGGATGGGGTTGGTGGTCCATGCGCCTTCGATGCCGCTGCTGATCGTGTGAACGCCCTTGCCGCTGCCAAAGCTGTTCTTCCAGCCCAGGCCTTGTTCCTCGATGCCGGCAGCCTCGGGTTCGGGGCCGACATACTGGCCCGGGTCGGCGGCGCCGTGGCATTTGCCGAAGGTGTGCCCGCCAGCGACAAGCGCCACCGTTTCCTCGTCATTCATTGCCATGCGGGCGAAGGTCTCCCGGATATCCCGTGCCGAGGCGACCGGATCGGGATTGCCATTGGGCCCTTCCGGATTCACGTAGATCAGGCCCATCTGAACGGCGGCCAGGGGGTTCTCGAGCTCCCTGTCTCCGCTGTAGCGCTCGTCTTCCAGCCACTTGCCCTCGGGCCCCCAGTAAATCTCTTCTCCGGGCTCCCAGATGTCCTCGCGGCCACCGGCGAAACCGAAGGTCTTGAAGCCCATTGACTCCAGCGCCACGTTACCGGTAAGAACGATCAGGTCGGCCCAGGAGAGCTTGCGACCGTACTTCTGCTTGATCGGCCAGACCAAGCGGCGCGCCTTGTCCAGGCTCACGTTGTCAGGCCAGCTGTTCAGGGGCGCAAACCGCTGGGCGCCAGCGCCCGCGCCGCCGCGACCATCCGCGATACGGTAGGTGCCGGCGCTGTGCCATGCCATGCGGATGAAGAACGGCCCGTAGTGGCCGTAGTCCGCAGGCCACCAGTCCTGCGAATCTGTCATCAGGGCATGGAGGTCCTTGATCACGGCATCCAGGTCCAGGCTCTTGAACGCCTCGGCGTAGTTGAACGCCCGGCCCATGGGATTGGACAGCTCGGAGTGCTGGTGCAAGATCTTCAGGTTCAGTTGATTGGGCCACCAGTCTGCGTTGGATGGACCCGCAGCCACGGTGGGTTTGCCGATACCGCCCGAGAACGGGCACTTTGATTCGGTTGACATGGTCACCTGCTTTGATTGTTTGCGATTTGCGTAAAGGGTCAGTTTAGAGCGCAGGCGCCGATCAATCAATTAGGTTTTCACAATGGGCCCTATAGCGCCGAGCGGGAACCCGGCGCCATTTGAGCCACGGCGCAGGGTTGCCATGGGCCTACTATTGCAAGTCACACAGCGGCGCGGCGGCCATCAGCTCATTTGCTCTTGCCCGGGTCCTTCACCTCCCGGATCGTCGCGAACTCCACGTTGAAGAGCTGACCGTCCTTGCGCTCGACCTTGCGGATGTAGACGTTGTGAACGACGTCGCGGGTCTGCGCGTCGATGAACATCGGCCCGCGCGGACTCTCGAAGATCTGGCCTTTCATGGCGGCCAGCAACGCGTCGCCGCCGCCCGCGCCTTTCGTGGCCTTGATGGCTTCGTAGATCACGCGCATGCCGTCGTAGGCGCCCACGGCCATGAAATTCGGCCGCAGGTTGTTGTTGGCTTTCATGAAAGCCTCCACGAATTTTTTGTTCAGCGGCGAGTTGTGCGCGGCTGAATAGTGGTGTGCGGTCACCACCCCATTGGCCACATCGCCCATGCTGTTCAGGATGTCGTCGTCGGTCACGCTGCCCTCCGCGATCATGCGGATGCCGGCCTTGTCCAGGCCGCGTTCGGCAAACTGTTTCATGAGCGCCGAACCCGCGCCGGATGGCACGAAGGCGAACAAGGCGTCAGGCTTGGCGTCGCGTACCTTCTGCAGGAAAGGGGCGAAATCAGGGTTGCGCAGCGGCACCCGAAGCATCTCGATCACCGTGCCGCCATTGGCCACGAAGGTTTCCTTGAAATACTTCTCGGAGTCCATCCCGGGACCGTAGTCCGTGACCAGGCTCACCACTTTCTTGATGCCGTTTTTCGCGGCCCAGTCGGCCAGGACGGTCACCACCTGCGGCACGGTAAAACTGGTCCGGATAATGTAGGGAGACGCTTCCGTGATGCTGGAGGTGGCGGCAGCCATCACGACCAGGGGCGTTTTGGACTGCGTGGCGATGGGCGCGGTGGCCAGCGCCAGCGGCGTGAGGCCAAAGCCCGCCAGCACATTGACCTTGTCGTTGACGACCAGTTCCTGCGCGATGCGCTTGGTGGTATCGGACGTACCGGTGTCGTCCTTGACGATCAGCTCCACTTTCCTGCCGCCCACGCTCGCGCCGTTTTGCGCCATGTACAAACGCGCGGCGGCTTCCAGTTGCTTGCCCGTGGAGGCGAACGGGCCCGACAAGGGCACGATCAGTCCGATCTTGAAAGTCGACTCCTGGGCCAGGGCGTTGCCTGCACCGGCCGCCAGTGCAACAGCCGTCATGCTGGAAAGAAATAGTCGTTTTTGCATGGTCTGTCTCCTTGATTTTTTGAATGCCGATGTCATCGGCTCACGGCGTGGCGGTGGCCGCCCTGTATTTGACAACATTTCAGCCATCAACCGGGTACCAGCGATAACCCCCAATCCCACGGCACAGAGATACAACCGGTTTTCGCTGCGCTGACCGACAACAAACGCTCACGCCCGTATCGCCTGCACCGGGTCCATGCGCGCCGCGCTGCGCGCCGGAATCGCGGCGGCCGCCAGCCCCACGACGCAGGCCACGCCCGACGCCATCAGCACCAGCAGCGGGTCGAGCTGCGCGGCAAACAGCGGGCTGCCGTCGGGGCTCTTGAAAACAAACGAAAACACCACCAGCAGGCCAAACGCCAGCGCCGAGCCCAGCACTGAACCGACCAGCCCGACCAGGCCGCCCTGCAGCAAAAACACCGTCATGATGCGGCGCCGCCCGGCGCCCATGGCGCGCAAAATGCCGATCTCGCGCTGCTTTTGCACCACGCTGACGACCAACACGCTGGAAATGCCGAGCGCCACGATGATGACGACAAAGCTGCGAATCAGGTTGTTCGACACGGTCTGGTTTGACAAGGCATTGAGCAGCCCCAAGTTGGTCTGCATCCAGCTGTCCACCGTGAGGCCGGTCTGCGCGCGCAGCGTGTCGGCGACCTGGTTGGCGCTGAACAGGTCTTTCACCGTCAGGTCGATGTTGGACACGCCGCCGGGCAGGTCGAGCAGCGTCTGCGCGAGTTTCAGCGTGACGAAAACCCAGCGCCGGTTCAGGTCGCGGTTGCCCATGTCGAACAGGCCGGTGATGTCCAGCGTTTCTGTGCGGCCATCGGCGCTGGTCACGCGCAGCTTGTCGCCCACGGTCACGCCCAGGTCCTGCGCCAGGTCGGTGCCCAGCAATGCGCCGGTGCCGGTCACGTCGAAGCGGCCGCGCGTCATGTAGCTGTCCATCTTCACCACGCGCCGGTAGGCGTCGGGCTGCACGCCCATCAGCGCTACGCTTTTGCTGCTGTTGCCGCGCGACGCAAAAGCCGGGCCGCTGACCACCGGCGACACCGCCAGCACGCCCGGCGTGGCGGCCGCCAGCGCGGCAATACGCTCCCACTGGTCGACCGGGCGCAGGCGATGCGCGCGCGGCTGCACCACGGCGGCCACCGCGCGGTCGGCGCTGGGCGTGAGCACGCGCTGCGTGACTTCTTCGAGCGGGCGAATCACCACATGGGCTTGCGAGCCCATGACGCGGTCGATGATGGTGGACTGCAGCTGGTTGATCAGCTGCGTCAGGAAGATGATGACCGCCACGCCGCCGGTCACGCCGGCCAGGATCAGCGCGCTCTGCATGCGGCCTTCGCGCAAAAAGCGCAGCGCCACCAGCAGCTCGAACGGCATCCAGCGGGTCCAGGAACTGAGCGCGGGGCGGTGACGGGCGGCCATGGCGTTAGCGGATCATGCCGGACGGCACTTCGAAACGCTGGTCGTTGACCACCGCCGGGCCGGGCCGCACGCGGTCGCCGGGCAGGGCTTTTTCGGTCTGCGGGATGATCGGGTCGCCCTCCTTCAGGCCCGCCACGATTTCCACGGAACCGATGCCGCGCAGCCCCAGTGTGACCGGCGTGCGCACCGCCCGGCCATCCTTGAGCCGCAGCACCCACGGCATCTCGCGGTCGGCGTCGCGCACCGCGCCTGACGGCAGGACCAGCGCGTCCGCTTTGGTGCCGCCCACCAGCTCGACCGACACCGTCATGTCGGGCCGCAAAAACGCGGGCGCCTGCGGCACCGCCAGCCGCACCTCGACCGTGCCGCGCTGCGGATCGACCGCCGGCGCGATGTAGCTTAGCTGCGCGTCAAACGACTGGCCCGGATAGGCGTCGGCCACGGCGCGGGCGGCCATGCCGGGCGTCAGCAGGCGCAGGTTTTTTTCGTCCACGCCGGCGTCGATGCGCAGGCTGCCCTGGGCCGCCAGCGTCAACAGCACGCGGCCGGGCTGCGCCATGCTGCCGGGCTCTGCGTTGCGCGTCAGCACCAGCGCGTCGAGCGGGCTGGTGATGGACAGGCGTGCCAGCCTGGCCTCGGCCACGGCCACCGCCGCCACCGCTTGGTCCACGCGCGAGGCGGCCAGGGCGCGTTCCACGCCGCTGGGCTGGTTGGCCTGGGCCTGCAGGCGGGCCGATTCCAGGGCGCTGCGCGCGGTGTCGAGCGCGCGCTGGGCGTCGTCGAGTTTTTGCTGTGAAAAGAAACCCTGCGCCACCAGTTCGCGGGCGCGCTGGTGCTCGCGCGCGGCCGCCGTGAATGCGGCCTGCGCCTGCACCACGGCCTGCGACGCCACCGGCGCCGTGACGCTGGCCTGCTGGGTGGCGCGGCCGCGCGCCTCCTGCAGGGCGGCGCGTGCCTGCTGCAGCGCCGCTCTGGCCTCGGCGTCCGACAGGCGCAGCAGCACGGCACCGGCCTTGACGCGGTCGCCCTCGCGCACCAGCACGTCCTGCACCGTGGCGGTGACTTCGGCGCCAATGTCCAGCCGCGCCGGCGCGTTGAGCCGCCCGGTCGCCACCACCGACTGCACGATGCCGCTGCGCGCCACCGCAACCACCTGTACCGCGGTGCCGCGCTGGCGGGCCAGGCCCAGCGCCGCCACCACCGCCAGCACCAGCACGGCCCCCGCAGTCCATTTAACGATTGGTTTCATGCCGCAAGCGTAGCAGGCCGGGCGCCATAAATTCACGGCCCGGCCGTGCGGCCAGGCATATCATGGCGGTCCAGGACCCAATGAAATTCGGGTATCGCCAGGCCTGCACGACTGACCAGCACGAGGTCGGGCTGTACGCGCGCGGCGACATCTCGATGGAACAAGCGATCGGGCAGGCCGACGCCAAAACATAGGGTTAACCCTATGTCAACCGGATCCGCCTGCTAAAATCCCCGGTTTGCGCTGCCGCGCCCCCACTCTCACCCGGAGCCCTTCATGCCTCTTGCCGACCGCGTGCGCAACCCTGCCCTGCATCAGAAAATCATGTCGGCCGAAGCCGCCGCCGAGCTGATTCCTGCGGGCGCCAATGTCGGCATGAGCGGGTTTACCGGCGCCGGCTACCCCAAGGCCGTGCCCCAGGCGCTGGCGCGGCGCATAGAGCGCCTGCACGCCGCCGGCGAGGCTTTTCGCATTGGCCTGTGGACCGGCGCCTCGACCGCGCCCGAGCTCGACGGCGCGCTGGCCAGCGTCAACGGCATCGAGATGCGCCTGCCCTACCAGTCCGACCCGGTGGTGCGCCAGCAGATCAACGCCGGCCAGATGCAGTACACCGACATTCACCTGTCGCATGTGGCGCAGCTGGCCTGGTTCGGCTTTCTGGGCCACCTTGATGTGGCGGTGGTCGAGGTGGCCGGAATCTTGCCGGACGGGCGGCTGATTCCGTCGTCGTCGGTCGGCAACAACAAGACCTGGCTGGACCAGGCCGACAAGATCATCCTGGAAGTCAACACCCTGCAAAACCCCGGCCTCGAAGGCATGCACGACATCTACTACGGCACCCAGCTGCCGCCGCACCGCCTGCCGATTCCGCTGACCGGCCCGGGCGACCGCATTGGGGAAGCCTACCTGCGCTGCGACCCGGCCAAGGTGATTGCCGTGGTGCACACCCACCAGCCCGACCGCAATTCAGCCTTTGCCGCGCCCGACGACACCTCGCAGCGCATTGCGGGCCACATCATTGAATTCCTGCAGCATGAAGTCCAACGCGGCCGCATGCCGGCCGACTTGCTGCCGCTGCAGTCGGGCGTGGGCAACATTGCCAACGCCGTGCTGGGCGGCCTGAACGAAGGCCCGTTCAATCACCTGACGGCCTACACCGAAGTGCTGCAGGACGGCATGCTGGACATGCTGCGCTCGGGCAAGCTGACCATGGCCTCGGCCACGGCGCTGTCGTTCAGCCCCGAGGCACTGGCCGATTTCAACGCCAACATTGATTTTTACCGCGAGCGCATCGTGCTGCGCCCGCAGGAAATCAGCAACCACCCCGAGGTGGTGCGCCGCCTGGGCGTGATCGCCATGAACGCGATGATCGAAGCCGACATCTACGGCAACGTCAACTCCACCCACGTCATGGGCACCAACATCATGAACGGCATTGGCGGCTCGGGCGACTTTGCCCGCAACGCCTACCTGTCGTTCTTCATGACGCCCTCGGTCGCCAAGGGCGGCGCCATCTCGTGCATCATGCCCATGGTCTCGCATGTGGATCACACCGAGCACGATGTGGAAGTGGTCGTGACCGAGCAGGGGCTGGCCGACCTGCGCGGCCTGTCGCCCACGCAGCGGGCCCGCCTCATCATAGAAAAATGCGCCCACCCGGACTACCGCCCTGCCCTGCGCGACTACTTTGAGCGCGCCCAGCAAGGCGCCACGGGCCGGCACACGCCGCACCTGCTCAACGAGGCGCTGAGCTGGCATGCGCGCTATGTGGAAACCGGCCACATGCTGCCGGATGCGGGCCGCAAGGTGCGTTTGCATGTCGCGTAAGGGTTTAAAAGCGTAAGGGCGTAAGGCGCCCGCCCAGAAGCCTTGGCCGGCTCAAAAATTCAGCAAGTTCTTGCGTACATGGACCAGGTGCCCCATGGCCAGGTCTTTGGCACGCATCAGGTCGCGGTCCTTGATGGCGTCCACCAGCAGGCGGTGCTCATTTTGATAGGCGATGCGGCGCTCGGGCGTCAGGCTGCGTTTTTTCAGCAAGCCCCATTCACCTTGCGCGCGCACCTGGTTCATCAGCTTGAAGACGCTGGAGACAAATGAATTGTGGGCGGCATCGGCGATCACCTCGTGCAGCATGCCGTCCCAGTGTTCAAATTCCTCGACCGTTCCCGCCGCTTCAGCCTTGGCGCAGCACGCGTCCATGCGGCCAAAGTCGGCGGAAGTGGCATTGCCAATCACCAGCTCAATGATCGCGGGCTCCAGCGCCAGGCGCGCCTCCATCAGCTCGGACGGACTGGTCTGCTGGACGGTATCGCCCGTTGCCAGGCCCTTGACTGCCGCCGCCGCCAGGTCGGTCACATAGGTGCCGCTGCCCACGGTCTGGCTGATCAGGCCTTGCGCCTTCATCTCCTGAAACACCTTGCGAACCGTGGTCCGGCTGATCCCGAACTGCTCGCTCAATGCCCGCTCGGTGGGCAGGCGATCGCCGGCTCGCCACTCGCCTGATTGCAGCTTGTGCTGGAGGGTGTCGCGAAAGGGTGTGGAAATGTCCATAGCGCTTGAGTGTATTCAGAGTGAACAGAAAACGCAACCAAGTAATACCAATTTGTGCCGTGTCTTTGGCTTCGCCCCCCTTCAAGAAAATCCACCTTGAGGCACGATTTTGCTCAAAAATTCCGCTTTTTTGCCGGTGCGCTGCGGCCGACACCCCTTGACTTGAGGC
>JAUSDK010000194.1 GCA_030650875.1 Polaromonas sp.
GCCATGGCTTTTGTCGTGCTGAAAGATGCCAGCCTGGCGCAAGACGAGGCTGCAGCGCGCGCGCTGGAGAGCGAAATCATGAAGCGGGTAGACGGTGACTTGGGCGCAGTGGCACGGCCTGCGCGGGTTCGGTTTGTGTCGGCCTTGCCCAAGACCCGCAGCGGAAAACTGCTGCGCCGCGCCATACAGGCGGTGTGTGAAGGGCGCGACGCCGGGGATTTGACGACGATGGACGACCCGGCGGCCCTGCAGCAAATCAAGGACCGGGTAGCGGCCTGATGACGGCACGGCTTTGCGCGGCAAGGCCCCAATAAATAAGGGCGCCGAGCGCCATGAGGCCCGCTTTTGCGGGCCGATGGCACGCGCTTCTTTTCCCAGTCATCACGGTTCGGTGGCACAATCGCCTCTTGTTCCTGAAGGTCCTTCCTGCCACAGTCGCATCCGCTAATCGGTCCAGCCGTGTTGCGGAAGGTTAATTAACCAGCTTTAACCAGCTAATGTTTCCCCAAGGGAAACGGAGGTCAGCGGATATGAGTTCAAACTCGCAGTCACCTGCATCTGTGTACACTGCCTATCAAGGCAATACCTATCTTTTCGGCGGCAACGCGCCTTATGTCGAAGAGATGTACGAAAATTATTTGGCCAATCCTGGCAGCGTGCCAGACAACTGGCGCGAGTATTTCGATGCCCTTCAGCACGTTCCCGCAGTGGATGGCAGCAACGCCAAAGACGTTCCCCACTTGCCGGTCGTCAACGCTTTTGCCGAGCGCGCCAAGCTGGGTCAGACCAAGGTCGTCGTGGCCAGTGCCGATTCCGAAATGGGACGCAAGCGCACGGCTGTTCAGCAACTGATTGCCGCTTACCGCAACGTTGGCGCACGCTGGGCCGACCTGGACCCCCTCAAACGCGCCGAGCGCGACAACATTCCCGAACTGGACCCGTCTTTTTACGGCTTCACCGATGCGGACCAGGAGACGGTGTTCAACACGAGCAACACCTTTTTTGCCAACGAAACCATGAGTCTGCGCGAGTTGATGAACGCGCTGCGCGAAACCTATTGCGGCACGATTGGCGCCGAATACATGTACGCCACCGACCAGAACCAGAAGCGCTGGTGGCAGCAAAAACTGGAAACCATCCGCAGCAAGCCGAATTTCAGCAAAGAGAAAAAGCTTCATATTCTTGACCGGCTCACTGCGGCCGAAGGTATTGAGCGCTTTTTGCATACAAAGTATGTTGGTCAAAAGCGCTTTTCGCTGGAAGGCGGCGAGAGCTTTATCGCCAGCATGGACGAGTTGATCCAGCGCGGCGGCGAGATCGGCGTGCAGGAAATCGTCATTGGCATGGCGCACCGCGGCCGGCTTAATGTGCTGGTCAACTCCTTGGGCAAAGTGCCGGCCAACCTGTTTGCCGAGTTTGACCATACCGCGCCTGAAGACTTGCCTAGCGGTGACGTCAAGTACCACCAGGGCTTCAGCTCTGATGTCACGACCCCCGGCGGCCCTGTCCACCTGTCGCTGGCCTTCAATCCGTCCCACCTTGAGATCGTCAACCCTGTCGTTGAAGGCTCGGTGCGCGCCCGCATGGACCGCCGGGATGACCCCAAGGGCTTGCAGGTCTTGCCAGTGCTGGTGCACGGCGACGCGGCGTTTGCCGGGCAGGGCGTGGTCATGGAAACCCTGGCGCTGGCTGAAACCCGTGGCTACTTCACGGGCGGAACCGTGCATCTGGTGATCAACAACCAGATCGGCTTTACCACCAGCGATCCGCGCGACAGCCGGTCCACCCTGTATTGCACCGACGTGGTCAAGATGATCGAAGCGCCGGTACTGCACGTGAACGGCGACGACCCGGAAGCCGTGGTACTGGCGACCCAGCTGGCGCTCGAATTCCGCATGGAATTTCAGAAAGATGTCGTGGTGGACATCGTGTGCTTCCGCAAACTGGGCCACAACGAGCAGGACACGCCTGCACTGACCCAGCCATTGATGTACAAGAAGATCGCGCAACACCCCGGCACGCGCCGGCTGTACGCCGACAAGCTGACGGCGCAGGGCATGGGTGAAACCCTGGGCGACGACATGGTCAAGGCGACGCGCGCAGCCCTTGACGCGGGAAAAAGCACGTTTGACCCAGTCGTCACCAACTTCAAAAGCAAATATGCGGTCGATTGGAGCCCGTACCTTGGCAAAAAGTGGACCGATGCCGGCGACACCGCCATCCCCATGGCCGAGTGGAAGCGCCTGGCTGAAAAAATCACCACCATCCCCGCCACGGTAACGCCGCATAACCTGGTTAAAAAGGTCTATGACGATCGTGCGGCCATGGGCCGTGGCGATATTCCGGTGGATTGGGGTATGGGCGAGCACATGGCATTCGCCTCGCTGGTGGCCAGCGGTTACCCTGTGCGCTTGTCAGGTGAAGACTGCGGACGCGGAACCTTTACCCATCGTCACTCCGTGATTCACGACCAGAGCCGCGAGAAGTGGGACACCGGCACCTACGTGCCCCTGCAAAATGTGTCCGAAAACCAGGCGCCGTTCGTCGTCATCGACTCCATCCTGTCCGAGGAAGCCGTGCTGGCGTTTGAATACGGCTACGCATCGAACGATCCAAACACATTGGTGATTTGGGAAGCGCAGTTTGGCGACTTTGCCAACGGTGCACAGGTCGTGATCGACCAGTTCATCGCCTCCGGCGAAGTGAAGTGGGGCCGCGTCAACGGCATCACCCTGATGCTGCCGCACGGCTATGAAGGCCAGGGGCCTGAGCACAGCTCGGCGCGCCTTGAGCGCTTCATGCAACTGTCGGCCGACGCCAACATGCAGGTGGTTCAACCGACTACCGCCAGCCAGATTTTCCACATTTTGCGTCGCCAGATGGTGCGCAACTTGCGCAAACCGCTGGTCATCATGACGCCCAAGTCCTTGCTGCGCAACAAAGACGCGGCGTCACCGCTGTCCGAGTTCACCAAAGGCAGCTTTCAGACGGTTATTCCGGAGAACCGGGAAGAGATCATCAAAAAGGCCGACAAGGTCAAGCGCGTCATCGCCTGCTCGGGCAAGGTGTACTACGACCTGGTCAAGGCGCGTGATGAAAAGGGCATCGACGATGCCGTGATCTTGCGCGTCGAGCAGCTCTACCCGTTCCCGCACAAAGCGTTTGCGGCCGAGCTGAAAAAATACCCGAATGCCACTGATATTGTGTGGTGCCAGGATGAGCCGCAAAACCAGGGTGCCTGGTTCTTTGTGCAGCACTACATCCACGAGAACATGCTTGAAGGCCAGAAGCTGGGTTACTCCGGACGGGCAGCCTCTGCTTCGCCTGCGGCGGGCTACTCGCATCTGCACCAGGAGCAGCAAAAGTCGCTGGTCAACGGCGCTTTTGGCAAGCTCAAGGGTTTTGTGCTGACCAAGTAAGGTCGCGCCAGTTTCTCATCACGCAAGAATCATCCGAAAGAATCAAAATGGCCATCGTAGAAGTCAAAGTTCCCCAGTTGTCCGAGTCCGTGGCGGAAGCCACCATGTTGCAGTGGAAAAAGAAGGTCGGCGACGCAATTGCCGTGGACGAAATCCTGATTGAAATCGAGACCGATAAAGTGGTGCTCGAGGTACCCGCGCCGTCCGCTGGCGTGTTGGTTGAGTTGGTGGTTGCCGACGGCGGCACCGTGGTGTCTGACCAGGTGATCGCACGAATCGATACCGAAGGCAAGGCTGGCGCGGTTGCACCTGCATCTGCTGCGGCCGCTGCTGTCGCGCCCGCCGCAGCGACGGTTTCCGTGCCTGCGCCTGCCGTAGGCGGCTCCATGGCGGGTGTCCCCATGCCGTCCGCTGCCAAGCTGATGGCAGACAACAACCTGGCTGCAGGTTCTGTGCCGGGAACCGGCAAGGACGGCCGTGTCACCAAAGGCGACGTACTGGGCGCTACCGCCGCAGGTGCTGCCAAGCCAGTGGCTGCCAGCGCAATACCAACGGGCGTACCGACCAAATCCTTGCCGCAAGTGGCTGCGCCCTCCAAGGCTGCTGATCTGGGCGATCGTCCTGAGCAGCGCGTGCCCATGAGCCGCCTGCGCGCCCGGATTGCCGAGCGCCTTTTGCAGTCACAGTCGACCAACGCCATCCTGACGACCTTCAACGAAGTCAACATGGCGCCAGTGATGGAAATGCGCAAGCGCTTCCAGGACAAGTTCGAGAAGGCGCATGGCGTGAAGATCGGCTTCATGAGCTTTTTTGTCAAGGCGGCGGTTCATGCGCTGAAGCAGTACCCGGTGCTCAATGCGTCGGTGGATGGCAATGATATCGTTTATCACGGCTACTTTGACATCGGGATCGCCGTGGGATCGCCACGCGGCCTGGTCGTGCCTATCTTGCGCAACGCCGACCAGATGAGCTTTGCCGAGATCGAGAAAAAGATTGCCGAGTACGGTGCCAAGGCGCGTGACGGCAAGCTGGGCATCGAAGAAATGACGGGCGGCACATTCTCCATCTCCAATGGTGGCGTGTTCGGCTCCATGCTGTCCACCCCCATCATCAACCCGCCGCAGTCCGCCATTCTGGGCGTTCACGCGACCAAAGACCGTGCTGTGGTTGAAAACGGCCAGGTCGTGGTGCGCCCGATGAATTACCTGGCCATGAGCTATGACCACCGCGTTATTGACGGGCGCGAAGCGGTGCTCGGCCTGGTAGCCATGAAGGAAGCGCTGGAAGATCCGGCTCGTCTGCTGTTCGATATTTAATAACTTGTCGCGGCGCGGCAGGGCAGCCTGGGTTGCCTGCCGCGTTGCCCATTCACTGAAAAAAACACATGTCTAAACAATTTGACGTGATCGTCATCGGCGGCGGTCCTGGCGGCTACATCGCAGCTATTCGTGCGGCGCAACTGGGTTTTAGCGTCGCTTGCATCGACGAGTGGAAAAACGCCAAAGGCGGTCCCGCCCTGGGCGGAACCTGCACCAACACCGGCTGCATTCCCTCCAAGGCACTTCTGCAATCTTCCGAGTACTATGAGCATGCCGGCCGCCACTTTGCCGATCACGGCATCGAGGTCAAGGGTCTGGGTCTGGATGTGGCAAAGATGATTGGCCGCAAAGACACCGTGGTCAAACAGAACAACGAGGGCATCGTCTACCTGTTCAAAAAGAACAAGGTCACCTTCTTTCATGGCCGTGGCTCTTTTGTTGCCGCCAAAGATGGCGCCTATGACATCAAGGTAGTGGGCGCCGCTGAGGAAATCATTTCCGGCAAGCACATCATTGTGGCGACAGGCTCCAATGCCCGGGCACTGCCAGGAACGCCTTTTGATGAGGAAATGATCCTTTCGAACGACGGTGCGCTGCGCATCGGTTCCGTGCCTAAAAAGCTCGGCGTGATTGGTTCGGGCGTCATCGGCCTCGAAATGGGTTCGGTCTGGCGTCGCTTGGGGGCTGAAGTCACTATTCTTGAGGGCTTGCCCACATTTTTGGGTGCGGTCGATCAGCAGATCGCCAAGGAAGCGCATAAGGCGTTCACCAAGCAAGGCTTGAAGATTGAGTTAGGCGTGAAGGTCGGCGAGATCAAAACGGGTAAAAAGGGCGTGTCTATCGCTTATGCCAATGCCAAGGGCGAAGCGCAGACGCTTGACGTTGACAAGCTCATCATTTCGATTGGCCGCACTGCCAACACCAACGGTCTGAACCCCGAGGCGGTAGGCTTGGGTCTTGACGAACGCGGTGCGATTGTGGTCGATGGCGATTGCAAGACCAACCTGCCGGGTGTCTGGGCGGTGGGGGATGTGGTGCGTGGCCCGATGCTGGCGCACAAAGCCGAAGAAGAAGGCGTGGCGGTTGCTGAACGCATCGCGAGCCAGCACGGGCATGTCAACTTCAACACCATTCCCTGGGTCATTTACACCAGCCCCGAGATTGCATGGGTGGGGCAAACTGAAGAGCAGCTGAAGGCAGAAGGGCGCGCTTACAAGGCGGGTAGTTTTCCCTTTATGGCCAATGGCCGCGCGCGCGCCTTGGGCGACACCACTGGCATGGTCAAGATGCTGGCAGACGCGGCAACGGACGAAATTCTCGGTGTCCACATTGTGGGGGCCATGGCCAGCGAGCTGATTGCAGAATGCGTCGTTGCCATGGAATTTCGCGCCAGCAGCGAGGACATCGCCCGTATTTGCCACGCGCACCCGTCCCTGAGCGAGGCGACCAAAGAAGCCGCGCTGGCAGTTGACAAGCGCACGCTGAATTTTTGAATGTCCAGCGCATTTCAGCGGTGACTCAGCCGGTACGCCTGGCCTACGAGGCTGAACTCGCAACGCGGGGTTACGTCAGTGACCCCGCGCAACTGCGTGCTATTGATGCGCTTGAGCGCTGTGCAGCCGAATGGGCGGAGTTCAAGAGCCGGCGATCCAATGCCTTCAAGAAACTGGTTAACCGGCCCGACATTCCCCGTGGCGTTTACATGTTTGGGGGGGTTGGCCGGGGTAAAAGCTTTCTGATGGATTGCTTTTTTGGCGCCGTGCCGCTCAAGCGCAAGGTCAGGTTGCACTTTCATGAGTTCATGCGTGAGGTGCACCTGGAACTGCACGGTTTGCAAGGTACTGCAAACCCCCTGGATGAATTGGCCAAGCGCATCGCCAAACGTTATCGCCTGATTTGCTTCGACGAATTTCATGTCGCTGACATTACCGATGCGATGATTCTTCATCGCCTGCTGGTAGCGCTGTTTGCCAACGGCGTTGGTTTTGTGACGACTTCCAATTTCCGTCCCGATGACCTCTATCCAAACGGACTGCACCGGGACAGGATTTTTCCGGCGATTGAGTTACTCAAGACCCGGCTGGAAGTCCTGAGCGTGGACAACGGAACGGACTATCGAAGACGCACGCTGGAACAGGCCAGGATGTACCTCACGCCGCTTGGCGAACAAGCTGACGCCGAGATGACTGCCACGTTTAACGCGTTGGCGGAGTCACAGGATGAAGACCCCGTGATGCGGATCGAGTCCAGGCATATCGAAGCCCGGCGCAAGGCGGGCGGCGTGGTGTGGTTTGAGTTCAAGACCTTGTGCGGTGGGCCGCGCTCGCAAAACGATTATCTTGAGATCGCCAGCCAGTTTCATACCGTGTTGCTGAGCAACGTGCCGCACATGCCGGTCAGGATGGCATCGGAGGCCAGGCGGTTCACCTGGCTGGTGGATGTTCTGTACGATCGACGGGTTAAATTGATCATGTCGGCTGCTGTAGCGCCTGAGGCGTTGTACACCGATGGTCCGTTGGTCCATGAGTTCGCACGAACGGTCTCGCGGCTCAACGAAATGCAGTCCATGGAATTTTTGGCCCTGGAGCGCAGAGACGTCGATACGACACTGACATGAAAAAAAACGTTGTTTCACTGTTCTTGGCCACACTGAGCACCTTGCTAGGGGCCCAGACGGTTGCGGCTGAGGTCGCGCCGGATATAGACGTGGAAAGGGCCAGAATCAGTGCGGCTCGGGCCACGCTTGAGGCAGGATTTTTGGCGGAGGATGCAGCCTGCTATAAAAAATTTGCAGTCAACCATTGTCTTGACCGCGTCAACACCAGGCGGCGTGCCGCAATCGCTGATTTGCGTCGTCAGGAGATCTTGCTCAATGATGAGGAGCGACGACTCAGGGGCGCCGCGCAGTTGCGTAAACTGGAAGAAAAATTATCGGTTGAAAAGCAGCAGGATGCGGCAGACAGTCGCACCAAAGCGGCGGAAAATGAGGCATCTCGACTGATCCGGGAGCAGGAAAAGCGTAAGGACCAGGCCGCAGCCGGCGCGCGTGAAAAAACCGCTACCGAAGCCAGTGCTGCAAGGCTGAAGGAAAATCAGCGAAAAGCACAGGCCAGAGCCGGCAACCGGGCTGAGGCCGCCACTGCCGCCGAAAAACTGAGTGCCCGCCAGAAAAAAGCCCAGGAGAGGCGCGATCAGCATGAACGCGATCGCCTTAAAGACGTCAAGCCGCCCGCCAAATCCTTGCCATTGCCAGAATAAGCAAGCGCTTTATTCAGTTCAAGTTCTCAAGCTTGACGATGACCAGCGACAGGTTATCACCTGTACCGCGGGCACGTGACCTTGCCTTCTTTATCAAAAATTCAGTGGCTTCACGGGGTGGCAATACAGACACTGCGGACCCCAGTTCGCTGGCGCTGAAGTAATGCCAAATGCCATCGCTGCAAGCAACCAGCGCGTCATCTGGATGCAGTTTTGGAATAAGGTGATATCCAATGGGCGGCGATTCTTCGGTGCCCAGACAACTCATCAAAATATTGGATTGAGGATGGATATTGGCTTCATCCTCTGTTATCTCGCCCTTGTCTACCAGAGTCTGCACATAAGAGTGATCCACAGTCCTGTGAACCAGCTTGCCGCCGTGGTAGTGGTATATGCGCGAGTCGCCCGCATGCACCCAGTGGCAGTCGCCGGCCGGATTTATCAAAAATGCGGCCAGCGTACTATGCGGCTCCTGTTCTGCGGATAAGGCGGTGAGTTTGATGACCATGTGCGCTTCTTCAATGATCTGCTTCAGCATGGTGGGGGCGTCATCCGCACCCGGTGCATAGCGCTCAAAAAGTTGCCTGGCCGTCATCATGACCTGATCGGACGCTTTACGCCCACCGCTTCGTCCCCCCATGCCGTCAGCGACTATGCCCAGCATGCAGCTGGGATGACGCGGGTGGCTAAAGAGGTTGACCTGATCCTGTTGATAGTCCCGGTCGCCCTTGTGGGTCCCCGTGGAAGCTGTGATGCGATAACCTTTAGACATCGTGTAATCGGTCAAGCCCGGAGGGCTCTATTTGTAGAGGCAATCGACGTATTATCAGACGAAGTGGCGCACACGGATAAAAATACCTTGGACTTCAATCTACATTCGCCTGAGTGGCAGCTCATCGAGCTGAAAATCAAGCACGCAGACCTGAACGCATTGGCAGACATGACGGCGCATGCGCTACCCATCGACGAATTACTGCTCAGGCGTCTTAAAAAACGTCGCCTTCAACTGCGCGACCAGATATCAAGGCTTGAGTCATCGCTGTACCCGTCTGAGCCTGCTTAATTCGCTTGGAATGCGCCTTTTCCTCTGCCCGGATCACGTTAACCAAGCGTACTTCCTTTGAGGGGAAAATTGGCAGCGAAGCAAGCGTTGATGCACAGGCTGCAGGTTTTTACCAGAATTTGTACCAGGGCTTGTCTGCAGATTTGAAGCCTTTGCTGAGGTACTGACTGTTCGGATAAGTTTTCTCCATGACGCGACGCGTATCATCCCTAAGGTCTTCCATGCCCAAGGCATCGTAGGACTTGTAAAGAATAAAGGTGGCCTCTTCAAGCGCCGGGACGTCGCGATAGTCGGCAATTGCGCTTTGGGCGCGATTGATGGCAGCGATGTAGGCGCCACGGGAGTAGTAGTACCTCGCAACGTGAACTTCTGATTGGGCCAAGGAGTTCACAATATAGCGCATGCGCAAACGCGCATCGGGCGCATAGCGGGAATCGGGAAAACGTCCTACCAGTTCCTTGAAGGATTCAAAGGACTCCTTGGCGGCTTTCTGGTCGCGCTCCGATAAGTCCTGGCGCGATATAAATCCGAAAAGTCCCAGGTTGTCGTTAAAGTTGACCAAGCCCTTGAGATATAAAGCGTAGTCCATCGCCGGGCTGGCCGGATGCAACTTTATGAAACGGTCCAGTGTCGCGAGCGCTTGTGCCTGCTCGCCCCCCTTGTACTGGGCATACGCTTTGTCGAGTTGTGCTTGCTGCGCAAGAGGGGTTCCAGCTGCGCGGCCTTCCAACTTCTCGTAGAGAGGGATCGCCTTGTCATAAGCGCCAGAGCTGGCTTCATCCTTGGCTTCTGCGTAAATCTTGTTTGGACTCCATGAAGCAGTACGATCTGCCTCCGGGGTGCTTGAGCAGCCCGAGACTATGAAAGACAACGCGCAAATGGCTGCAACAAGCGGCAATGCCCCGGGAACAACCGATAATTTGGTGGAAAACATTGCGATCGACCTTCTTGATGACTGATTCTGAACAAAGCAAATTAATTATATCGGGCGCAGTTGCTGCCCATGACCTGCTGGACGAAGCGCAGGAGGAGTCCGATAGCAGCAGTATGGAAATGGAACTGCGGCAAGTGATGGTTCCTGCCGAGAGTCATGGCAGCCGCCTGGACCGCGCTTTGGCTGGCATTGTGCCTGAGTTCTCCCGCAGCTATCTTCAGCAATTGATCGAGGCCGGGGTGGTGCAGATCAATGGCCTGGCGGTGCGAAAAACGTCGTCCAGGGTGAAGGCTGGCGATGAACTCATTATTGAACTGAGACCCACACCACAAAGTCAGGCCTTCAAGCCAGAGGTCATGGCACTGGATGTTGTGTTTGAAGATCCCTATTTGTGCGTGATCAATAAACCGGCTGGTTTGGTCGTGCATCCAGCGCCAGGCAACTGGAGCGGCACCTTGCTCAATGGACTGTTGGCGCGGGACCCGCAGGCTTCATTTTTACCGCGTGCCGGCATCGTGCATCGCCTGGACAAGGACACCAGCGGATTGATGGTGGTGGCGCGCCAACGCTCGGTCATGGATCAACTTGTCGGCCTGATTGCAGCCCGGGACGTGCATCGGGAATACATTGCCCTGGCGCATGGCGCATGGCAGGGTGCCAAAACCCGCCAGGTAGACGCGGCAATTGGCCGTGATCCCCGCAATCGGTTGCGCATGGCGGTGGTGGATCTCGAGAAAAATTCCGGTAAGACGGCCTCCACGGTGGTCTCACTGCTGCAGAGCGAACGCAAGTACTGCCTGGTAAAGTGCAAGCTTCACACGGGGCGCACCCACCAAATTCGGGTTCACATGGCTTTTTTGGGTCATCCCCTGGTGTCTGATGCGCTTTATGGCGGGTCGCCTGCCGGCGGCTTGGGCCGCCAGGCATTGCACGCGTGCAGACTGGCGTTTGAGCATCCTGTCACCGGTGAAATGATGGAATTCAAGTCGGCTCCTTCCGCTGATCTACAGGCAGCGATAGCGGACTTGGGCTTGATATACAATCATCTCCAGTAGTTTTTCGACTATCCGCATCATGGCGCTCCTGAATTGTGGACTCCGCATGAGTGCTATGCGCAAACATGCGCTATTTTCCGCTTTTTCCCGGAACGACCAATCATGAATACGACGGATGCGAAGCGCATCCTCGAAACAGCACTTATTTGCGCGCAGCAACCGCTACCTTTGCGCGAGATGGGCGTCCTGTTTAACGGGGTATTGACGGCCGACAGTCTGAAGTTGGTGCTTGAGGAGTTGCAAAACGACTGGGCAGGTCGCGGTGTCGAACTCGTTCACGTGGCGACAGGCTGGCGCTTTCAGAGCCGTCCCCACATGCGCGAGTATTTAGACAGGCTCCATCCAGAGAAACCGCCCCGTTACAGCCGGGCCGCCCTGGAAACGCTGGCGATCATTGCTTATCGCCAGCCCGTGACGCGGGGCGACATGGAGGATATCCGGGGCGTCACAATTAACGGGCTGCTTCTCAAGCAATTGGAAGATCGTGGTTGGGTGGAGGTGATCGGTCATCGTGAAACGGTGGGTCGACCCGGACTTTATGCCACTACCAGGCAGTTTTTGGATGATTTGGGTGTGGAGTCGCTGGATCAGCTTCCTGTTATGGGGAGCGCGCCTGATCAGGCGGCAATGCGCGAACGAGTTGAATTTGGCATCGCTGACAATCCGCTCATTACCCCCGCTGAACTGCTTGCTTCGTTCGGGGATGCCGAAGAAGAGGCCGCTGCCCAGGCACGGATTCCGAAAAATATAGAAATCCAGGAAAGCCTGGAGCCGGATGACGGCACCAGTTCCTGACACCCTCCTAACCGTCGGGACCCCGCGCTCCGCACGCATGACTGAAAAAAGTATGAATCATCAAGACCAATCCGCTTCCGAGGCCCCGGCCATGCCTGCCCAAAATATAGATAAAGACACGGCTCCAGTAGTCGAACCATCTGCGCAGGGTGCGCCTGATTTGACAGCTTCCGCTGAGCCAGTCGACGCCGTCATGCCCAAACCGGTGACCACGCGAGGTCGGCCAGCGCCTGCAACCACCGCCATCCGGTTTGAAGATGTGGTGACCGGTCAATTCGATGCGGACGAAGAGGATGTGGCGCTTGATTTGCCCAAGCGGGTTTTGTCGGCGCAACCCGAGACCCCAAAGCTGCACAAGGTTCTTGCCCAGGCCGGCATGGGTTCCCGGCTTGAGATGGAGAAGTTGATTCTCGAAGGACGTATTTCGGTCAATGCCGAGCCGGCCCACATCGGGCAACGGATCCAGTTTGGCGATACGGTCAAGGTCAATGGCAAGCCGGTTCGGGTCCGGATTGATCCACCGCCGCCGCGTGTGATTGCGTACCACAAGCCCGCGGGCGAAGTCGTGACGCACGACGATCCACAGAATCGACCTACCGTGTTTCGCCGATTGCCCAAGTTGTTTCAGGGTAAATGGCAGTCCGTGGGGCGCCTTGACTTGAACACCGAAGGTCTGCTGCTGCTGACGAGTTCGGGCGAACTGGCCAATAAGCTAATGCATCCCCGCTTTGGACTGGAGCGCGAGTATGCCGTGCGGGTGCTGGGCGCGCTGAACAATGAGGAGAAAAAGCGCTTGCTGGAAGGTGTGGTGCTTGATGATGGGATTGCCCAGTTCGGCTCCATCGAGGCGGGTGGTGGCGAAGGCGCCAATTGCTGGTATCGGGTCACTATTTCCGAAGGTCGCAACCGCGAGGTTCGCCGTATGTTTGAAGCGGTCGGGCATGCCGTCAGTCGTCTGATTCGTATTCGCTATGGTGCCATGGTGTTGCCGCGAGGCCTCAAGCGGGGTGCGTTTGTCGAGCTCGATGAAAATGATATCTGGGCGCTGACCAGCGCCGTAACGCGTTCTGAGTCGAAGGCTGATCCGCGAACTGATGCTGCCAATCCGGGTCGTGTGGCGGGCGAGGGCGGTGATCTGCAGCGCCGGGGTCCGCGTGGAAACGAGCGCGCCCGTAGCGGCGCCGGACGGCCACGGGGGCCAAATGCAGGACCCGGGGCAACTCGCTTCGGGCAGTCAGGCCCAGGCGGTCCCCAAGGTCAGAAGCGGCGCGATGACCGCCCTGCGCGGGGCGAGCGTTCGGCCGGAGGCGGCCAACCTGACCCGATGAAGACCTCATTTGGGTACATTGGCTCCGATACTCTGACGCGGCAGCGACAAGACCAGGGGCAGCACCGAGGCGGCGGCAATACGGGCAATACCGGCAATACCGGCGGGATGGCAGGTGGCCAGCGTCGCGGCGGTGGCAACGGAGGCGGTAGCGGTAATCGCGGCGGGGGAAACCGCAGCGGAAATCGTTGAAGACCTCGGCCTCCCCTGATTTCACGGCTACGAACGGATGAAGAAAGCCCACAGGTTAAACTCATGGGCTTTATTCAATTTTTGAATAAATTAGCAACCCAATAAATCTAAAACGCAAGGAAAATTTATGGCAATCGAACGCACTCTCTCCATCATCAAGCCCGACGCAGTCGCAAAAAACGTCGTGGGCCAGATTTACGCACGTTTTGAGGCTGCCGGCCTGAAAGTTGTCGCTGCGAAAATGGTGCACCTGTCGCAAGGTGAAGCAGAAGCTTTTTACGCCGTTCACAAAGAGCGTCCTTTTTTCAAGGACCTTGTCTCTTTCATGATCTCCGGTCCTGTGATGATTCAGGCGCTGGAAGGCGAAGGCGCTGTGTTGAAAAACCGCGACCTGATGGGCGCCACTGACCCGAAGAAAGCTGATGCTGGCACCATTCGTGCAGATTTTGCTGACAGCATCGATGCCAATGCGGTGCATGGCTCTGACGCTGTCGAAACGGCAAAAGAAGAAATCGCTTTCTTCTTTGCCGGCATGAACGTTTACGCACGTTAACAATGTTCGTCCCCATGCTTTGCCTCCCCGCAACCGGGTCGTCACTTGCTTGGGGCGGCGCGGCTTGCCGCGCACTGCCATGACTACCAACCTCCTTGACTATGACCTGGAGGGCTTGGTCGCCTTTTGTGAGCAGCTTGGCGAAAAACGCTTCCGCGCCACGCAGTTGTTCCGCTGGATTCATCAAAAAGGAGCGTCAGATTTTGAGCAGATGACAGATCTGGCGAAGTCCTTGCGCGAAAAACTGAAAACTTCGGCCTGCATACAGGGGCCCAAAGTGGTATCCCGCCATGAATCGACAGACGGCACCATCAAGTGGTTGTTTGACGTCGGCGCCGGGGATGTCATTGAGACGGTCTTCATTCCCGAAGCTGATCGCGGCACCTTGTGCATTTCATCGCAAGCTGGTTGTGCCGTCGGATGCAGATTTTGCTCTACAGGACATCAGGGGTTTAGCCGCAACCTGACCACTGGGGAAATTGTCTCCCAGTTGTGGTTTGCCGAGCATTTTTTGCGTGCGCATCTGGACAGGAAAAACCGGCAGGAGCGGGTGATTTCCAATGTGGTCATGATGGGCATGGGCGAGCCCTTGCAGAACTATGCGCAGCTACTACCGGCGCTAAAAGTCATGCTCGACGACCATGCTTATGGGCTGTCGCGACGCCGGGTGACGGTGTCGACCTCTGGCGTCGTTCCCATGATGGACAGATTGGGCAAGGATTGTCCTGTCGCGCTCGCGGTATCGCTGCACGCACCCAATGATGCACTGCGCGACAACCTGGTGCCTCTGAATAAAAAATACCCTATTGAAGAGTTACTGGCGGCTTGTACTCGCTACCAGGCGGCGGCACCACGTGACTTCATCACGTTTGAATATTGCATGCTTGACGGCGTCAACGACCAGCCCGAGCACGCCCGCCAACTGGTGTCCCTGATGCAGACCCATGCGGCGCGTGGCTTGTCGTGCAAGTTCAACCTTATTCCCTTTAATCCGTTTCCTGCCTCTGGCCTGAAGCGCTCGGACATGCAGCAGGTTGCCGCGTTCGCAAAGATCCTGATGGATGCCGGTATCGTGACGACGATTCGTAAAACCCGTGGTGACGATATTGACGCCGCTTGCGGGCAACTGGCTGGCGACGTTCAGGACCGAACCAGCGTAGACCGACGTATGGCCGCGCAGCGGCAAGGTATGCTTGGAGGCATCAAAGTGGTGGTGCTCAAGGGGCTAAGTCAATGAAGTCTGTCTTCAAGGTGATCTGGATTCCAGCGTGTTGGGTAGCTTTTTCCCTGGTGGGTTGCGCGAACCAGCCTGGCGCCCCCGGGGCTTCGGGCGTTCAAAGTGACATGGTGACCGAGTCTGATGAACCTGACCAGCGCAAGCGCGCGCGGTTGCGGCTTGAATTGGCGACAGGGTATTTCCAGGAAGGGCAGACCAAGGTCGCGCTCGATGAGATCAAGCAATCGATTGCCATAGATCCAAGCTACGCGAATGCATTTAATTTGCGTGGGCTGGTGTACATGCGGCTGAATGACATTCCCCTGGCAGAAGATAGCTTTCGCCGTGCATTCGTGTTGAATCCGCGTGATGCGGATGTCGCCCACAACTATGGCTGGCTGCTTTGCCAGCAGGCCCGCTACGCTGAATCGTTCAAGTTGTTTACACAGGCTGCCGCCATTCCAACCTACACAGGCAAAGCCAAGACCTTGATGGCCCAAGGGGTGTGCCAGGTTCGCGCAGGGCAGCTTGATGACGCAGAGAGGAGCCTTAAGCAGTCTTATGAGTTTGATGCAGGCAACCCGGTTACCGCCTATAACCTGTCCAACCTCCTTTATGTGCGAGGTGAACTGACCCGTGCGCAGTTTTACATACGCCGTTTGAATAACAGCGAACTGGCAAATGCTGAAACGCTCTGGCTTGGCATAAAAATTGAGCGCAAGCTGAATAATCGGGAGAATGCGTTGCAACTGGCCGATCAGTTGAAAAAGCGCTTTGCACAATCGTCCCAGGCTGCCGCTTATGAAAAAGGTGACTTCAATGAGTGAGCTTGCCCCCATTTTCGGTGGGACTGCGAGCCCGGAGTCTGCCGCTGTTGACCCGCAGATCAATACCGGTACGATGCCTGCAGAGCCCACAGCCGGTGCCTTGCTCCGCGCGGCGCGAGAGGCTGCCGGCATTCACATTGCCGCCTTGGCGGCGCTACTCAAGGTTCCCGAGAAGCGGCTTGAAGCGCTGGAGCATGACCGTCTGGATTTGTTACTCGACGCCGTTTTCGCGCGCGCGCTGGCCTCCAGCGTGTGCCGTACGCTTAAAATTGATGCGCGGCCAGTGCTTGAGCGGCTGCCGCCAACCAGTGCCTGTCAGCTCAAACGACTTGGCGGCGAGATCAATGCGCCGTTTCGCCCTTCAGTTTCCGGTCCGGTACTGTCTGCCCGTTCCCTCATTTCGCGGCCTGTAGTTCTTGCGGGGATTGCGCTGTTGCTTGGGGCAATGGTGTTAATCGTTTTTCCAGCAATCAAGCAGTACATTGAGCAGGAACAACGAAATCAAGACAGTGTACCTGGCAGTGGTGGTCTTGTATTGCTACCGCTTGAAGGTACTCGGGCTGATTCGAGTGATAAATCACCTGTGACCGTGGCTGAAATCTCCAGCGCGGCTGTCGCTGATAGCCCTGCTGTGGTGGAAGATCCGCTTTCTGGATCTTCGAGTTCGCCTGCATTGGTAGCATCACAGACCTTGGTTGCCATTCAAGCGCCTATGCTTCCGTCGGGCAATTCGGCAATGCCAGCTGCTACCGCGCCTTCAACTGCTGGCCCAGTGGCGCAAGTCGCATCCCCGGGCAATGTGTCGTTTCGCGCAAGCGGCCAGTCCTGGGTCAAGGTGACGGATGCGAACGGCAGGGTGGTGTTGACCCGAACCCTTGCCAGTGGCGAGGCGGCCGAAGCGTCCGGCGCGCTACCGCTTTCGGTTGTTGTGGGCAGGTCTGACCTGACACAGGTTCAAGTACGTGGGAAAGCTTTTGATTTGTCCGCAGTCTCCAGAGATAACGTAGCCCGATTCGAGGTGAAATAGTGCAGGTTTGTCTCCCCATAGAGTCGGCTTTTCCAAAAGCCAAACGCTCTACCCAAGTCCAGGTCGTCTGGGCATCCCGCGTTGTGACCGTGGGCGGCGACGCGCCGGTCCGGATTCAGTCCATGACCAACACGGACACTGTAGATGCAATAGGCACTGCCATCCAGGTCAAAGAACTGGCTGTGGCAGGGTCCGAAATGGTCCGTATCACCGTCAATACGCCTGAGGCGGCCGAGGCCGTACCCTACGTGCGTGAGCAACTGGACCGAATGGGCATCGACGTCCCCTTGATTGGCGATTTCCATTACAACGGCCACCGTTTGTTAACCGATTACCCCGCTTGTGCAGAGGCCTTGTCCAAATACCGGATTAACCCCGGCAATGTGGGCAAGGGCAACAAGCGCGACAGGCAGTATGGGCAGATGATCGACGTTGCCATGCGCTGGAACAAACCGGTGCGTATTGGGGTGAACTGGGGCAGCCTTGATCAGGAGTTGCTGGCCAGCCTGATGGACGAAAACAGCGCGCGCGCCACCCCCTGGGATGCCAAACAGGTCATGTACGAAGCGCTGATCACTTCTGCGATTGACTCTGCCCAGCGTGCAGAGGAAATGGGCATGCAGCGCAACAAAATTATTTTGTCGTGCAAGGTAAGCGGTGTTCAGGATTTGTTATCGGTGTACCGTGAACTGGCCAGGCGCGGCGACTATGCCCTTCACCTTGGTCTGACCGAAGCCGGTATGGGAACCAAGGGCACGGTGGCGTCTGCAACGGCGCTGTCTATCTTGCTGCAAGAAGGTATTGGCGACACCATTCGGGTATCGCTGACGCCCCAGCCCGGTGAGGCCCGCACGCAGGAAGTCGTGGTGGCTTCCGAAATTCTCCAGGCGCTGGGATTGCGCAACTTTGTCCCCAGCGTGACCGCGTGCCCCGGATGCGGGCGCACGACAAGCACCACTTTTCAGGAACTGGCCAAGCAGATCGACGACTTTTTGCGTGCCCAGATGCCCGTCTGGCGCGTGCGATACCCGGGCGTTGAGGGTCTTAAAGTTGCGGTGATGGGTTGCATTGTCAATGGTCCCGGTGAAAGCAAGCACGCTGACATCGGCATCAGCTTGCCTGGTTCCGGTGAAGTACCGGTGGCCCCAGTGTTTATAGATGGTGAAAAAAGACTGACCTTGCGTGGCGAAAATATTTCGCAGGAGTTCCAGGCCATCGTTGAAAACTACATAGAAAAACGCTTTGGCACGCAGACTGCTGCTGCTGAAGTCGCATCGTACTGACGAACCCATGCTTGAAAAAATGACTGCCAACCCGGCAGGGAAATCGCCTTCCTCAAAGGCCGGGAAGCTGACTGCCGTCAAAGGCATGAACGACATTTTGCCGCCGGACTCCGCCCGCTGGGAATGGCTTGAGGGCAAGGTGCGTACCTTGATGGAGCGCTACGCCTACCGCAACATCCGTACGCCCATTCTGGAACATACCCAACTGTTTGTGCGGGGCATCGGCGAGGTGACAGACATCGTCGAAAAAGAGATGTACTCGTTCGAAGACCGTTCGGACAAGCACGGCGACCACGATCACCTGACCATGCGTCCCGAAAATACAGCCAGCGTGGTGCGTGCGGTCACGGAACACAATTTGCTGTATGACGGCGGCAAGCGTCTCTATTACATGGGGCCTATGTTTCGGCGTGAACGACCGCAACGTGGCCGCTACCGCCAGTTCCACCAGATCGGCGCAGAAGCGCTTGGCTTTGCCGGTCCCGAAGTCGATGCTGAATTGATTTTGCTCGCGGCAGCGCTGTGGAAGGACTTGGGCCTCACGGATTGGCGCCTGGAAATTAACAGTCTGGGTCAGCCCGAAGAGCGCGCTCAGCATCGCGCGCAACTGATTGCCCATTTCGAATTGCATGCAGATGCCCTGGATGAAGAGGCGCGCAGGCGGCTTCACAGCAATCCGCTGCGTATTCTGGATTCCAAAAATCCTGCCATGAAAATGGTGGTTGAAAGCGCTCCCCGTCTTATCGACTTTTTGGGGCCTGAGTCGCTGGCGCATTTTGACGGGCTTAAAGCCATCCTTGATGCCAATCAAATTTCCTGGACGCTCAATCACCGCCTGGTACGCGGGCTGGACTATTACAACCTCACCGTATTCGAATTTGTGACCGATCGACTGGGCGCGCAAGGCACCATCTGCGCGGGTGGTCGCTATGACTACCTGATTGCGCAAATGGGTGGCAAGGCGGCGCCGGCTGTGGGCTGGGCCCTGGGGGTGGAGCGTGTGCTGGAACTCATCAAGGAGCAGGGTGAGCCGGTTCCGGTCCTGGTGCCAGATGCCTATGCAGTGATTCCAGATGCGTCTGCCTTACCCGTCGTTTTGAGGACGCTGCAGGCTTTGCGCGCAGCGGGCGTGAGCGTGCAAATGCATGCGGGCGTCAGCGTCGATGGGATGGGGAGCATGAAATCGCAATTCAAGAAGGCTGATGGCAGCGGTGCAAAGTACGCACTGATCTTTGGTGCCGCCGAACTCTCGGAGGGGTGCGTTTCCGTCAAACCTTTGCGGGGCGGGAAATCGGAGACCGAGCAGGTCCAGACCCATCAGTCGCTGGACGATGTGCCTGCATGGGCTCAGATGCTGCGCGCTTGAGCTGCTACTAGCGCAACCACTTAGGCGCTCCTTAGCGCCCTTTACAATCAACCTCACGCATTTCGCGCCGTTATCGGGCAGAACCAGCAGAATTTTTATGGCAAAACACCTCGATTTGGAAGAACAGGAACAGCTTGACGAGCTCAAGCATTTCTGGAAGCAGTATGGCAACCTCATTACGTGGTCCCTGATTGCAGTCTTAAGCGCCTTTGCTGCCTGGAACGGCTACCAGTATTGGCAGCGAAATCAGGCCGCGCAGGCGGCCGTGATGTATGACGAGGTCGAGCGCGCCTTGAAGTCGGGTGACCTGGCAAGGGTAGACCGCTCATTTGCCGACATGAAAGACCGTTTCAGCCGTACCACGTATGCACAGCAAGCGGGTCTCCTGGCAGCCCGGGCACACTACGACAAAGGCAATGTCGATGCCTCCCGCGCTGCGTTGGGTTGGGTCGCAGAGAAATCTTCGGACGAAGGCTATCAGGCCATTGCCAAGTTGCGCCTTGCCGGGCTCTTGCTCGACAAGAAGTCTTATGACGAGGCTTTGCAGCAACTCTCCGGCAGCTTCCCGAAGGATTTTGCTGCGCTGGCGGCTGACCGGCGCGGTGACATTTTGGTAGCTCAAGGCAAGAATACTGAAGCCAAGGCTGAATACCAAAAGGCCTACGACGGCCTTGAGGAGCGTGTCGAGTACCGTCGGCTTGTGGAGGTCAAACTGAATGCGTTGGGCGTTGATCCCACTGCAGGCCCAGCCAAGTTGGCTGATGCTGCATCCACAGCTGGGGTAAATAAATGAGTAATCAGTCCTTTGCCTCACTAACCCGCTCTGTGCGGGTTCCAGTTGCTATTTTTCTGGTAGCTGCGTTGAGCGGCTGCTTCGGTGGAGTGAAAAAGCCCCAACCTGCAGAACTTCAGCCGGTGGTTGCCTTGATGTCCGCGAGTCAAAGCTGGAGCACGCGTATTGGACCGGTAAGCTTTCCGCTGGAGGTGGCAGTTTCTGGCAACACCGTGGCGCTTGCGAGCGGCGATGGCACCATCGCCTTGCTGGAGGCCGCGACCGGTCGGGATGTCTGGCGAATGGCGCTCAACACGCCGATCGCCGCCGGCGCCGGGAGTGACGGTAAAGTGGTGGCGGTGGTCACGAAAGCCAACGAAGTCGTCGCGCTGCAGGATGGCCGTGAAGTTTGGCGTCAGAAACTTGGCGCTCAGGTCTTTACCGCGCCCTTGGTTGCAGGTGCCCGGGTGTTTGTACTTGCAGCGGATCGCTCCGTCAATGCTTTCGACGGGCAGACCGGCCGCAAGTTGTGGTCTCAGCAGCGCCCCACTGAACCCTTGGTACTGCGTCAGTCGGGTGTACTGGTTGCTGTGGGTGATACCCTCGTCGTCGGCTTGTCGGGTCGACTGGCAGGACTCAATCCCTCCAGCGGCAGTATTCAATGGGAGGCGCCGATTGCCTCGCCACGCGGCATCAATGACGTGGAGCGCCTCGTTGATCTGGTCGGCCGGGTTAGCCGGGCTGGCGATACGGTGTGCGCGCGGGCTTTTCAGGCCAGCATAGGCTGCGTGAACGCTGTCCGCGGCAGCTTGCTCTGGACCAAGCCCGCCAGCGGCGCTCAAGGTATAGACGGTGATGAGCGCTTACTGTTCGGCACCGAATCGGACGGGACGGTCATGGCTTGGCGACGTAACGACGGCGAGCGGGTATGGTCGACAGATCGCCTGCGCTACCGAGGCCTGACGGCGCCGCTCATGGCGGGGCGCGCGATCGCGATTGGTGATTCGACCGGATTTATTCACCTGTTGTCGCGGGAAGACGGTTCACTGCTCAACCGCTTGCCGACCGATGGATCTGCCATCGCTGCATCTCCTGTACTCGCGGGCAATGCGCTGATTGCGGTGACCCACAACGGCGGCGTTTACGGCTTCAAGCCTGAATAAACACGCCTTACCAGAAACCTTATTGATGAAACCTGTAATTGCATTAGTTGGTCGCCCGAATGTGGGTAAATCGACAATTTTCAACCGGCTGACCAAGACGCGGGATGCGATCGTGGCCGATTTCGCCGGGCTGACACGGGACCGTCATTACGGCAATGGCGACTTGGGGGACCACGAATATATCGTCATCGATACCGGTGGTTTCGAGCCTGATGCCATCACCGGTATTTACAAGGAAATGGCCAAGCAAACCCGGCAAGCGGTAGCGGAAGCTGACGTCGTCGTATTTGTGGTGGATGCCAGGGCTGGCATCAGCGCCCAGGACCACGACATCGCCAAGTACCTGCGCAAGCTGGGAAAACCGACGGTCCTGACGGCGAACAAGGCCGAAGGCATGACGGAGGGCGGCCGCTTCTCCGAGTTTTTTGAGCTTGGATTGGGTGAAGTGTTGCCGGTCTCCGCTTCCCATGGGCAGGGCATGCGCATGTTGGTGGACATGGCACTGGCGCCGCTGCATTTGCCAGAAAACGACGAAGACGTTGAACCGCAGGATCCTTCGGTCATCAAACTGGCGGTTGCGGGCCGTCCCAACGTGGGCAAGTCCACTCTGATCAATGCCTGGCTTGGAGAGGAACGGCTGGTTGCATTTGATCTGCCTGGAACAACCCGGGACGCGATCTCGGTTCCATTTGAGCATGCCGGCCAGAAATTTGAGTTGATTGATACGGCTGGTTTGCGGCGCAAGGGTAAGGTTTTCGAGGCGATCGAGAAGTTCTCGGTAGTCAAGACCTTGCAGGCAATTGAAAGCGCGAACGTCGTGCTGCTGCTGCTGGATGCTACGCAAGGCGTGACCGATCAGGATGCGCACATCGCGGGCTACATTCTTGAAAGCGGCCGGGCGGTGGTGTTGGCCATCAACAAGTCTGATGCCGTTGATTCTTACCAGCGCGAGCTTCTTGAGCGGTCGATTGAAACCAGACTGGGTTTCCTTAAATTCGCAGCGATTCACCGGATATCGGCTACCAAGCGCCAGGGCTTGGGCCCGGTCTGGAAATCGATTATCCAGGCCCATGCATCGGCTAACCGCAAGATGTCGACGCCGGTGCTGACGCGTCTGTTGCTGGAAGCCGTGCAGTTTCAGCAACCCCAGCGTTCAGGCGTCTTTCGGCCCAAGATGCGTTATGCGCATCAGGGCGGGATGAACCCACCGATCATCATCATTCACGGGAATTCCCTGGAGCATGTCACCGAGTCGTACAAGCGCTTCCTGGAAGGCCGGTTTCGAAAAGAGTTTGACCTTGTCGGCACCCCGCTGCGCATCCAGATGAAAACCTCCCAGAATCCGTTTTCCGGTAAGGATTAATGGAACGCCGCAGGGCACCAAGATGCGCTGTGGTAAGGTCAGGGTCTCTTAACTTTTGAACACGGAAAATATCGTGAGCACAAATAAAAGCCAACTATTGCAGGATCCATTTCTCAACACATTACGTCGCGAGCATGTTCCTGTTTCCATTTATCTCGTCAACGGGATTAAATTGCAGGGCCAGATCGAGTCTTTCGACCAGTATGTGGTCTTGCTTCGCAATACGGTAACCCAAATGGTTTACAAGCACGCGATCTCGACGATTGTGCCGGGTCGCGCTGTTACCTTTTCAACGGGCGAGACTGAAGAAAGTCCCTCCAACTGAGCCCGAACGATACATCCCTGAAATCACGCCCTCTGGCCCTGCTGGTGGGGGTGGATTTGGGGTTTCCTAATTTTGATGGCGACCTGCATGAGCTCGGCTTGCTGGCGCAGACCGCAGGCCTGGAGCCGGTCGCTCGCGTGACCTGCAAGCGTAAGGCGCCTGACGCCGCGCTGTTTATCGGCACTGGAAAAGCCGACGAGATCAAAATGTTGGCCCTTGAGACCGGGGCGACCGAGGTGATTTTCGACCAGTCGCTCAGCCCGGCGCAGCAACGCAACCTGGAGCGCCATCTGGATCTCCCCGTCAATGACCGGACCTTGCTGATTCTGGAGATTTTTGGCCAACGGGCACGCAGTCACGAGGGCAAGCTGCAGGTGGAATTGGCCCGGCTCCAATACATGTCCACCCGGCTGGTACGCCGATGGTCTCACCTTGAACGGCAAACCGGGGGCGCAGGTGTGCGTGGCGGGCCAGGCGAGAAGCAGATTGAACTCGACAAACGCATGATTGGCGAAGCCATCAAGCGGACCAAGGAGCGTCTGCTAAAGGTCAAGAAGCAGCGCCAGACGCAGCGCAAACAAAGGGAACGGCGTAACTCCTTCACGATCTCGCTGGTTGGCTACACCAATGCCGGGAAATCGACGCTGTTCAATGCATTGGTCAAGGCCAGGGCCTATGCAGCCGATCAGCTTTTTGCAACGCTTGACACCACGACGAGGCAACTCTACCTCGGTGAGTCCGCTCGTTCTGTATCGCTTTCTGACACGGTAGGTTTTATTCGGGATTTGCCACACGGCCTGGTCGATGCGTTTGCAGCCACGCTGCAGGAGGCCGTTGATGCCGACCTGTTGCTGCATGTCGTTGACGGCTCGAACCCTGACTATCTTGAGCAAATTGAGCAAGTGCAGCGGGTCCTGTCCGAAATTGGGGCCGCTGAAGTTCCCCAGATTCTGGTTTTCAATAAACTTGATGCCATTGACAAGGACAGCCTGCCACTGCAGTTGCGGGACATGTTTGAATTGAAGGATGCGTTTGATGGTTCAGGCAAAAGCGTAGACCGCGTATTTGTGAGCGCCAAGACGGGTGAGGGATTGCCGCAATTACGTGAGCTTCTGTCTGCCAAGGCAAGCAGTTTGCCGCCGGGATAAATCCACAAACAACCGAGGGCGTTGCCCGGTGCCACCAGTTCATTAGGCACAATGGTGCGGTAGTAAAAAAAATGTATCAAAAAAGTGAGTTTGATCCCATGAATCTGAATCCCGTGCTGCAGACGTTGACGGCCTTGCCAGGCCAGCTGAAACAACGCGCCCAAGGCATGTTCAACCTCAATGATCCGCGCTGGGGTCGGGATGACGACAAGGCGTCTTCTGGAGAACCCGGGCCGGAGCAGCCGCGCGAGGAAAAGCAGCCACCCAAGCCAACCAACCGTCCCCAGGGCCAGGGACCAAACCAGGGTCCGCCTGACCTGGATGAACTCTGGCGTGATTTCAATCGCAAACTCGGCGGTCTCTTCGGCGGCGGAAAAAAGGGTGGTGGCCAAGGTCCCAATTGGGGTGGCGCTGGAGGCGGCGGCTTTCAGCCTGACATGAAAAGCGCGGGTATCGGCGTTGGCTTGATCGCCGGCGTGGTGGGCCTGATCTGGTTGGGTACGGGATTTTTCATTGTCCAGGAGGGGCAACAGGCGGTGATTACCCAGTTCGGAAAGTATCAATCCACCGTAGGGGCAGGCTTTAACTGGCGCCTGCCCTATCCAATACAGCGTCATGAAATTGTTGTCGTGACGCAGATTCGCTCGGTCGATGTGGGCCGTGATGTGGTCATCAAAGCGACTGGTTTGCGCGATTCAGCCATGCTGACTGAAGACGAGAACATCGTCGAGATCAAGTTTGCTGTTCAATACCGTCTGAGTGACGCGCGTGCTTACCTGTTTGAGAGCAAGGATCCTGCAAGTGCAGTGGTTCAGGCGGCTGAAACGGCCGTCCGCGAGGTGGTCGGAAAAATGAAGATGGATTTGGCACTGGCCGAGGAGCGCGACCAGATCGGGCCACGCGTTCGCGTGCTGATGCAGACCATCCTCGATCGCTACAAGGTTGGCGTGGAAGTGGTGGCCATCAATCTGCAGCAGAGCGGTGTGCGTCCGCCCGAGCAAGTGCAGGCGGCATTTGATGATGTACTCAAGGCTGGCCAGGAGCGTGAACGCGCCAAGAACGAAGCACAGGCTTATGCCAATGATGTGATTCCGCGTGCAGTAGGTTCGGCGTCGCGCCTGAAAGAGGAGGCTGACGCCTACAAGGCACGTATCGCGGCGCAGGCTCAAGGCGATGCCCAACGCTTTAGCTCTGTGCTGGTCGAATACCAGAAGGCGCCCCAGGTCACCCGTGACCGAATGTACACCGACGCCATGCAGCAGGTGTACACCAACGTGACCAAGGTACTGGTGGAATCACGTCAGGGATCCAACCTGCTGTACCTGCCGATTGACAAGATTATGCAGATGTCCGCACAAGGCGGCGTGGCGGGTGCCGATTCATCGGCGACGGCTGGCGTCGTTGCGCCATCTTCCGGGGCTGTACCGTCCCAACCTGCCTCCAGCGTGCCCCTTGACGCGCGTGCGCGCGATGCATCCCGTACCCGCGACCGCGAAACCCGCTAAGGAAGAAAAAAGTGAACAGAGTTGGATTAATCGTTTCTTCGTTCCTGGTCGTCTTGGCGCTGCTGGCTTCCACGCTGTTTGTGGTCGACCAACGCCAGTTCGGCGTGGTGTATGCATTGGGTCAGATCAAGGAAGTGATCACTGAGCCGGGCCTCAATTTCAAGCTGCCTCCGCCATTTCAGAACGTTTCTTATATTGACAAACGTCTGCTGACGCTGGACAGCACGGACGCAGAACCCATGCTGACCGCCGAAAAGCAGCGCGTCGTGATTGACTGGTATGTGCGCTGGCGCATCACCAATCCGTCCGAATACATTCGCAACGTAGGCTTGGACGAGCGGGCTGGTGCGAACCAGCTCAATCGGGTGGTCCGCAACGCCTTTCAGGCGGAAATCAACAAGCGTACCGTGAAGGATTTACTGTCACTTGAGCGCGAAGCGCTGATGGCTGACGTGAAAAAAGAAGTGCTGCAGGTCGTCAAGGGCACCAAAGCTTGGGGTGTTGACGTTGTTGACGTGCGGATCACCCGCGTTGATTACGTGGAGGCCATTACTGAATCGGTTTATCGCCGGATGGAAGCGGAGCGCAAGCGGGTTGCCAACGAGTTGCGGTCCACAGGTGCGGCCGAAGGTGAAAAAATCCGGGCAGATGCCGACAGGCAGCGCGAAGTGACCATCGCCAATGCCTACCGGGACGCGCAGAAGATCAAGGGTGAGGGCGATGCCGAGGCGGCACGTACTTATGCTGAATCATTTGGCCGCGATCCGCAATTTGCGCAGTTTTACCGCAGCCTTGACGCCTACAAGGCGAGTTTTGGCAAGAAAAGTGATGTGATGGTGGTGGATCAGTCTTCAGACTTTTTCAAGGCCATGCGTGGCTCTGGCAGTAGCACGACGTCTTCTGCCAAGAAATAGCTGCCCTTGCGTGAGGGTGGCGCATATTTGAATAGAGGCTTCGCCGCTCATCACGGGAAGCCTTTTTTATGCGCCGCAGCAGCCGGTGCTGCGTCGGTGGTGGGCTCAATTGCACTGCGCCCAGATACTGCGCAAAGACCACGTCTGGCGCCTCTATTTGTCTTTGACTTTCCCTTGGCTGATGCGACGGGGTCAAAAAGCGGCTCCAAGCCCGGTAAAATCTGTCCTTTAACAGCCCCCGAGAAAATAACAATGCCCGCTTGGTCATCATCATGGCAATTGCCCGATCAAATTGCCGATGTCCTGCCCTCAGAGGCGCGTCACATCGAAGAGTTGCGCCGTCTGTTTCTGGATACCGCCCGCAGCTACGGCTATGAGCTGGTCATGCCTCCCCTGCTTGAGCATCTGGAGTCCTTGCTGACAGGGACGGGCGAAGCACTGGATTTGCAGACCTTTAAGCTGGTGGATCAGTTGTCGGGCCGTACGTTGGGATTGCGTGCCGACACGACGCCCCAGGTCGCCCGCATTGATGCCCACCTGCTGAACCGCAGCGGTGTAGCCCGTCTTTGTTATTGCGGCCCTGTGCTGCACACCCGCGCCGAACGCCCGCACGCCACCCGTGAGCCTTTGCAGTTTGGCGCAGAAATTTACGGCCATGCCGGGCTGGAAGCCGATCTGGAAGCCCAGTTGCTCGCCTTGGAGGGCCTTCGGGCCGCCGGTGTGACTGCGCTGTCGGTTGATATGGCGGATGTGCGCATCGTCAACAGCCTGTTGGCCGGCGCCCCTATCAGTGCTCGGACCATGGCGCTTATTCATGCCGCATTGGCTGCCAAGGATGCCAGCGAGCTGGGTAGCCTCACCGCGCGTCTTCACAGCAGTGTTTCTTTGGCCGCGCGCGAAGGTCTGAATGCCTTGCTGCAGCTTTACGGTGACAGCCAAGTCCTGCTGGAGGCCGAAAAAATCCTCCCGCCCCTGCCAGGTGTGCAGGAAGCACTACAAAACTTGAAATGGCTGGCTTCCCACGTCTCCCTTGGGGATGATGTCAAGGTCAGCTTTGATCTGGCTGATTTGCGCGGCTACGCCTACTACAGCGGTGCCCGCTTTGCAATCTATGGCCAAGGCGCCGAACTGGCGCGTGGCGGCCGCTACGACGAGGTGGGCGCCGTGTTTGGCCGCAATCGTCCGGCGGCAGGTTTCAGCCTGGACTTGAAGGAACTCGTCCGCGTGTTGCCACCCCGACCTTTGCGGGCTGCCATTTGCGCGCCCTGGGGCGAAGACGCCGGGCTGCGCGCTGCCATTGCCCGGTTGCGCGCCAATGGCGAAACCGTGGTGTGCGCACTGCCCGGGCATGAGCATGAACTCAGTGAATTTGAATGCGACCGCATGTTGACAGAAGCTGCGGGACACTGGGTACTGCAGCCCATGCCGGAATCTGCATGAATAACCGGATGAAAAGCATCCAGAAGCGCCAGGCGCCAAGTCGGCTTTTTCCCATCGAACCCTAACGAGAAAATTGAAGATGACAAACAAACCAACCGCAACTGCGGGCCGCAATGTCGTGGTCGTTGGCACCCAGTGGGGCGACGAAGGCAAGGGCAAGCTGGTCGACTGGCTGACTGAAATGTCCCAGGGCGTCGTGCGCTTTCAGGGCGGTCACAACGCCGGCCATACGCTGGTGATCAATGGCGTCAAGACCGCCTTGCACCTGATACCCAGCGGCATCATGCGCCCTGGCGTCAAATGCTATATCGGCAACGGCGTAGTGCTGTCGGCCGCCAAGTTGTTCGAGGAAATCGAAGGGCTGGAAAAAGCGGGTGTTGAAGTGCGTTCGCGCCTGCGCATCAGCGAAGCCTGCCCCCTGATCCTGCCTTTTCACGTCGCCCTTGACGTCGCCCGTGAGTCGTTCCGCGAACAAGGTGGCACGGCCAAAATAGGTACCACGGGACGCGGCATTGGCCCGGCCTACGAGGACAAGATTGCCCGCCGCGCCCTGCGCGTGCAAGACCTCAAGTACCCTGAGCGCTTCGCCACCAAGCTGCGTGAACTGCTGACGTTGCACAACTTTGTGTTGACCGGATTTTTGAACGCCCCGGCGGTTGACTTTGACACCGTGTACGACGAGGCCATGCGTCACGCCGAACTGCTCAAGCCCATGATGGCCGACGTCTCACGGGAGCTCAATGACGCGAACCGTGAAGGCGCTAATTTGCTGTTTGAAGGCGCGCAGGGCACCTTGCTCGACGTCGACCACGGCACTTATCCGTACGTGACTTCCAGCAATTGTGTGGCCGGCAACGCCGCTGCGGGCGCGGGCGTGGGTCCGGGCATGCTGCATTACATCCTGGGCATCACCAAGGCCTACTGCACCCGCGTTGGCGGCGGGCCGTTCCCGACTGAGCTTGACTGGGAAAAACCGGGAACGCCGGGTTACCACATGAGCACCGTGGGCGCTGAAAAAGGCGTGACCACCGGTCGCAGCCGCCGCTGCGGCTGGTTTGATGCGGCCTTGCTCAAGCGCTCGGCCCAAGTCAACGGCCTGTCGGGTCTTTGCATCACCAAGCTGGACGTGCTGGACGGCATTGAAGAATTGAAACTGTGCACGGGCTACGAACTGGACGGTCACATCACTGATATCTTGCCGATGGGGGCCGATGACATTTCCCGCTGCGTGCCGATTTACGAAACCATGCCAGGCTGGACCCAGAGCACGGTTGGCGTGACGCAATACGACAAACTGCCCGCCGCGGCGCAGCAGTACCTGCGGCGTATTGAGGAGATCACGGGCGTTCCGATCGACATGATTTCGACCAGCCCGGATCGGGATCACACCATACTGCTGCGTAACCCCTACGTAGCCTGAGTTCGGAATTTTTAGATCAATAGGCCGCCAGCGCAATGAGTACGGGCGCAGGCGGCTATTAAATCAGGAGTAATTTCATGTTGACCGAAGACGGCAAGCATCTCTATGTCAGCTATGACGAATATCACAACCTGATTGAAAAACTGGCCATCAAGATTCACCAGTCCGAGTGGGAGTTCGACACCATCCTGTGCCTGGCGCGAGGCGGCATGCGGCCAGGTGACATTCTTTCACGCATTTTTGACAAGCCGCTGGCCATCATGTCGACCAGCTCTTACCGCGCTGACTCTGGCACGGTGCAGGGCAACCTCGATATTGCGCGCTTTATCACCACGCCCAAAGGCGAAATTGCCGGAAAAGTGCTGCTGGTGGACGATCTGGCAGATTCCGGAAAAACCCTGAACGCCGTGATTCACCAGTTGCGCAACAACTACAAGCCGATCACCGAGCTGCGCAGCGCGGTGATCTGGACCAAAGGCGTGTCCACGTTCCAGCCCGACTATGCAGTGGAGTTGCTGCCCACGAATCCGTGGATTCATCAGCCGTTTGAGAGCTACGATGCACTGACGCCTGTCCAGTTGCTGGCCAAGTGGAAGATCTAGCAGCGTAAAGCCGGCTGCGGCAGGGCGGGCCTGCCGTTAACATGGGCGCATGATCGACCCATCTACCCAACTGATTCACCACCCCTACGCTCCGCCCGCGGGGTTTGAGGCCGTCACCACGGCCGTGCACAAGGCCTCCACCGTCATCTTTCCCAGCGTTGCCGCCTTGCGCAATCGCGACTGGAAACACAAAAGCGGCTACACCTACGGCCTGCACGGCACGCCCACCACCTTCACGCTCGAAGAGCGCATTGCGACCCTGGAAGGCGGCAAGTACTGCGCCCTGGTGCCCAGTGGCTTGGCCGCCGTGACGCTGGTGGACATGGCCTTGCTAAAGTCGGGCGACGAAGTGCTGATCCCCGACAATGCCTACGGCCCGAACAAGGCCTTCGCCCAGGGCGAACTCGCGGCATGGGGCATCAGTGTTCAGTTTTATGACGCCATGAATCCGGCCGATCTGGCGGCAAAACTGAACGCCAGAACACGCCTGGTCTGGCTCGAAGCGCCGGGCTCGATCACGCTGGAGTTTCCCGATCTCCCTGCGTTGGTCGCCACCGTGCAGGCACACAATCAGAGGCCCGGTGTCGCGCATCCCCTTGGCGCCGTCACGGCACTCGACAACACCTGGGGCGCCGGTCTGGCGTTCAATGCGTTCACGCTGGGCGTTGACCTGAGCATGCAGGCGCTGACCAAATATCCGAGCGGCGGCGCCGACGTGTTGATGGGCTCGGTCGTGACCAACAACGAGGCCCTGCACCACCTGATCCACTTGTGCCACATGCGCGTGGGTTTTGGCATCAGCGGCAACGACGCCGAACTGGTACTGCGCGGCCTGAACACCCTGGCGCTTCGCTACGCGGCCCAGGATGCGGCAACCCGCCAGCTGGCAGCCTGGCTGGCCACCCAGCCGCAGATCGCGGCCGTGCTGCATCCTGCCTTGCCTGGCTCGCCCGGGCACGCCGAGTGGCAGCGCGATTGCACCGGCGCCGCCTGCCTGTTCAGCGCGGTGTTCGCGCCTGACCTGAGCCAGATGCAGATTGACCATTTTTGCGACAGCCTCAAGCTGTTCAGGCTGGGCTACAGCTGGGCCGGGCCCATGAGCCTTTGCGTCCCTTACGACGTGCACGCCATTCGCACAACCGCATGGCCTCACCGGGGCGGGCTGGTGCGCTTTTCAGTGGGCCTTGAGGCGGTTACCGACCTCCAGGCCGACCTGGCCCAGGCGCTGATGGCAATGCAGTACAGTAAGGGCTAATTATTCAAGAAAGCACGCAGTGGCAACTCCCAATTATTCCTACGAAAAGCGCCAGAAAGAGCTTGCGAAAAAACGCAAAAAAGAAGACAAGCTCAAGCGCAAAGGCGAAGGCAGGCCAGATGACGCGCCCGATGACGGCACCGACACATCGGACACACCCGCAGAGCCGCAGACGGACCTGCCACCAGCTGCATCCTGAACCACGGCTGCTGAAGGCTATTGCTTCAGTAGCCGTCAGCCCCTAGCCAAGCCCGACCCACCACTCTGGTGTTGTCGGGCTTTTTTGCGTCAGGCTGCCGCCAGCATGCTGCTTGCCAGCGCCGTCATTGCGGCCACCGAATGGTCGCTGGGCGCAATGACCCGGGCGGCTTCATATTGCTCAAAATTGCGCTGCATCGATTGCAGGTAGACCGGGTCGTAGTGCTTCACCAGCAACTCGCGCACGACCGACGCCACGCCGCCGCTACGCGCGCGCGCCTGCCAGTCCTGCACCACGGCCTTGCCGCGCGCCTCGGTCAGGGCGCCCAGGCGGTCGCAGAAAAATTCGATGTCCTGGACAAAAAAATCGTAGTCCTCCAGCAGCAGCGCCACACGTTCGTCTTCGGGCAAGTCCAGTTGCAGGCAGGGGCTGCTGCGCATGGCGGCCATCAGGCCTTCGGGCACCGCGACATTGCCGACCTTTTTACTTTCGCTTTCGATGTACACCGGACGCGCCGGGTCAAAGCTCCGCAGGGCGGCCCAGATTCGGCTGTCGAAGGCCTTCTGGCTCGGTTGCGGCAGGCCCGGAATCAGGCCCAGCACCGAACTGCGGTGATGCGCCAGACCTTCCAGGTCCAGCACCTGCGCGCCTTGGGCGGCCAGGGCCTGCAGCAGCCGCGTCTTGCCCGAGCCGGTGGTGCCGCAAATCACCTGGTACTGGTGCTGCGCCGCCAGTTGCGGCAAGTCGCCCACCAGCGCGGCCCGAAAAGCCTTGTAGCCGCCGTCCACCAGCGTGACCTTGAAGCCGATCTGGTCCAGGATCAGCGCCAGCGAGCCGCTGCGTTTGCCGCCGCGCCAGCAATACACCAGCGGCTGCCATTCCCGGGGCTTGTCCAGCACCTCGCGCAGGATGTGCGTGGCAATGTTCTGGGCCACCAGCGCGGCACCGAGCTTTTTGGCCTCGAACTGGCTGATCTGCTTGTACCGGGTACCGACGATTTTTCGCTCCTCGTCATGCAGGCTGGGCCAGTTCACCGCGCCGGGCAGGTGGTCCTCAGCGTATTCGCCCTCGCTTCGGGCGTCGATGACTTCGGAGAAATGGCCTAATTGGCTGAGTGCGGCCTCAGCGGAAATGCGTTCGATGCTCACTTGATGAGTTTCTTCAGTTCGGGCCACACATTGGCCAGCATGCTGGCTTGTGACTGCTCGTTGGGGTGAATCCGGTCGGCCTGGAAGTTGGCGGTCGCGCCGTCTACGTCGGCAATGCCTTTGAGGAAAAACGGTACCAGCGCGACTTTTTCGGTCTTGGCGATCTGGGCAAAAAGACCTGCAAACTCGGCGCCATAGGCCGCGCCGTAGTTGGGCGGCACCTGCATGCCGAGCAGCAGCACCTTGGCGCCGGCTTTTTTGGAGGCCTGCGTCATGGCCAGCAGGTTGCTCTGGGTCATGCGCATGGGCAGGCCGCGCAAGGCATCGTTGCCGCCCAACTCAATCACCACCGCCGTCGGCTTGTGCTGCGCCAGCAGGGCCGGCAGGCGCGAACGTCCGCCCGACGTGGTGTCGCCGCTGACGCTGGCGTTGACCACCTTCACAGCATTTTTTTGTTTGGCGGCCAACTGTTTTTCCAGCAACGCGACCCAGCCGGTGCCGCGCTTGAGGCCATATTCCGCGCTCAGCGAGTCGCCCAGCACAAGAATGACTGGTCCGCCGGGGGGGATGGTTTTTGCGGCGGCGTTCGTTACCTGTCCGTGCGCCAGCCAGGGCGTGCCCAGCAGCACCGTGAGCAGCAGCGCGCCAAAAGGTCTTAGCCCGCTTATCCGCCTTGCAAGGCCAAGCTTGGGACATACTGGCATGGTGAATTTCAAGTTTTCTGATAAGGCTGACATGTTTGAACCTGTGGTTTCCAATTCTGGCGACGTTGCGACAACGTCCGCGCCCTCTTCAATTATTTCCGTTGAGCATGTTTTCAAGTCGGTGACGGACTCAACGGGCACGTTGACCATTTTGCGCGATATTGACTTTGCCCTGGCGCCGCGCGAAACCGCCGCCATTGTCGGCGCCTCCGGATCGGGAAAAAGCACGCTACTGTCCATCATCGCCGGCCTCGATACCCCTACAAAAGGGACGGTGCGGCTGGCCGGCCAGGATATTTTTTCCCTCAGTGAAGATGACCGTGCCGCCTTGCGCGCCCAGCAGGTCGGTTTTGTTTTTCAGAGCTTTCAGCTCATGGGCAACCTGACTGCGCTTGAAAACGTCATGCTGCCGCTGGAGCTGTCGGGCACCAAGGGCGCCCGGCAACTGGCCACTGAAATGCTCAAGCGCGTCGGCCTGGGCCAGCGGCTGGGTCATTACCCCAAGGTGCTGTCGGGCGGCGAGCAGCAGCGCGTGGCGCTGGCACGGGCGTTTGTCGTGTCTCCGGCGGTGCTGCTGGCCGATGAGCCGACCGGCAGCCTGGATTTTGCCACTGGCGACACTGTGATGAAGCTGATGTTTGAACTGAACCAGGAACTCGGCACCACGCTGGTACTGGTCACCCATGATCCGGCAATTGCGGCGCGCTGCCAGCGGCGCATCACGATCGAGGCCGGTCAGATCATCAATTCCTGAGAAGAATGCGGCTCTGGCCAATAACGCTGGACACTTATTGCTAGCAGCATAGCAATTGGCATCCCGTGCTGAGCCGTGTCGGCGCACTGGCACGCTGCTGCCGCCACACCAGCAGCGATAATCCTTGCATGTCTTCATCCTCTAAAGTTCTTTTTGGCTTTCATGCCGTTGGTGTCCGTCTCAAAACTGCGCCCAAGTCGGTGCTGGAAGTTTTTTACGATGTGTCGCGTCGCGACGCCCGCATGCGCCAGTTCACCGACCGCGCCCGCGAAGCCGGCGTGCGGCTGGTCGAATCCGACGGCCTGCGCCTGGCTAAAATGTGCGGCAGCCATGGCCACCAGGGCGTAGTGGCGCGCGTGGAGGCGGTGGCGCAGGTCACGTCGCTCGACGAGTTGCTGGAGCAGCTGGAGGCCGGCGGCACCGTCCAGCCCCTGCTGCTGGTGCTTGACGGCGTGACCGACCCGCACAACCTGGGCGCCTGCCTGCGCGTGGCCGACGGGGCCGGCGCGCAAGCCGTGATCGCGCCCAAGGATCACGCGGCCGGCATCAACGCCACCGTGTCCAAGGTCGCCAGCGGCGCGGCTGAAACCGTACCGTATTTCATGGTGACCAACCTGGCGCGCACGCTGGGTGAACTCAAGGAGCGCAACATCTGGTGCATCGGCACCAGCGACGATGCGACCAAGACCATTTACGACGTGGACCTGACCGGCCCGGTCGCGCTGATTTTGGGCGCCGAAGGCGAGGGCATGCGCCAACTCACGCGCAAGACCTGCGACGAGTTGGTCCGCATCCCGATGCAGGGCGCGGTCGAAAGCCTGAACGTGTCGGTGGCCAGCGGCGTTTGCCTGTACGAAGCGCTGCGCCAGCGCCGCCCGGCAGCCGCCTAAATCAGACCGTACCAGCCCAGCAGGGCACCGGCACCCAGGAGCCAGAGCAGGTGGGTCCGGGTGCGCCAGACGATGAGCGCCGTGGCGACCGTGACCAGCCAAACCGGCCAGTCGTTGAGTGAACTTCCGTTGGCGCTGGCCAGAATCCAGCCGGTGGCCATCAGCAGCGCCACCACGATGGGCGCCATGCCCTGCTTGAACGCACGCACCGCCCGCAACTCACGGTTGCGGTGTCCCCACCGGGAAGCGACATAGGTCAGCACGGTGCTGGGTATCAGGATTCCCAGGAGGGACAGTAAAACCCCTAGCAATCCGGTCAGCATGCCGCCCGCGTTCAGGCCCACATTCCAGCCCAGCAGCGCGACAAACAGCACGTTCGGGCCGGGCGCGGCCTGTGCGATGGCGATCGAGGCATTGAACTGCTCATCGGTCAGCCAGTGCTGCTGGTCCACCAGGAAGCGGTGCATGTCGGGCGCCGTGGTGATGGCGCCGCCTATCGAGAGCAGGGACAGCGTCAGGTAATGCAGGAACAGGGTAAACCAGTCCTGCAGGGTAAAAACGAGCGCGATCGGCTCGGTCATGACTTGAGCTTCTTGTACGCCAGCACGCAGGCCACGCTGCCCAGGCCAGACAGCACATAAAACAGCGGCCAGCGCAGCAGCGCAATGGCCACAAAACACAGCCCGCCAAGGACTAGGCATTGACGCATGCCCAGCACGTTATTGAGCAGGGCGCCAGACAGTCTCAGGCCGGTTGCGGCAATCAGCCCGGCCGCCACCGCGCCCATGCCGCGCAGTGCGCCTGCTACGCCAGGCAGGTCCGCAAACTGCGCATAGACCAGCGCCAGCAGCAACACCAGAATCAGCGGCACGGTCAGCATGCCGGCCAGCGCCACCATGGCGCCCTTCAGGCCAAAGTAGCGTCCACCTATCATCAAGGACAGGTTCACCACGTTGGGCCCCGGCATGACCTGCGCGACGGCCCAGTCTTCAATGAACTCCTCGCGCGTCATCCAGCGTTTTTTTTCGACCAGTTCGCGTTGCACCACGGCCAGCACACCGCCAAAACCCTGCAGCGCCAGCCAGGTGAAGGAAAAAAACAGATCGGTCAGCGACTGGGGGTGCGGGTGGTCGGGCGCGGGCAGTGAATTCATGGCCCGATTATCGCCGTTCACCCGAACTTCACACGCGCTGTAGAGGCATTTATGCGACTTTTTTGCTATCTAAAATATAGCTTAAAGTTCAATGCAGGATTTGGCTAAAGGCCTGAAAGTCTTAAAAAATAGAAAAGGCGACCGATCAGACGGTCATGCCGCCCGACACCTCGATTACCGCGCCATTAATATAACTGGCCTCGTCGCTGGCCAGGAAGGCGTACACGTTGGCAATTTCCCCGGGCTGGCCCAGTCGCTTGAGCGGCACGCGGGTTTCCATCTCCTTGAGGACGTTGTCTGGAATGGTGGCCAGGATGGGCGTGGCAATAAAGCCGGGCGCCACCGCGTTCACGCGTACGCCCTTGGGCCCGAGTTCGCGGCTCCAGGTCTTGGTAAAACCGATCACGCCGAACTTGGTGGCCGCATAGTTGGTCTGGCCAAAGTTGCCGTAAATGCCCACCACCGAACTGGCGTTCAGGATCACGCCCTGGCCCTGCGCGATCATGGTGTCGGCCACCGCCTGCGCGCAATGAAACACGCCGCGCAGGTTGACATCAATCACGCGGTCGAACTGCTCCAGCGTCATCTTGACCAGCCGCGCATCCTGCGTGATGCCGGCGTTGTTGACCAGCACGTCGATGCGGCCAAACTGCGCCTTGACCTGGGCTACCACGGCGTCCACCGTGGCCCGCTGCGTCACGTCCATGACATAGCCGACCGCTTGCGCGCCCAGCGCCTGGCATTGCTTCACGGCCTCGTCAATGGCGGCCTGCTTCAGGTCGCAGACGATGACGATGGCGCCTTCCTGCGCAAACTTGAGGGCGGTGGCCAGGCCGATGCCTTGCGCCGCACCGGTGATGAGGCTGACCTTGTTCTGGAGTCTTGGCATGAGGGGAACCTTTTTTGTGGATGCGCGTGGCGTGCGGATCGCGTCGTGGATGAGTGCTTCGGTCATGCGGATTTTCCTGCGAACGGCACGGGGCCGATAACAAAAAATACTTTAAATGAAAAGTATAGGCACGAGGCGTTGCATTTGCCTGACGCGAAGGCGCCATGTGGGCTGCGACGGACTGCGCAATGGCTGTTTTTTTAGTGGTTAATTGTTCCCGTATTCATTGGTCCTCAGGCCTTAATTCTCGATAGAGAATTTCAGGAAGCGTCCTTGCTGCGCGTGCGGCCCACCGCGCTGAAAATGCCGATGCCGAGCACGATCAGGGAGCCGATGCCGATGTAGAGGTGCGGCACGCCCGCCACCACGGCGCCCCAGACCACGCCGCCCAGAAACATCAAAAACCCGATCATGTAAATTGCAAAAGACATTTATTTTCTCCAAAAGTTGTGGGCTGACTATGCGGTCGAGCCGGGTTTTCGGCCATCGGGGACGGTCGCTGTTTGCTGTCAGCGGCGGCCTACCCGCTACCGGCCAGGCCGTTGAAGAGTCCCCGCATTCACACGCGATGAAGGTTTGTGCCTCAAAATCCGGGCTTGCGCGCATCAACAAAGGCTTTCATGACCACTTCCCTCAAAATCGATTTTGTGTCCGACATTTCCTGCCCCTGGTGCGTAGTCGGCCTGAAGGCGTTGGACCAGGCGCTGGCGCGCGTAGCCGGCCACATCAGCGCCGAACTGCATTTCCAGCCCTTCGAGCTCAACCCGCACATGGCCGCCGAGGGCCAGGAAATCACCGAGCACATCACGCAAAAATACGGCATCACGCCTGAGCAGGCCCACGCCAACCGCGAAAACATTCGCCAGCGCGGCGCGCAACTGGGCTTCAAGTTCAGCACGGCCGATGAGCCTGGCGGCGGGCGACACCGCATTTACAACACGTTCGATGCGCACCGGCTGCTGCACTGGGCCGAGCTGGAGGGCGCCGGCCTTCAACGGGCGCTCAAGGAAGCGCTGTTTACAGCCTATTTCACCGACGGCCAAAGTCCGGCCTCGCACGAGGTGCTGGTGCGCGTGGCAGGCGAGGTGGGCCTGGACGCGGTGCGTGCCCGCGAGATTCTGGCCTCCAACGACTACGCCGATGACGTGCGCGAGCGTGCGCAGTTTTACCTGAGCCAGGGCATTCACTCGGTGCCCGCCGTCATCATCAATGACCGCCACCTGATCTCGGGCGGCCAGCCGGTCGAGATGTTTGAACAAGCCCTGCGTCAGATCGCGGCGGCGGGCTGAAGCGGCCATGCGCTACGAGCTGCACTACTGGCCGACGATTCAGGGCCGCGGCGAATTTGTCCGCCTGGCCCTGGAGGCCGCTGGCGCCGACTACCTGGACGTGGCGCGCGGCCCCGAGGCCGAAGGGCAGGGCGTCTCAGCCATGCTGCGCTGGATGGATGGCCCTGACGTGGTGCATCCGCCGTTTGCACCGCCTTTTCTGGTCCATGGCCAGGTCGTCGTCGGCCAGACCGCGGCCATCCTGCTTTACCTGGGGCCGCGCCTGGGCCTGGTGGCCAAAAGCGAGACCCAGCGCCTATGGACGCACCAGCTCCAGCTGACCATCGCCGACGCGGTGGCCGAAGCGCACGACACGCACCACCCGATTGCCGGCAGCCTGTACTACGAAGACCAGAAACCCGAGGCCGCCAGGCGCGCCCAGGAGTTCCGCGAACTGCGCATACCCAAGTATTTGGGGTGGTTTGAAAGCGTGCTGCAGCGCAACCCCAAGGGCAGCGCCCATTTGGTGGGCGCCCGGCTGAGCTACGCCGATTTGTCGCTGTTCCAATTGGTTGAAGGCCTGCTGTACGCCTTTCCCCTGGCGGGCCGGCGCGCGCTGACCCAAAACCCCCGGGTGGGCGCCCTGCATGACTGCGTGGCAGAGCACCCCAGGGTGGCGGCCTACCTGGCCAGCCCGCGGCGCTTGGCCTTTTGCGAGGAGGGTATTTTCAGGCGCTATCCAGAACTGGATGCCTGAGCACTGCTCCGGGCAGGCGAAAAAAGCTGGCGATCGCCAGCTTTTTTTGTTTTTACCAGGAAATCAACCCGGTGTCAGTCCCTGTTTCCGTGTCCCTTGCCGTTGCCCTTGCCATTACCGTGACCTTTGTTCCCGCCTTCGCCATGGCCCCGATCTTCCTTGTACTTGTCCTTTTTGAACTTTTGCTGCTGCACCGGGACGTACTGGACTTCGCGCACCCAGGTGCCAGGTTGCCGGTAGTAGCCGCCACTTTTTTGCTCCCAACGGTCGGGAGCCCAGCGGTAGCCATCACGCTTCATGATGGCATGACCGCGCACCCATACGTGGCGGTCGCCATTCCAGGCCCAGTAACCTGGCGCCCAGATACGGTTGGGGGCAAGCACCGGCACCACTTCGTATTGGGGCTGCGGCGGCGCCAGGTTGATGTTGATGCTGACTTGCGCCAGTGCCGGCGCGGCTGCCGCACCTGCGAGCAGGGCAGCGAGCAGGATTTTTTTGAGCGGGTTGCTGAGGGTCATAAAAGTTTCCTTCGGTTAATGATGGGAGTGTCTGCCCGGCCGGATACGGCGTTGCGCATGCCGCGTAAAGTTCTTTGTGGTGCCGGGCTTGATCTGTAAAGCGGTTGGGCCGGATGCTACTGCATGGAGGCGCCCTGGCGGTCAAGCTTGCTGCCGCAGTCGACTTGGGCATCGAGTTGCAGGCCCTGGCGAGACCAGTCGCTGTCGGTCACTTTGCAGCCTGATGTTTTTGCTATAGCGTCGAGTAGCGCGCCCCGGCTGGACTGCGTGATGGCAAACGGCTTGCCGATCCCGCTGGGCGTGACGATCCAGGTGCTGTTGGTCAGCTGCCCGATCTGGTAGGTCCGGCCATCAATGCTGACCCGCTGTTCAGCGGTGCCGGTCGCCGACGGCAGTGCGCAGGCACTGAGGCAAAGGGCGCTGGCCGCGATCAGAATTTTCATGCGCGCACCCGGCCCGAACCTGGCAGCGGGGTTGCGGTACTGGCGGGGTTGAGCAGCGCGCTGCCAGCAGCTTTGGGCACCGGCACATGCGGCGGCGGCGTGGGCAGCTTGGCGTCAGGACAGCCGCTGAGCAGCAAGCCCAGCACGGCAATCAGGGGTAATGGCAGAAGGTGTTTCATGATGTCTCCAGACGTAATCAATCTGCGTTTTGGCGAATCATAGGCTGCAGCCCAGCGCCAGACTAGCACCGCACGCCAATTCGCGGCAAGCGCCTACAAACCCGACTGCTTGTGTCGGGTTTGTCCTAGGGCGGGCCGCTGATGCGCCCCTGACAATCATTTTTAAACTTGAAAAGGAAGCCCGCCATGTCTACCCGTCGCCACGTCACCCGCCTTTCCCTGGTCTCCATTTTGGCGGCCGCCGCTGCCTTGTCAGGCTGCAGCATGATGGAGCGCCAGTCCAACCTGGTGGCCTTTACCACCCAGTTGCGCGCTGGCAACGAAGTGCCGCCCAACGCCAGCCAGGGCAGCGGCTCGGTCGACGCAGTGCTCAACAAGGACACCCATCTGTTTCGCTGGAAGGTCAGCTACACCGGCTTGACCGGCCCCGCTACTGCAGCCCACTTTCATGGCCCTGCAGCCGTGGGGGCCAATGCCGGTGTCGCCCTGGCATGGCCCAGCCCGGTTCGCAGTCCCCTGGAAGGCCGCGCCACGCTGACGCCAGCGCAGGCGGCCGATCTGCTGGCGGGCCGCTGGTACGCCAACATCCACACGGCAGCCCATCCGGCGGGCGAAGTGCGCGGGCAGATGACGCCGCAGTATTGAGCCAGATTCGCGGCCTGATGCCGGGCATTCAGGGTGTTTCAGCGTGCCAAGAGTCCCTTGCCGGTGCGTGGCCCGGCTTAAAACCTTAAAATCGCGGGTTAACTTTCAACTGCTGGCGCATCCACAAGGTGATTTTGCCCAGTTACAACCGATCGCCCCATGAACGCCCCCGTTGACGTCTCCTTTTTCACGCGCTCTGCCAAGCCCCTGACCAGTTACCGCAAATACTGGGCAGCCCGCTTTGGCACGGCCAAGTTTTTGCCCACCAGCCGGGCTGAAATGGACGCACTGGGCTGGGACAGCTGCGACGTCATCATCGTGACCGGCGACGCCTATGTCGACCACCCAAGCTTTGGCATGGCGGTGATTGGCCGCATGCTGGAAGCGCAGGGATTTCGCGTCGGCATCATTGCGCAGCCCGACTGGCAAAGCGCCGAACCCTTCAAGGTGCTGGGCAAGCCCAACCTGTTTTATGGCGTGGCGGCCGGCAACATGGACTCGATGATCAACCGCTACACGGCGGACCGCAAGATCCGCAGCGACGACGCCTACACCCCCGGCGACATCGGCGGCAAGCGCCCCGACCGCGCCGCGCTGGTGTATTCGCAGCGCTGCCGCGAAGCCTACAAGGAGGTTCCCATCATTCTGGGCGGCATCGAAGGCTCGCTGCGCCGCATTGCCCATTACGACTACTGGTCCGACAAGGTCCGCCGCAGCGTGGTGATTGACTCCAAATGCGACCTGCTGCTCTACGGCAACGCCGAGCGCGCCGTGGTTGAGGTGGCGCACCGCCTGGCCGCCAGGGAGCCGATAGAGAACATGACTGACATTCGCGGGACGGCCTTTGTTCGCCGCAGCGGCGACGAAACCGCGCAGGGCTGGTTCGAGATCGACTCCACCAGCGTGGACGCACCCGGCCGGGTCGAGGCCCACGTCAATCCTTATTTGATGATTTCCGAGCAGGCCAAGGAGCAGGGCGCGACCTGCGCCCGCGAAGACGAAGCCGCCGAGGTGGCCGTGAAAGCCGAGTCAGCCGGCTCGCCCGCGCTGGCGGCCCTGAAAAAGGCGGCGCCGGCCAATCCCGCCATCAAGCCGCTGACCTTCGTGCCCAACCCGAGCCTGCCGTCCATGCAGGGCAAGATCAAGGTGCCTCCGCGCGACCGTTCCGTGATTCGCCTGCCGTCCTACGAGCAGGTCAAGAGCGACGCCGTGCTGTACGCCCACGCCAACCGCGTGCTGCACCTGGAAACCAACCCCGGCAATGCCCGGGCGCTGGTGCAGGCGCACGGCGAGGGCGCCACCGCGCGTGACGTGTGGATCACGCCACCGCCCATCCCGCTGACCACGGCCGAGATGGACTTTGTGTTTGACCTGCCCTACGCGCGCTCGCCGCACCCGCGCTACGCCGACGAGAACGGCAGCCATGACCACGCCACCAAGATACCGGCCTGGGAAATGATCCGTTTCAGCGTCAACATCATGCGCGGCTGCTTTGGCGGCTGCACCTTCTGCTCGATCACCGAGCACGAAGGCCGCATCATCCAGAGCCGCTCCGAAGACTCGGTGATCCGTGAGATCGAGGCGATCCGCGACACCGTCAAGGGCTTTACCGGCTCGATTTCCGACCTCGGCGGGCCCACGGCCAACATGTACCGCATTGGCTGCAAAAGCCCCGAGATCGAGGCCGCCTGCCGCAAGCCGTCCTGCGTCTATCCGGGCATTTGCTCCAACCTGAACACCAACCACAACCCGCTGATCAAGATGTACCGCCGCGCGCGGGCGCTCAAGGGCGTGAAAAAGATCCTGATCAGTTCCGGCGTGCGTTACGACCTGGCGGTGCAAAGCCCCGAGTACGTCAAGGAACTGGTGACCCACCATGTCGGCGGCTACCTCAAGATCGCGCCCGAGCACACCGAGCAGGGGCCGCTGACCAAGATGATGAAGCCGGGCATCGGCAGCTACGACAAGTTCAAGCAGCTGTTTGAAAAGTTCACGCTCGAAGCCGGCAAAAAGCAGTTCCTGATCCCGTACTTCATCGCCGCCCACCCGGGCACCAGCGACGAAGACATGATGAACCTGGCGATCTGGCTCAAAAAGAGCGGTTTCCGGGCCGACCAGGTGCAGACCTTCTACCCGTCGCCGATGGCCACGGCCACGACGATGTACCACACCAGCCGCAACCCGCTGCGCAAGATCACGCGCGACAGCGAGACCGTGGACATTGTGCGCGGCGACAAACGCCGCCGCCTGCACAAGGCCTTTTTGCGCTACCACGACGCCAACAACTGGCCGCTGCTGCGCGAAGCGCTCAAGACCATGGGCCGCGCTGATTTGATCGGCAACGGCAAGCACCACCTGATTCCGACCTTCCAGCCCCTGACCGATGGCGGCTACACCAGCGCGCGCAAGAAAAACTCGACGACCGTGGCGTTGAAGCCGGCCGCCCCCGTCAAAGGCCGCTTGCTGACGCAGCACACCGGCCTGCCGCCGCGCGACAACGGCTCGGCCAAGCCGTCGCAGGGTGTGAAACCGTCCCGCAAGCCGCGCTGATTCGCGGGCTTTCGCACGAATCCGGCGCCCGGAAACTCCGGGGGGCCATTTTTTTAAGACAAATAAGCTTCCAGCGCATAGCCAGCGGGCGCAAGCAGCTATTTATTTAATAGCTGCTGCCCGCCGTGCCGTGGTCACCACCCCGAAAATAATTTCAATCACGATGGCATCCCCGCCATCGCTTACCTGTTTGCCCCACCATGAACATCACCGTCAACGAAGAACTGCTTGCCTACATCGACCCGCTGACGCCCGACGAACACGCGGCGCTGGAGCGCAGCCTGGTGGCAGAGGGCTGCCGCGACGCGCTGGTGCTGTGGGGGGAGGTGCTGGTCGACGGCCACAACCGCTATGGCATTTGCAGCAAGCACGGGATTGCCTTCAACACCGTACAAAACACCCAGTTCAAATCCATGGACGACGTTCACTTGTGGATGATCGACCAGCATTTGGGCCGGCGCAGCCTGTCGGACTTCCAGCGCGGCGTGCTGGCGCTGCGCAAAAAAGACATTCTGGCCGCGAGCGTGCCGCCCACGCCGGCCGAGCCGTCAGCAGGCGTGCCCGTCAAGCCCGAAGTGACCACCCGCGACGCCATTGCCAAGTCCGCGCGCATCAGCAGCAACGCCATCAGCCAGATTGAAAAGATCCAGAAGTCCGCCGCGCCTGAGCTGGTGGCGGCCGTCAAGTCGGGCACGATTTCCATCAACGCCGCAGCCACCGTGGCGTCGCTGCCCGTGGAGGCGCAGGTGGCGGCTGTGGCCGGCGGCAAAAAAGAGCTGCAGCAAGCCGCCCGCCAGGTGCGCGAAAGCAAGGCCGTCGCCCGCACGGAGCCTGAATCGCCTGAAGGCGTGGTTGCCCGGCTGAAGCAAACCATCTCCGAACTCAGCGCGGAAAATGCAGCGCTCAAAGCGAAGCTGGCCGAACTGACCGCCTGACAAGCCAGGAATCATGAGCGGCTAGCGACTGGGCGGCGGTTGTCCGCGCAAGACAGGGGGCTGATTCATGGGTTTTAATGCACAAAAAATGCCATTCGGTCACTTGCGTGGCTGCAAGGGTGCGCTTTTCGGGTAAATTTAAAAAGACACCAAAATAAACTGTTTTTCCCTGCGCGCAGGGGAATCGTCAGTTTGACTTGATGACCATGTGCGCCTGGTTAGCCCGGGTGTGTTACCGCGCGATGCAGAAGGCGACTCATGAAAGCCCCCGCCCCATGACCCCCCTCGGCCAGATTCAGCGTGTAAGCGATGCGCAGTGCCGCCAGCTCATGGACGCGATCCCTCAGATCGTCTGGATCATGCAACCCGATGGCGCGCGCACCTACTTGAATCAGAGATGGGTCGATTACACCGGACTGCCCATGGCGGAAAGCCTCGGCCAGTGCTGGACCCGTCTGATTCATCCGGATGACAGTCTGCGCGTGTCCAGGCTTTGGGAGCAGGCGTGCGGCAGCGAGTCCTGCGAGCGCGAATACCGGCTGCGCCGTGCTGACGGCGTTTATCGCTGGATGCTGGACCGCTCGATTGCGCAACGCGATGAGGCGGGCCAGACGACCCAATGGCTTTGTACCTTGACCGATATTGACGACCTGAAACAGGCCACGGCGCATCTGGAGAAAAACCTCTCCATGAACCGGATCGCTGGCAGGGTGGCGCGGCTGGGGGGCTGGACCATTGAACTGCCGGACCGCACACTGAACTGGTCGGACGAAAACTGCGTGATTCATGACGTCGCGCCCGGGTATCAGCCGACCCTGAAAGAGGGGATTGGCTACTTTTTTCCAGAGCATCAGGCCACCGTGATCCAGCTTGTGGACGCTTGCGCGCAACATGGCACGCCTTATGACTTTGTACTTCCCAAGCTCACCGCCAAGGGCCGGCAGATCTGGGTGCGCTCGATCGGTGAAGCGCAGCGTGACGCCGCAGGAAACATCGTTCGCCTTCAAGGTGCTTTTCAGGACATCACCGAGCAAAAGGAGGCCGAGGCGCGCGCGCTTGCGCTGGAGACGCAGCTCATCACCACCCTGGAAAGCATCACGGACGGCTTTTGCCTGATCGACAAAGCCTGGAAGTTCACGTTTGTCAACGGTCAGGCAGAGCGCATGCTCAAGCGTCGCCGAAAAGACATCTTGGGCAAAACCCTGTGGCAGGAATTCCCGGAGGCCGTAGGCACCTGCATGGAGCGCAATTACCGCGCGGCGGTTCAAGAGCAGCGCACCAGCCGCTTTGAGGCGTTTTATCAGTCTCTGGACAAGTGGTTTGATGTTCACGTCTATCCCACGGAAGCAGGGCTTGCCGTTTATTTTCAGGACATCACCCAAAGGCGCCTGGAGCAGGCTCAGCTTCGTCTGCTGGAAACGGCGGTGTCGCGCTTGAATGACATCGTGGTCATTACCGAGGCCGAAGCCTTCGATGATGCGGGTCCGCGCATTGTTTTTGTGAATGACGCTTTCGAGCGCCACACGGGCTACAGCCGCGAGGAGGCGCTGGGAAATACGTCCAGGCTTTTATGGGGACCAAAGACCCAACGCGCCGAACTGGACCGGATCCGTAGCGCCATGGAAAAGTGGCAGGCAGTGCGGGCGGAAATTGTCATTTACACCAAGGCTGGCGAAGAGCGCTGGCTGGAAACGGATATCACGCCCATCGCCGACGAGACGGGCAGATTCACCCACTGGGTGGCTGTGGAGCGCGACATTACGGAACGCAGGCAACACCGCGAAGAAATCCTCAGCCTCAATGCCGAGCTTGAAGAACGGGTACTGCTGCGCACCGCCCAACTGGCCACAGCCAACCGGGAACTGGAATCTTTTGCCTATTCCGTGTCGCATGACCTGCGCTCGCCGCTCAACACCATTCATGGATTCAGTCAGTTGCTGCTGAAAGTGGAAGCAGACAAGGTCAGCGACAAGGGCAAGCATTACCTGGATCGAATCCGCGCCGGGGTCGAGCAGATGAGCAATCTGATTGAAGGCTTGCTGACCTTGGCGCACCTGTCCCGCGAGCAGATCAAGTCCGACCGTGTCGATCTGTCTGCCATCGCCCGGTTGATCGCGCTGGACTACCGCGAGCGGGAACCGCAGCGCCAGGCACAAGTGCATATTCAAGACGGCCTGAGCGCCCAGGGTGACCCGCGCTTGCTGCTGGCCGTTTTTCAGAATTTGCTGGGAAACGCATGGAAATTCACGTCCCGGCAGGCGCAGGCCCGGATCGAGGTGGGCAGCCAGCCGGACACAGGCGGCGCCCCCATCTTTTTTGTCAAGGACAACGGCGCCGGGTTCGACATGGCTTTCGCCCACAAACTCTTTGGCACTTTCGAGCGTCTTCATTCGCCCGGGGATTTCTCCGGAACCGGCATCGGGCTGGCTACCGTCAAGCGTGTCATTGAGCGTCACGGCGGTCGCGTCTGGGCTGAAAGCAAATTGAACGAAGGCGCTACGTTTTACTTCACGCTGCCTCAAACAACTTCCAGCATGCAGAGGTGACCGCTTCGGGTAAATGGTAAACCCTGGTTCAAAATCCCCGGCTACAGGTGACATATCACCGAACAGAATCCAGACAAGTTACAGGGAGAACATGAATGCGATGTGATCAATGCCAGTTTTGGCGGCGTTTTAATGTGCAGTCTGCGCCAGACCTGCAAAAGGGCCATTGCCACAGATACCCTCCCACGGCGGTTGGTACATGGCACGACTCATCCAGTGCCGATGCGTGGTCTTTTCCGGTGGTTTACGCCGTGGTGTGGTGTGGGGAATTCAAGGCCGCCGCGTAGCGGGTCCATAGCCGCTTGACCAGCGGTCCGAATCAGCGGGCCAGCGTATGCAGCGGAATGTCTTTGGCCAGCGCGAGCTGGTCCAGCTGCTTGCGCGTTCGCGTGCTCAAAAAGGCGGCGACAGCCTCGTGCGTGGCGGCCGCAAACATCGCCTCCATGCTGGCCGCTTCAACGCCTGCCGCCGCACACAGACGGGCTGCGAAGTGTGGCTCCAGCGCGGCCAGCGCCACGCGGCCGTCCTTGCACGGATAAACCCGGTAGCCCGCGTGGCCGCCGCCAACGGCTGCGCCCGGCTGGGTCAGGCCCCAGGTACGCGGCAGCGCAAGATAGGCCGCCGCGCCGGAGAGGGCGATTTCGAGGTACGCGCCCTTGCCCTTGCTGCGCTGGTGCATCACCACCTGCAACACCGCTTCGCTGGTCATCAGCGAGCCGCCCATGTCGGCGTACAGCGTGGCGGGCAAGTCAAGGCCTGTGACCAGGTCGTTTTCAGCCAGGTAGGTCAGGTCGTGGCCGGGTTCTTCGGCGCGTTCACCGGCAGCGCCGACGATGGCGATCTGGCTCAGATGCGGGTACTGCTGGTGCAGCGCCTTCCAGGTCAGGCCCAATTTGAGCAGCGCCGAAGGCCGGAATGAGGTCAGCAGCACGTCGGACTTGGCCAGTTCGTGGTGCAGCAGCGCCTGGCCGGCATCGGTTTTCAGGTCGCCGCTGAGCAGCTTCACGCCGGCGTGCATGTCGGCGTAGGCCTGCGCGTTGTACTGGCGCATCGGGTCGCCCGCCGGGGGGTCGAGCTTGCGGCAGGTGGCGCCCATCTGGCGGCAACGCATCAACGCCGCCGGGCCAGGCAGGTTGAGCGCCAGACTCAGGATGCGGACGCCTTTGAGCGACTGCAGGGGCTTGACGGGCTTTGGCGCAGGGGAGGAGGGGAATTTCATTCGCTCTTTTATTGATAGCGGATTGCAAAGTATTTGCATGGGCTGCAGACCAAAATGACCACTAATTTAACGCAAAAACCGGCCCTGCCATGAAAAACGGGCGACACCGTCGCCCGCAAGAGGTCAGCACGCCACGCGGCCGCTTCGGCTTATTCGCCGAAGTCGAGCGGCAGGCCGACGTAGTTTTCGGCCACCGAGCGCGCGCCAGCCTCGGAGTGGATCAGGTAGTCAAGTTCGGCTTCCTGAAACTTCTGGCCGATTTCGCCGTTTTCAGGAAAGCGGTGCATCAGGCCGGTGAACCACCACGAAAAGCGCTCGGCGCGCCAGATACGGCGCAGGCAGCGCTCTGAATAGTTGTCAATCCCGGCTTCGCTCTTGTCCTGGTAGAACTCGATGAGGGCGTTGGACAGGTATTTCACGTCGGTGGCTGCCAGGTTCAGGCCCTTGGCGCCGGTGGGCGGCACGATGTGGGCCGCGTCGCCGGCCAAAAACATGCGGCCAAAGCGCATCGGTTCGGTCACAAAGCTGCGCAGCGGGGCAATGCTTTTTTCAATCGACGGGCCGGTGACGAGCTTGGCGCGGGCTTCGGGGTCCAGCCGCAGGCGCAACTCTTGCCAGAATGCTTCGTCGGACCAGTCTTCGACCTTGTCGGTCAGCGGCACCTGCAGGTAGTAGCGGCTGCGGGTGGCGCTGCGCTGCGAGCACAGCGCAAAGCCGCGCGGGCTGTTGGCGTAAATCAGTTCTTCGTGCACCGGCGGCGTGTCTGACAGGATTCCGAGCCAGCCGAAGGGGTAGATTTTTTCGTATTCGCGGATCGCGCTGCGCGGCGCGCTGGCGCGGCACACGCCGTGAAAACCGTCGCAACCGGCAATGAAGTCGCACTCGATTTCATGCACTTCCTTGCCGTTCGGGCCGTCTTTTTCGTAGCGCACGCGGGGCCTGGCGGTGTCAAAGTCGTGCACCGTCACGTTGCTGGCCTCGTAAATCGTGGTTAGGCCGGCCGCCTGGCGCGCATCCATCAGGTCGCGCGTGACTTCGGTCTGGCCGTAGACCATGACGTTTTTTCCACCTGTGAGGTGGTTCATGTCGATGCGGTGGCGTTCGCCCTTGAACAGCATGTCAAAACCGCCATGCACCAGGCCTTCCGCGTGCATGCGCTGGCCCACACCGGCCTCGTCCATCAGGTCGATGCAGACTTGCTCCAGCACGCCGGCGCGGATGCGGCCCAGCACATAGTCGCGACTCTGGCGCTCGATGATGACGGCGTCGATGCCGGCCTTGAACAGCAACTGGCCCAGTAAATGCCCGGCTGGGCCGCCGCCCACAATGGCTACTTGTACACGCATGTTGGTCTCCGTTGATCGTTGGTTGGTGATGTGCTGCAAGCGTAAGCCGCGGGGCATCCTGTGGCCAGTGGTAACGGCGGGCTTTGCACGATGGCTGGCCAATTTGTGCGATGATCGCGCAATGGTCACTCCCAGAATCGACAGCGCTTGCGGCACCTTTCCCATCGCCAAGGCCGACCTGATTGAAGGCATGGCCAAAGGCATGGCAGTGCTGGAGAGTTTTGACACCCAGCGCCAGCGGCTCAATGCCACGCTGGCGGCCGAGCGGGCTGGCATTACCCGGGCCTCGGCGCGCCGCCACCTGCTGACGCTGACGCATCTGGGCTACCTTGAAACCGACGGCAGCTATTTCTGGCTGGCGCCCAAGGTGCTGCGTTTTTCGGGCAGTTACCTGGCCACCGCGCGCTTACCGCGTGCGGTACAGCCCACGTTGAACCGGCTGGCCGCCCAGGCGCAGCAGTCGTTTTCAGCGGCGGTGCTGGACGGCGACGAGGTGGTGATCATCGCGCGCAGTGGCTTTGAGTGGAAGAGCTTTGCTGATGGAAAAACAGCGCCCACCCGGGTGCTGGCCTATGGCCTGCATCTGGGGGCGCGCCTGCCGGCGCACGCCACCTCCACCGGCCGCGTGCTGCTGGCCGCCAAGCCCAAAGCCGAGGTCAACGCCTGGCTCAAGGCCCGGACCGAGGCTGGCCCCTTGGCCCGGCTCACGCTGCACACCACCACCGACCAGCGCAAGCTCAAAAGCCTGATCGACCAGGTGCGCCTGGACGATTACTGCATGGCTATTGAGGAGCACGAACTGGACGTGACTGCCCTGGCAGTTCCGCTGCGCGACATGCAGGGGCGCACGGTGGCCGCGATCAATGTGGTGAATTCGTCACAGCGGCTGATGCCTGAGGCCATGCGACGCGATTTGTTGCCGCTGCTACTGGACGCGGCGCGCGAGTTGCGCCCGCTGCTGTAACACCGCCCTTAATCGCTTAATCGCCTAAACGCCCAGATACTGCTGCAGCAGTTCGGGCTGGGCGTGCAGCTCGGTCGAGCTGCCTTCAAATACCACCTCGCCCTTGAGCAGAATCACGTTGCGGTCGGTGATTTGGGTGACGTGTTTCCAGTTCTTGTCGACGATGACGCTGCTGATGCCGGTGCCTTTCACCAGCTGGCAGATGCGCCAGATCTCCCGGGCCACCAGCGGCGCCAGGCCCTCGGTGGCTTCGTCCAGAATCAGCACATCGGGGTTGGTCATCAGGGCGCGGCCTATGGTAAGCATTTGCTGCTCGCCGCCGCTGAGCTGCTGGCCGCCGTGCCCCAGGCGTTCCTTCAGGCGTGGAAAGGTGTCGAGCACGCGCTCGCAGGTCCAGTCGCGCTGGCCGCGCGTGCCGGCCCGCGCTGCCATATTCAGGTTTTCCAGCACGCTGAGGTTGCCAAAAATGCCCCGGCCTTCGGGCACATAGGCGATGCCGAGCCGGGCAATTTCATAGGGCGCTCGCCCCATCATGGGCCGGCCGGCGATGTCAAGGGCGCCTGAGCGCGGCTTGACCAGCCCCATGATGCTTTTAAGCAGGGTGCTTTTGCCCATGCCGTTGCGGCCCATGAGGCCAATGGTTTCACCGCGCGCCACTGAAAAGCTCAGGTCGCGCAGAATGTGGCTGGCGCCGTAGTAGGTGTTGATTTTTTGGGCGTTGATCAGCAGGTCGTTGTTCATGCGGGCTCCACGCCGATGTCTTCGCCCAGATAGGCTGCCTGCACGCCCGCGTCGGCGCGGATGTGGGCAGGTGTGCCGCTGGCAATGACCTGGCCGTTGACCATCACCGTCAGCTGGTCGGCCAGCGCAAACACCGCGTCCATGTCGTGCTCGACCAGCAAGATGCCGTGGTTTTTTTTCAGCGCCAGCAGCAGCGCCACCATGCGCTCGGCCTCTTGCGCGCCCATGCCGGCCAGGGGTTCGTCGAGCAGAAGCACCTGCGGCTCGGTCGCCAGGGTCATGGCAATTTCAAGCTGGCGCTGCTCGCCGTGGCTGATGGTGCCGGCAATGGCGGATTTCCTGTCTTTCAAGCCGGAAAGCTCTATAGCCTTTTCTGTGCGGGAATTGACTGTTATAAAGCTCGTAGCGGGCCGGAGCCAGCGTGCCGCATGGGGTTCGCGCGACTGGGCCGCTAGCCGCACGTTTTCCCAGACGCTGAAAGGCAAGAAGATGTTGGTTTTCTGGTAGCTGCGGCCCAGGCCCTGGCGGGAAATGCGCTCGGGGCGCCAGCCCGTGACGTCGCGCTGGCCCAGCAGCACGGTGCCCGAGGTGGGCAGCAAGTCGCCCGACAGCAGGTGGGTCAGCGTGGATTTGCCCGCGCCGTTCGGGCCAATCACCGCGTGGATGCAGTTGCGATGCAGGTCCAGCGACACCCCGTTGACCGCGGCCAGCCCGCCAAAGCGTTTGGTGAGGTTTTTGGCGCTGAGCAAGATGTCATTCATGCGGCGACTCCCCGCCTGTTTTGGCCTTGCCCTTGCCCTTGCCAAAGCGCTCCACCAGCCCCAGCAGGCCGCGCGGCGCAAACGTCACCAGCAGCACAATGAACAGGCCCATCCAGAGCTGCCAGTGCTTGCCCAGGTTCACGCTGCCCAGTTGCGGCAGGTCCTTGAACACATGCAGCAAATACTCGAACGCGAATGCGCCGACGATGGCGCCCGCAAAGTTGCCCATGCCGCCCAGGATCACCATCATGATGGCGTGCGCGCTCATCTGAAAGCCCATCAGTTCCGGGTTGATGTAACCGGTTTGCGTGCCCCACAAATAGCCCGCCAGCCCGGCCAGGCTGCCGGCCAGCGTAAAGGCGGCCAGCTTGTAGCCGAAGGTGCCAAAGCCCATGGCGCGCATGCGGTGCTCGTTGACGCGGATCCCGGCCAGCGCGCGGCCAAACGGGCTCCAGAGCAGGCGCCGCAAAAAGACATAGACCGCCAGCATCGCGCCCAGCGTGAAAAAGTACATGGTGCGTTTGTTGTCCAGGTCAAACGGCACCCAGCCGGCCACCGATGCGTCGGGCTTGAAGTTGATGTAAAGCCCGTCCGAGCCGCCCAGCGCCCGGTTGTCAAAAAACAGGTAAAACACCATCTGCGCAAACGCCATGGTGACCATGATGAAGTAGATGCCGTGCGTGCGCACCACAAAAAAGCCGATGACCAAGGCCGCCAGGCCCGAGGCCAGCACCGCGGCCGGCAAGGTCCACCACAGGCTGGCGGGTTCGCCCTGCGGCATCATGAAAGCCAGCGCATAACCGGCCAGCCCAAAATAGGCGGCATGGCCCAGCGACACCAGGCCGGTGACGCCCTGCAGCAAGTCCAGGCTCATGGCAAAAATCGCCATGATCATCATGCGCGTGAGCATCTGGATGTAGTAGTCCGTGCCGGTAAAAGGAAAGGCGAGCAGCGCCACCAGTCCCAGGGCCAGCGTGACCTGCACGCCGCGCGGCAGAATTTCAAGGTTTGCTTTTGCCGTGCTCATTGCTTGAACAGCCCTTCGGGTTTCCAGAGCAGCACCGCCGCCATCAGCATGTAAATCAGCATGCCGGCCATTTGCGGCAGCAGCACCTTGCCAAAGGTGTCGACCAGCCCGACCAGCAAGGCCGCGATCAGCGCGCCGCGCACCGACCCGATGCCGCCAATCACCACCACCACAAAGCACATGATGAGCACCTGCGCACCCATGTTGGGGTAGACGCTGGC